>CANHPZ010000115.1 GCA_947462725.1 Flavobacteriales bacterium
TTCTGGTAATTGTAGTTACGGACTATGAGCATTCCGCTATCCGCGACGGCATCATTGTCGGCATCACCAATCTCCAACGTTCGGTATAC
This sequence comes from Flavobacteriales bacterium, assembly GCA_947462725.1. Classification (GTDB taxonomy): domain Bacteria; phylum Bacteroidota; class Bacteroidia; order Flavobacteriales_D; family Sanyastnellaceae; genus JAIBBG01. The sequence goes on from CANHPZ010000115.1 coordinate 90, forward strand.
TGCCCTGTCTGTAGAAGGCCAACAAACCAACGTATCAGGCAATATAGTTATTTCGCAGGTTAGCTCCGCCAAATCTGCAGAGTAAACAATATTTTCCTGTAATACACTCCCATTGTTAATTGCATCCACATCACCGGCTGCAGCCATACCATACTCGAAAATAGCAGGCTCAACAAAGGCCACAGTAATATCATGTCGACGACCAAATTGCGAATTCGCGCAATCATAGGGGTTTCCGGTCAATTGACTCCTTCCCATTATTTGCAGGGTGTATTCTCCGGGTGGCAAACACGTCACATAACACAACCCGGAACCATTGAAAGGTCCTTCATAAAACACATCAGCAGGCAACTGGAAACTATTGCAGTTGTTGTTTGGCGTCTGTGTTAAAACACGGAGATACATCGAGTGATTGTAGGTGTTGCCCGGGCAGGCCTGACATGTAGTGCTCGAGGTCACAATTAGACTGGACTCCTGGGTAAGATTTAGCGTAAACCAATTCGACAAATCATAAGTGGCATTGTTTATACCCGTGAATCCATTGGCCGGCATGAGATTATTGCATGCACCCGGAATTTCAGACATTTGAGACTCGCAAGAGAAATAATCAGAGCGTGAAATCGAAGTGCCCGGCATCGGGGTGGATGTGACGGTTCCAAAATCATTACCAGCATTCCAGCTTGCTTCAGTTGGAATTGGCTCTGCCGTAGGCCCTTCGCCCAAATGCGCCAGGTATACTTGAGATGAATTGGAATAATCACGCCGACCAACAATCTGCATATAGTATGTTGTATTCGGCAGCAGCAGACAAGGAATATGTGTCCATACCCCCGTATTGAAAGGGCCACTGGACGTGTATATCGCATTGATTGGATTGAGACTCGCGGGGGTTACAGGTGCATCGAAAATTCTTACAGCAACTTCTTCTGAACCGTTTGCACCGGTAAATTGACTGATATAATAGCTCAGCAAATCGATGTGATTATCCGTTTGAAAAGTAATCCAATACGATTTGCTGTAATCACGATAATTCGCACCAAAACCTGAATAATACTCATTCGCTGTTTGCAAGCTCAAACAAGGCCATTCCAGTGTTATTGGAAATCCATTGGTCACCACACCATAGTTGTCCGGTGTTTGCATGGCATCATGTAAATTCGCGCTCGGGGTAGGATCAATAACAACTTGCGGATTAAGATTGATAGAAAGTGGAAACGAACCACAAAGTTGAATATAATATTTACCGGCTGTCAGACATTCATTAGTGCTAGTGGCACCCACTGCGCCATCGGTGAAGAAGCCCATGTCTGTGCTCAAAGGCAAAGTAGTTGTCTCCCGATAAACAAAAAAACCCAGACTAGTGGCTGACACATCCTGGCCACTCAACACCATACTGATACTCACTTGACGCGTCGTAGCAATGGTAAACGTATACCATACACTTTTCTGAAAAATAGGATTTGCTGCATACTCACCAGTTTCCATCGTGGCGTAATCCAGCACTGATGCCGCTGAACTAAAGGTTCCTAGTCCGAATCCTGCTCCCGTAACAGTGATGGGTTGAGCTGCCGACCAGTTATCATTAGCAGGCTGTGCCAGCAATTCATTCCAACAAGCGGCAACGAAAAGCAGCATCACGCAGGAAGCCAGTTTTATAATACTATAATTGACAGACAAGTTAAATCAGTTGATTGGTCAGGTAATAAGAATCTAGCTGTAATGCACAAAGATAAGTCTGACCCAGCAGAAATAGGCGATTTAAATTCGAATTTGTGTGTGTGCCTGCGGAAAATTCAAAACAAATCAATCGGAATTCACCCATGCACATATAACTTGCGACCCAACGATGCAACTCAAGCCCCTCCCCCACTGGGTAGCCACCCCAAACGCCTTGCAAGGCATGATCGACACGCTAGGTGCGGCGGAGCGTGTGGCGTTCGATACCGAGTACGACAGCTTCAAGCGTGGCTATGGGTTCAAGCTCCTGCTATTGCAATTTACAGATGGCGAAAGTGTGTTTGTTGTTGATCCGCTCAGTGGCATGTCGATGGAACCCTTGTGGCGCTATCTGGAGCGCGATGATCAGCAAAAGATTGTCTATTCAGGCTCCGAAGACATAGCACTATTGAAGGCGATGGGTTGCAGTATCCGCAACATCTTCGACGTGCAAATTGCAGCCACCTTAAGCAACCACGAGGCGCGCAACTTGGCCGGACTCATCGAAGCAGAAACCGGCGACATTCTCGATAAAAGTGAACAACAGTCGGACTGGAGTCGACGCCCTCTGAGAAGCGAGCAACTCACCTACGCCGCCAACGATGTGGTGCATTTAATGGAGCTCAAAGACTCCTTACTCGAACGTGTAGAGAACCGCCAGCTGACGCATGTATTGGCGGTTGAAAACCGTGCACTCGAGCATATCGAGCCGCGGAGCCATACTCCCAAGTTGAAGCCCTATCACTACCGACAATACTCTGACGCCTTTTGCGCATCACTCCTGGAGCTCATGGAATGGCGTGATGGTGTGGCCCGCAGATTCGACCTCCCTCCTGTGCATATTGTTGATGTGTTACCATTGGAGCGCGCGCTGCAAGCACCACAAGAGTTTCTGCGCAGTGGTGCCTTTCAAGGGTTTCATTACAAGATCAAAAACGATAGCGATTTGCGCAAACAGGTAGAAGCCATCGTGCGTGCATACGACCCGCTCGATGAAACACGCACCCGTGAGCGCAAACCGCGTAAGCCCTTTTACAGCAAAGAAGAAATCGAACAACTGTCGACCTCACTTTGCCTACCCTTCAAGCAACTTGCGGTAGACCGATATGGAGAGCTTACTACCGAATATCTGTTGCGCGGACTGAAGAAGTTAGTCACGACCATGGACCCCGATTTGAGCGACTTGAAACCGTATCAGCTTGAGCTTTATACCTGCATGCTCGAAGGCAAGCCTTGGCCATGGCAGTAAGATGTTAATCCTTTGTGCGGTCATTTTCAGCGCCAAATGCGGAAGCATTTTCTCAAGTTCAGGAGCGCTATCTCGCAAAAAAATCCATCATTCTGGCTTATCCTCGCAGCATGAAACAATCGCTCGTGCATGTGGCTATCGTGGTAGATGATTACGACAAGGCCATCGAATATTATACTCAAAAATTAGGATTCGTTCTTACTGAAGACACTCGCCTATCCGAGACCAAGCGATGGGTGGTTGTAACTCCTACCGGTAGCGCGTGTTCTCTTTTGCTTGCGCAGGCCTCGAACGACGAACAAAAGCAGCACATCGGCAACCAAACCGGAGGACGCGTTTTTCTTTTTCTGCATACCGACAATTTCGACCGTGATTATGCGCGACTGCAGGAACATCACATAGAAATTGTGCGCGAAGCATCTGTTGAACCGCACGGCAAAGTGGCTGTATTTCGTGATCTCTTCGGAAATTTGTGGGACTTAATTGAGCCTTCGAAATAGAGATTGGCGTCAACTCACCATCGACTGCTAGGCTATCATAACACACATGAATCAACGCTACAATCCACAAGTCGACGCCTTCTTCACCGAAGGCTGCGGCAGATGTCCGCTCGTATCGACTCCGCAATGCAAAGTGCACAACTGGCAGGAAGAAATGCAAACCCTGCGCGACATGCTTTTAGACGGTGGACTAACCGAAGAGCGCAAATGGGGAAATCCCTGTTATACGCACAACGGCAAAAACGTAGTGATGATGGGGGCCTGGAAAGAGTCGTGTTCCATCAGTTTTTTCAAAGGCTCATTGCTTGAGGATAAAAAGAAATTACTAGTAGCAGCCGGTGAAAATACACAAGCCAGTCGTCTACTTCGCTTCACCACGACAAAGGAAATCGTGAAGCTCAAAAAGGAAATCGCTGAATACATCCGTGAGGCCATTACCATTGAAGAAGCTGGAAAAAAAGTGACCTTCAAGCCTACAACTGAGATGGCGATTCCGGAAGAGTTAAGCGATAAATTCAAAGAATCGCCCGAGCTCAAAAGTGCTTTCTACGCTCTCACTCCCGGGCGTCAGCGCGGGTATCTCTTGCATTTTGCCGAACCCAAGCAAAGCAAAACACGCATATCCCGCATCGAGAAATACACCGAGCAAATCATGCGAGGCCAGGGTATGCATGATGAATACCGCAAGGGGAAATAATTATCAGTCGAAGAATTATTATCGACTAGTGTAACAACGATTCCCATAACTCGTCCTACTGTCAACTTCACATGACAACGCAGGAATACAATAGCACCGTCGACCTCTACGCCAACCGCGTCTTCGCCTTTGTGTACAAGCAATTGAAAGACCGCGATCAGGCGCAAGACATCGTGCAAACCGTATTCAGTAAAATGTGGGAGAAGGTTGAAACCATTGATGCAGCAAAAGCCAAATCGTATTTGTTCACTGCTGCCTATCATGCGATTGTGGATTGGTCGCGCAAGCAGAAAAGAAAGCAAAAAGCGATGATGCGCGTGGAAAGCACCGTCGATGTACAAGACCACAGCGATGAACTGCGTCTGCTGCTGAATCAGGCGGTAGACACTTTGCCCGAAGTACAAAAGCAGCTCATCCTCCTGCGCGACTATGAAGATTACGACTATGCGCAAATAGCCGAAATCACGGGCCTCAGCGACACGCAAGTGCGCGTGTACATTTTTCGCGCACGTCAAACGCTCAAATCATTCATCACCCAACACTGGCCCTCATGAACATCGGACCCGGAAATATCGAAGCCCTGCTCCTCGACGCGCTCGAAGGACGGCTCTCTGCCGCCGATGCCGAGTTGGTATGGGCGGCGCTCGAGGCACATCCCGAATGGGGCGTGAGCTGGGAGTTCGACGACCGCGAATTGCCCCGGTTGAATGCCGATGACATGCCTGTGCTGGATTGGTCGGGATTGAAAAAGGAAATTGCCACGGATGAAGAGATTCGTGCAGCCTTACGCCGCAACCGTGACCTGCATGTGCTCGATAATTCCGTGAAGCAATCGCTTTATCGCCGACAAGAGCGCTCACTATGGCGCTATTGGGCAGCGGCAGCAAGCGTGGCGCTCATCGTTTGGATCGTTTGGCAAACAGCACGCGTGGTGGAACAACCCATAGCTAAGCAATTGGAAACAAAAGCACCTAAGGAAGATTCGATTGGCGCCGCGATTCCGAAGATCATTATTCAGAATCAACAACCAGCGGTGGCACAAGAGCAAAAATCAAAAGCCATTATTCTGACAGAACATATTGCACACGAAGTTGATGGCGTAGTTCCACCGGAAGCGCCCAACGCGGAAGAACAAAACGCAATAGCTTTTGAAAATGTAGACCGCCACAACATCACCACTGCGGTGGATACAGTTTCCCTGGAAGCACCGCTGCAACTGCCGTATGACATAAACGCAATACCGCCCGCATCCGATCTTTTGGCACAACATATCAAATCAACACATCACGAATCGCAAGCCACTCCCCTCACCCCGCGGCAGTGGATACGATTGAAGGCAGAAGCAATCACAGCACGCGCCACGGCAGAAGGTACCCTGCCCAAAGTGCGCCGCGACAAGCACTCCTTCGAAATGCAATGGGGATCATTATCAATCAATGCACACTAAAAAGTAAAGACATGAAAAACGCAATTTCACTTTTAACCTGTATAGTAATCGCGCTTTTGGCGCTTTCATTCACAACCTCGGCTCAAGCGCAAAACCAGGCTGATAGCAGCGCAGCGCGCATCGACACGGTGAATATCAAAATGGGAAAAACCACCATCCTCGTGATTACCGACGAAGCCGGCGAAGATACCCTGAACATTATCGATGGATCAGAACCTGAAATAAACCACGCTGAAGACTACGAGTGGTCCGGCGTCAGCGGATTCCAATTCGGTTTCTTGGGATTGGTGAATACCGATGGCTCACGCGCACTGAGCGACCGCCCGGACCTCAGCATGAACACCGAGCAATGCAGCATGATTGGCGTAATACCCTTCGAAGTGAAAGGAGAAATCATCAAAGATCGCATGCGCATTGCAGCCGGTTTGGGCATGCAGTTCGAATCTTACGCCTTCGCGAAAAACATTCGACTCACCGATGAGCCCTCGCTTCAAGGCATTGAAGATTCAACGCGCACCTACCGCAAAAACACGCTCAATGCGAATTATGTTACCTTACCTGTTATGCTGCAGTTCAACACCAAGCGCAACCTCGACAAGGCATTTCATTTCGGATTTGGTGCCGTGGCCGGTTACCGCGTGGGCGCCAACATGACGTACAAATGGTCGGAAGACGGGCATCGTCAGCGCGAGCGCCGCAAAGACGACTATGCCTTGGAACCATACCGCATCAGCGCCATTGCTCAAATCGGTATTGGCAACAGCATAATCTGGGCTCAATACGATTTGACCATGAAGTTTACGGCCACTGATTATGCGATTATGGTGGCTGGTGTAAAAGGCACACCGGAAGTCTACGCATGGTCCGCCGGCATCTCCATTCCCTTCTAAAAAGCAAGAATGGACAAAACCAAGGTGGTCTATTGGGCCATCTTGTGTTCCACAAAAATTAACATAACACAATCCATTAGTCATCGATTTTTGCGCAAACAAAACCATCCATGAAAAAAACATTCTTCACCCTGCTCCTGGCTTTTGCTGTGAGCTTCACGCAAGCACAATCTGCAACGGATATCATCGCTTCCACCAAAGAAGCTATGGGCGGCGCAGCCTGGGACAAAATCAACGGACTCAAGTATGTAGCAACCGTTGAGCAAATGGGCATGAAGATTCCGTTGGAAATCGTTTCCATGCGCGATGGACGTATGTACACGAAAATCAGCATTCAGGGCATGGAGATTACACAAGGCGCCTATGATGGCTCAACCGTATGGAGCACCAACTTCATGACGCAGAAAGCCGAGAAGGCCGATGACGAAACAACAGAGAACACCAAGCGCATGTGCAAGGATTTCCCGCTGGGATTGTTTCATTGCGCAGACCTCGGTTACAAGGCCACGCTCGAAGGAGAAGAAACAATTGATGGCGTTGTTTGCCACAAAATCAAACTCGATAAGAAAACCACGTTGGCCGAAGGCAAAGAAGTGCCAAACATCGAATACTACTATATCGACAAAGACACGAAAGCTGTAATCATGTCGGAAAGTGAACTCACTGCCGGTGAAATGAAAGGCAAGATTGCGCAAACCAAATACAGCGATTACCAAGAAGTAGAAGGCGCATTCGTTGCGTTCTCGCAAACCATGGGATTGAAAGACGGCGAATCACAAGCTATTTCATTTGAAAAAATCGTGGCCAATCCTGCGGTTACTGAAGAGAACTTCAAATTTCCGGGCGAATAAAAAATCCCTACACACGTATGAAACACTTCATCCTTAGCGGTGCGTTACTTGCATCGTCACTCTTGGTTGTGGCCCAAACTCCGGCGCTCGTTGCCGGCGAATACTTCGGCGACATGAAAGCGCGTCACGTGGGCCCGGCCCTCATGAGCGGTCGTGTGGGCGACATCGAAGGACATCCGTCGAACTCGAATATTATTTATGTCGGTGCAGCCGGCGGCGGTGTGTGGAAGTCGCTCGATGCAGGACTCACGTTCAACCCCGTGTTCGATGATTACTGCCAGTCGATCGGCGCCATTGCCGTGTCGCCTTCCGACCCCGACAATACCGTGTGGGTAGGTACCGGCGAAGTGTGGACGCGCAACAGCGTGACTATTGGCGACGGCATTTACCGCACAGCCGATGGTGGTAAAAGCTGGAAGAAGATGGGGCTTGAAAA
>CANHPZ010000116.1 GCA_947462725.1 Flavobacteriales bacterium
GAGGCATGCCCTTCCGATGAGCTCGCAGATTCCGTCTGGCAATCGAATTCACTGGAGGAATTGATTCGCCCGAAAAATCACTTCGGGACGCAATCCAAAAATCTGGCTTCCATCATTCGCGGGTTTAAAGCTGCCGTTACTGCCGAGGCGCGCCGGCAGGGCATTGCATTCGACTGGCAGGAGCGCTATCATGACAGCGTGTTGCGCTCAGCGGGCGACCTCCTGCATGTGCGCAACTACATCAGCAAGAATGCGGAGAATTGGGAGGGGTGAGGGGTGATTTGTTGAAAAAAGGCACACCGGGAATAAGCCTCAGAATTGACGCAGATTCCCCCTCTATTCCTTAATTTCGGCACACCAATCGAATCCTATGAAGCTCCAACTTGCAGCTCTTGTGCTGTTTTCTTTTTTTGCCTTTTCTGTTAAGGCTCAGCAAAACCTTACCAATGCCCTCATTTGGAGTGGTGGTGAGTTTTCATCCGAGTTTGTGGGAGGTCTCAACAGTATGAACGATGGCTTGCACTACACGGCCACAGAACCCAGCGATGCCTTCGGTACACGCATCGTGAAGTATAGCTACGCTTCCGGTACCGAGGTGGGCGTGGTAGCAACGTCGATGGATATTTTTGGTGATGCCTCCAAGTCGTTTGATGGCTATGAGTTCAACAGCGACGAGCAATGGTTGCTGATCCAAACTGAATCGGAACCTATTTACCGCTATAGCTTTTCTGCGAATTACTACGTCTACAACTTGGCTTCGAAGAAGACCTTTCCGCTCACGGATTTTTCAAAAGGCAAGCAAATGCTCGCCGAAGTATCACCCGATGGAAAGCATATCGCATTTGTGCGCGCCAACAATTTGTTTGTGATGGACATTGCCAGCAAGCTGGAAACACAGGTCACACGCGACGGCGTGATGAACAAGGTCATCAATGGCGCCACCGACTGGGTGTATGAAGAGGAATTCGCCATAGCCAAGGGTTTTGAGTGGAGCCCACAGGGCAACCGCATCGCCTACTATCGATTCGACGAAAGCGCAGTGCGCGAATTTTCGATGGATATCTTCGGTGAGTTGTATCCCGAGCAACAGCGCTTCAAATACCCGAAGGCAGGAGAAACGAATAGCACCGTGAGTATCTATGTGTACGATATGGCCATGGGGCAAAGCCGGAAAGTTGATGTTGGCGGTGTTGCCGATCAATATATACCGCGCATCGAGTGGACCACGAGCAACGACAAGTTGTGCGTGATGCGCATGAATCGTCATCAAAACAAACTGGAGTTCATGCTCACGGATTTGTCGGCAACCACAACCATGCTCAATACGGTTCCCACACAATTGATCTTCACCGAGCAGGCCAACACGTATATTGATATTTCCGACGCACTCACGTTCCTTGCCGATGGCAGTTTTGTGTGGTTGAGCGAGCGCGATGGTTACAATCATTTGTACTTGTTTGATAGCGCCGGCGCAGTGAAAAAGCAAATCACCAAAGGCGCTTGGGATGTTATCGACTTTTATGGCATCGATGAAACAAGCTTAACGGCCTACTACACGTCAAGTATGGTGAGCGCCATGGAACAGCATGTGTATTCGGTCAATTTCAAGAAGCAGCAGTCAGCGCCAGTCCGTTTGAGTGCACAGAAAGGTAACAACAGCGCGGAGTTCAGCAAGGGTTTCAAGAATTGCATCATGATTCATAGTGATGCGAATACGCCCGTAGATTTTGTGCTCTGTGATGTTAAAGGCAAGCAGATACGTGTGCTAAAAGACAACGCAAGTTTGAAAGAGCGTTTGAAGAAATACAACCTCGCTCAAAAGACGTTTTTCTCTTTTAAAAACAGTGCAGGTGTTGATTTGAATTGCTGGATGATGAAGCCAAGCAATTTTGATCCAAACAAAAAGTACCCGGTTCTTGTAGCGATTTATGGAGGGCCGGGCAGCAACACTGTTACCGACAGTTGGGGTGGTCGCGGTCATTTGTGGCATCAGCTGTTGTGTCAGCAAGGATACATTGTGGTGAGCTGTGATCCGCGCGGCACGCAGTATCGCGGTCGTGAATTCAAACACAGCACCTACATGAATTTGGGTAAACTCGAAACCGAAGACTTCATCGACTTTGCCAAATACCTCGGAGGACAGAACTATGTGGATGCTTCTCGCATTGGTATGCAGGGATGGAGTTTTGGTGGTTACATGACCTCGCTGTGCATGACCAAGGGAGCCGACTTTTACAAGGCGGGCATTGCCGTAGCGCCGGTTACCAATTGGAAATATTACGACAGCATTTATACAGAGCGATTCATGCGTACACCGCAAGAGAACAGCGGTGGTTATGAAAATAATTCCCCCATCAACTTTGTGAAATCGCTTAAGGGAAAGTATTTGTTAGTGCATGGCAGTGCCGACGACAATGTGCATTTTCAAAACAGCATGGACATGGTCACAGCTTTGGTTGCTGCCAACAAGCAGTTCGATATGTTTGTTTACCCAAACAAGAACCATGGCATTGGCGGTGGCAACACGCGTTTGCATCTGTACACCAAAATGACCAATTTCCTCACCGAGAATTTATAAGCCTTACCTAGCGGATTACCTATCATCATGACACGTCACCACTCCATCATAGCTTTTTTCGTTATTCTGTTTTTTACTATTGAGCATGTGCATGCTCAGTCGCCCGAGCAATATGTGAAGTACGGCGACAAGGCTGCGCTTGAGCGCAACGCGTGGGACGAGGCTTTCGGCTATTACAACCAGGCCTATGCTTTGGATTCAACTTCATTTGAAATACGCAAGCGCTTGGCTGATGCTGCGCGTGAGGTGAAGTACTATCCAATGGCCTTTGATTTATATAAAACGAATTACGATCTTGATGAAGGTAAAACGGATCCCAATGCGCTTTACTATATGGCGTGGTTAGAAAAGGCAATGGGTCGATATGAAGATGCGCAGCGGAATTTCAAGAAGTTCACGAAGAAGTACAAGACCACTGCTGACCGCAGTCTGATTGATTTTGCTACCCATGAAGTCAAAGCGTCACAGTGGGCGCTCAATAATATCGACAAGCAAGATAGTCCCGACAGTTTGTTGCAAGCTATCATGGGCGCCGATTGCCGTGATGTGCAGTGGAATAAAGATAAGTTGCCGCAGAGCATCAACAAGGGAACAAGTGTTTTTGCCCCGTTGCAGCAATATGATCAATTCTATTTTTCTTCCTATAACGAGTCTGTATGGTCGATACGGAATGCCGAGATGCTTTTCGACAGCATCCGCAATCCCAAGATTTTGCCTGCATTTGCACAGATTAGCAGCATTCCGGGTATGCCTTTCTCGGAGGGTTCACAGGCGAGCTATTCATTGGTGGATGATCGTGTTTATTTCAGTCAGGTAAACAATGATTTTACGCAAATCATGACGGGTAGCTGGCAAAATGGTCAAATCATTACAACCTATGTCTTGGATGTGGTCAATGCTGAAGGCACTATCAACACGATGCCCCATGTTGCAAAAATGGATGGCAAGGACTATCTCTTCTTTGTGTCGAATAGGGCTGGTGGAGAGGGCGGATTGGATATCTGGTATTCGGTAAACGATGACGGATGGAAGAAGCCGAAGAATTTGGGTAAACGCATCAACTCTGAGGGCGATGAAATCACCCCGTTCTATCATGATGGACGTTTGTATTTCGCCAGCGACTGGCACCAGGGATATGGTGGTTCGGACGTGTTTTACGCCAACCACAAAGGGGAGACTTTTGACAAGCCGGTGAATATGGGGAAGACCTTCAACAGTTCTTTTAATGAGCTATCACCGTCGGTGTATGCCTCGAAAAGAGATGGTCGCTGCAACATCTATTTTGCATCCAACAAGCCCGATAGCCTTCAGTATGAATCAGCGTGCTGCAACGACTTGTATATGTTGAGTGCTGTGTTTGACTGTGGCGAAAAGAAGGTGGCCACAGACACCACGCGCAATGTGCTGCAGCGCTTAATGAATGAGCTGCCTGTTGTGCTTTACTTCCACAATGATGAACCGAATCCACGCACGATGGACACAACGACCACGTTGACTTACCTCGATGCCTTTGCTTCTTATACTGCATTGAAAGGCGATTACATCCGCGAGAACACCAAAGGGTTGGAAGGGGAGAAGCGTGATGACAAAGAAGAAATCACCAAAGACTTTTTTGAGTTGAAGGTGGACAAGGGCGTATTCGATTTGAATCGCTTTTCTGACGCCTTGTTGGCGGAGTTGGATTCGGGTACCAGCTTTCGTTTGTATGTAAGAGGTTTTGCAAGTCCTCGCGCCAAGACCGAATACAACCTCAATCTCACCAAACGACGGACGGCGAGTTTGGTGAATTACCTTCAGGCAGACAGCAGTGGTGCTTTTGTGCCATACCTGCGTGATGAGGCCTCCAACGGTGCCCGGCTTGAAATTGAATTGTTGCCTTTTGGAGAATTGAAATCAGATATGACCGTGAGCGATAATTTGGGTGATCAGCGCGGCTCGATTTACAATCGCGCGGCTTGTTTGGAACGTCGCATTGAAATTGAAAAGGTAGTTGCAATACCTCCGACGGTTCGCAAGGCGCTGGTAGATTTAAGCGAGTCTAGATTTGATTTTGGTCTCATACCAAGCCGCGGTGGTGTGGAACATGATTTCCTCATTTGCAACAGTGGCAACGCCCCACTGGTGATAGATAGCGTAACAACAGAATGCGGATGCACTACTCCAACTTTGGACAAGCAACTGGTTCTTCCCGGAGAACATGCCACGTTGAAGGTTGGTTTCAATCCGCTTTCACGCCAAGGCAAAGACATCAAGGAAGTATATGTGCATGTGGCGGGAGAAAAGCCAATTGTGATTGTGCTTGAAGCCGAGCGCAAGAAGTAGTGCCAACCAAAGCAGAGGCGCAGCGTTTCGCAGATTATCTCTGCGAAACGCTGCGCCTCTTTCTTTGTGTTATGGCTTAGTGTTGAACCACGATTTGCTGCGTGGTGATGGACTGCCCGTCATTCACGCGCAACACATAAACACCGACAGGCACATCGCTTGTGCTGATTGTTGCATTAGCTCCAAATACATTGGTCGTAATCATCGTTTTTCCAACCGCATCGATGAGTTGGATATTTGCCGGAGTATAAGTCGGCCATTGGATGTGAAGCACGTCAGCGGCGGGGTTGGGATACACCGACACACTGCTCGACAAGTTTTCTTTTACATCAATCGTCGTGTAGCTTACGTTGAGGTCGTCAACAAGCAGCACACTGTTGGGGTCGCCGTTGGTTTCACTTGTGTCAGATACCATGGTTGAAACAAGTCCGACCGTGAAGTGGTCTGGTGCGTTACCGGCTTCCCACTCGGCGATGACATCGGCGGGAACATTCACAGTGAATTGTGTCCAGTCGGCTGCAGCCGGAAGGTATTGGTAGTATTCGTAAATGCTGTCGCAACCACCCAAATCGTTGGTGGCAGAATAGTGCATAAACAATGTAGCCATTTCAGAGGCATTGCCTGCCGTGTATTTGTAGTAGCCGCTAAGCGTTGTTACCGCCTGGCCTTGTGCCATGGACAAGCTATTATCATCGCAGAAGTCTGTGTCCGGATTGCCGAGCAGGATGTATCCTAGCGCTACGTTGCCAAAGGAAATGGGTTGGTTGGTGATGCGCGCGCTGTGATTGCCACTGTGTGGTTCGCCTTGGCCAACACTGGGGTTGGGCATCGTGTAAAGGTTGGTTGTGTACCAGCTATCCAAACAGGGCATGGAAGAGATGTTCCAGTTTTCGAAATCGCCGCCGGGAATGTCGGTTCCGGTGCCTGTGTTGTAGATGAGGTGGATATCGTCGATATACATTTCACCGGCGAGTGATCCATCATTGCCCGATGAAATCATCAGCGTCATTCCATTGGGGACAGCCCCGGCATCTATCGTTACGGCTGCTGAATAGTAAGTGTATTCTGTTGTTATTCCATTCAATGTGAAGGTGGCGTAGCCCACATTAAGACCATCTTGATAGAGTGTAAGCATTATCGTTGCGTAGTCGATATCGCTGATGTTGTAGATCGCCCATAATCCAATCGAGTCGGGCGATCCTGTAAATGGAAGTGGGATGGTTTCGCCCGTGTTGAAATCAATACCCAAGGTGAGCATTCCTTGAATTTGCCCGGAAGCATCTTCATGCAGATAGGCGGAATAATTGCCGCCATGTGCGTTGGTGCTTTGTTCTACGTTAAACGATCCGGAGATGCTGCTGGCAATTTCATTGGATGTTTGAAATGGAATCGGTTCTTCCAGGTAAGGGCAATCCGACCAGTTTTCAAAGCTGCTGTTGGGAATGGTTTGCGACCATGACCAGGTGGAGCAGAGTAAGAAGGCAAAGAGTAAAGTGTTTTTCATGGATTGAATTTTCCATGAAAGTATGTATTCCAAGAATTAAAAAGACCCTAACAGGTAAGAATTATTCCCCACCCTCACGTTTATTAATCTCGTCGCGAATGTGTGATGCCTTCTCATATTCTTCGTTGGCCAATGCAGCATCGAGTTGACGTTTGAGTTCATCCAGACTCACATCTTCATCGGTTGCGGATTCGATTTCTTCCAAGTCGAGATCGGGTTCTTGCAAACTCATTTGCGATTCATCATCGCTGGTAACACCTGCTGTTTCGACGATGAATTCATAGCAATAGATGGGGCAATTGAAACGAACCGCTACAGCCACGGCATCGCTGGTGCGGGCATCTATTTCGGCTGTCTTACCGTTCATGCTGGCGATAAGCTTGGCGAAGAAGATTCCTTCTACCAAATTATAGATGAGCACTTCTTCAACTTCGATATTGAAAGCGTGGGAAAGACTGCGGAAGAGGTCGTGTGTGAGCGGACGACTTGGGGTCATCTTTTCGAGTTCGATAGCGATGGCCTGAGCTTCAACACCGCCAATAACAATAGGCAATCGGCGCATGCCTTCCGTTTCGGCAAGCACCATGGTGTATGCCCCGCTGGTACTTCCGCTGGGCTGAATGTTGGCGATTTGAAGTTCGATCTTTTTCTTGTTCATAAAGCAGCTGTTGCGCTTTTACTCTTCCAATGTCTTTAGCACGAATGTATGCAATGCCTCGGGCAATTGCAACTGATTTTCTGCATCAATGCTCAGCCTTGAATGCCTTAGCTGCTTCGATTATTTTAGGCAGAACCTCAAAGGCGTCGCCAACGATTCCATAGTCGGCCGCTTTGAAAAATGGTGCTTCAGGATCTTTGTTGATGACCACAATGGTTTTACTACCGTTGACACCGGCCAGGTGCTGAATGGCACCGCTAATACCAACAGCGATGTAAAGGTTTGGGCGAATGGTTACACCGGTTTGTCCCACGTGTTCGTGGTGAGGGCGCCAGCCGATATCGGCCACCGGGCGCGAGCATGCCGTAGCAGCACCGAGCACTTTAGCCAATTCTTCTATGGGGCCCCAAAACTCCGGACCTTTCATGCCGCGGCCTGCGCTCACCACGAGCTCGGCTTCAGGCAATGGGATTTCTCCGTCTTTATTTTCGCTCTTCACTTCCTTCACTGCGATGCGCGATGCACCTAGGTCGGCCGAGAATGCTTCTGTGGCAGCAGTATTTCCTGTGTTTTTCACTCCCCCGGAATTGGGCAGCACGGTGATGACTTTGTTGGCAGTATGTATGGCTACTTCAGCAATGGCTTTTCCGCTGAATACATTTTTGCGCACCACGAAATCGGCTGAAGGCAGCGAAGTGGCTCCGGGCACGAGGCCTGCGTCGAGGCGGGCAGCTACACGTGGAGCAATCATTTTGCCTGCGATATC
>CANHPZ010000117.1 GCA_947462725.1 Flavobacteriales bacterium
GGATTTATTGTGTACACGCCGCTGCTTGTGCTCAACTCCTTTTGGTCGGGCATTGCGCAAACGCGCGTGCTCATCTACATGACCATCATCACTTCACTTGTAACCATACTCCTTGATTACGCGCTTGTATTTGGAAATTTCGGAATGCCCCAATTGGGTGTCGAAGGCGCAGGCATAGCCACCGTTGCCGCAGAATGTTCCGCGTTTCTTTTTGTATTCATCTATACGTGGCGAAACAGCAATGACTCTGTCGATATGCAAAGGCATCCCACCGGATTCAACGTGAAGCAATCACTCCTCGCCATGCCTATGCACCACACACGTTCGCTCATTCGACTCGGTGGCCCTATTGCATTGCAAATGGTTCTAAGCCTAGGTATCTGGACCATCTTCTATCAATTTGTAGAAAGCATGGGTGAATCAGAATTGCAATCATCGTTTATCGTACGCAATATGTATAGCCTCGTGTACGTGAGTGTGGGCGGATTTTCCACCACAGCAAAAACTTATATCTCCGGGCTAATTGCCGAACATCGCCAAAGTGAATTGCTCCCCGTAATGAAGCGACTCATGCTGCTCAATTTTCTAGGTATAGCCATCTTGAGTCATGGGCTTTGGCTCTACCCCGAGTGGATTGCTCGCCAATTTTCAACCGACACGGTAGTGATACAGCAAACGGCGGATATCATGCTTGTGATACTTCCTGCGCTGATGATATTCTCAGTCACCAGCATACTCCTTGCAACCGTGGAAGGAAGCGGCAATACGGTTGCTGGATTTATTGTTGAAATCTGCACCGTCATCATTTACATTACGACTGCATACTTGATGGTATTCTCTTGGCACTGGCCTATTCACCTGGTGTGGATTGCCGACATCGTCTACTTCGTGGCATTGGGATTTTTCTCGTTGCTCTTTCTTTGGAATGGGAAGTGGAAGTGGAAAGAGATATAGTGACTAATGACTAGTGACTAATGACTAGTGGCTAATTGGTCATTAGTCATTATTGATGTTATTTTCGCGCAATAAGAACCCATTCCATCACGTTGTTGGCGCCCATGAACCGATTAACCTTAATCACATGCCTTTCCTGTTTGCTGCTGGCTGTATCGATGCATGCGCAAATTGGCGGATTGACGTCGTTCAATTACAGCAACATTCCCGGAAGCGCTCGCGTGGCGGCCATGGGCGGAAATTATTTCGCCGTGAAAGATGGCGATGTGCACCTCACACAATTCAATCCTTCCCTACTCGACAGCAGCATGCACCAAAAGGTGGGCATGAGCTTCGTAGATTACTTTGATGGTATTGCCATGGGATATGCGACCTATGCTCATCAATTGAAAAAAGACTGGACAGGTGGCGCCACGATGCAGTACTGCAGCTATGGCAAACAAACTGAACTTGACGCGCTGGGCTATGAATTGGGGCAATTTTCTGCAGCCGATTATTCACTCAACCTGAGTGCAGGTCATCAAATCGATAGTCTCTGGAGTGTAGGCCTCACGTTCAAAACGATGTATTCGGCACTGGCGAATTATTCATCACTTGCTTTTGCCCTCGATGGCGGAGTGACCTACAACAAACCTTCGCGCAACTTCTGTGCTTCTATGGTGATAAGCAATCTGGGTTATCAAGTAAAAACATTTACTGAAGGCAACCGCGAGAAGCTTCCCTTTCAAATGCAAATCGGTTTTGTGAAGCGCCCGGCGCATGCGCCATTCCGCTTCTCTGTAGCGTATAGTAACATGCAACGCTGGGATTTGGTGTGGGAAAACCCCAACCAAATCATCATCACCGACCCCATTACCGGTGAAGTGATACAAAAAGACAAATGGGTATTTGGTGATCAGTTGATGCGCCACATCACCGTGGGATCAGAATTCATTCTTTCGAAAAACTTCAACCTGCGCATTGGATACAACTATCGCAAGCGACAAGAATTAAAACTCGAGGACAAACCCGGAACAGCAGGATTCTCCTACGGTTTCGGATTTCGATTGTCACGCTTCCATCTCAGCTACGGTCGCTCCATTTATCACTTGGCAGGGCCATCCAATCACATCAGCGTAACGACTAGTTTCTAGCACTCATCATTCAGCGGTAAGAGACTTAGCGAGTAGGTTCAATAACTCCGAATGGCGTTATTAAAACTTCAGCGCGTTCTGTACTTTTTCTTTGAGAAGCGCGCGCTCCACAACTTCATACATCTCCTGCACGTAGTGAAACTTCAAGCCCTTGAGATAACGCTCGTTGATTTCTTCAATGTCCTTGCGATTGCGCTCGGACAAAATTATCTCCTTGATGCCTGCTCGTTTTGCCGCCAAAATTTTCTCCTTGATTCCACCCACCGGCAGCACTTTACCACGCAGTGTAATTTCTCCTGTCATGGCCAAAAACTTCTTCACCTTGCGCTGCGTAAATGCCGATGCAAGCGCTGTTAGAATAGTAATACCTGCTGAAGGTCCATCCTTTGGAACGGCACCCTGAGGCACGTGTATATGCACGTTCCACTGATCGAAAACTTCTTGCTCCAATCCGAGCATATCGGAATGCGACTTTAAATATTCCAACGCAATCACCGCACTCTCTTTCATCACATCACCCAAGTTACCCGTAAGCGTGAGCTTGCCTTTACCCTTCGTTAATGATGTTTCAATAAAGAGAATATCGCCGCCTGTTGGTGTCCAAGCCAAGCCTGTTACTACACCGGCTGTATCATTGTCGGCATACTTATCCTTTTCATAGGATGAGCCAAGCACCTTCACGACCTCTTCAGCGTTTAAATCCACCACGAACTTCTCCTCCAGTGCAATTTGCTTTGCGCGGTTGCGCACCATTTTACCGATTCGCTTTTCAAGCGAACGCACACCACTTTCGTTGGTGTATTCTTCCACAAGCTTTACTAAAATAGAATCGCTAAAACGAATATTACTCTGCGTAATTCCATTCTCGCGAAGTTGCTTGGGAACCAAATGTCGCTTGGCTATTTCAAGCTTTTCCTCTACTGTATATCCGGTGACTTCGATGATTTCCAAACGATCGCGCAAAGCGGGCTGTATCGTAGAAAGTGAATTGCTCGTTGCAATGAACATCACTTTAGAAAGGTCATAATCAAGCTCTACATAATTGTCGTAAAACGCGTGATTTTGCTCCGGGTCGAGCACTTCAAGCAAGGCGCTCGAAGGATCGCCGTGCACACCCTGCCCTACCTTATCAATTTCATCGAGCACAAACAACGGATTGGATGTACCTGCCTTTTTGAGTGATTGCAAAATGCGACCGGGCATTGCTCCGATATATGTTTTGCGATGACCGCGAATCTCTGCCTCATCGTGCAATCCGCCCAAAGCCATGCGCACATATTTTCTGCCCAACGCTTCTGCAATTGATTTACCCAACGAGGTTTTACCTACGCCGGGAGGGCCGTACAAACAAATGATGGGGGCCTTCATATCGCCCTTTATTTTGAGCACCGCAAGGTGTTCGATGATGCGCTCTTTTACTTTTTCCAATCCAAAATGATCGCGATCGAGCACTGCCTTGGCGTGTTTCAAATCGAAGTTATCATCGCTATGCTCATCCCAGGGCAAGTCGAGCAGTGTATCCACATAGTTGGCCTGCACACTATACTCACCTGCCTGTGGATTCATCCGTTCTAGCTTTCCGATTTCCTTGATAAATGCTTTGGCAACGTGCTCAGGCCACTGCTTGTCCTTGGCTCTGTTCTTCTTCTCCTCAATCTCTTCCTTCATCGGATTTGCGCCAAGCTCATCTTGTATCTGCTTCATCTGCTGATGAAGAAAATACTCGCGCTGCTGCTTGCTGATGTCGACGTGTACCTTCTTCTGAATCTCGTTCTTCATCTCGAGCATCTGCAATTCTTTGTTCAACAGCTCAAGTACCTTTCCGGCGCGCTCTTCAAGATCCGCGATTTCAAGCAAGGTTTGTTTCTCCTTGGTATCCACCTTCATGTTGGAAGAAATGAAGTTGGTCAAAAAACTCAACCCATTGATGTTTTTAATCGCAAGCGAAGCTTCATTGGGTATATCCGGTGATAGCTGAATAATCTTCAACGAAAGATCTTTCAACGACTCGAAAATGGCCTGTTGCTCCTTGCTTTGACTGTTGCGATTGGTTTCCGGATACACCTTCACCTGAGCAGTGAAATAGGGATCAACCGAAACCAGTCCTGTAATTTCAAATCGCTTTTTTCCTTGCAGAATCACTGTAGTACTTCCATCCGGCATGCGCAACATGCGCATGATGGTGGCCTGTGTTCCTATGCGATGCAAATCCTCAAAGGTGGGCGACTCGATGTCGGGATTGGTTTGCGCCACAACACCAATCACCTTATTTCCTTTGTTGGCCTCTTGCACCAAACGAATGCTCTTGTCGCGACCAACGGTGATTGGAATAACAACTCCGGGAAATAGCACAGTGTTGCGCAAAGGCAACAATGGCAGGACTTCGGGCGTGTGCTCATTGTCCATTTGCTCTTCATCTTCAGCGGTGATGAGCGGTATATATTCATGATCCTCGATCTCCTGATCGGACATGTACTTTATCACATTTTCCATAATGATTCCCCTGTAGGGATGTAGAGGTTAATACGTAGTTCAGTTGCCAACGATGCGGCGGCAGCGCTTTTCAATGGCCGTGCCACGGCCACGGCACTGACTTTCTGGCGCTATAGTCGTTGATGACGCGTTTCATCAAATAAGGTGGAAAGCATTTCGCGCATTTCTTCAGTCAATGGCAAGGAGCGGCGTTGCATCACCTTTTCAATGGTGGTTAGTGCTTTCTCCAACTGATATTCTTCCCATCCCTCAGCGCCACCCCATAAAAAGGAAGCAACGTGTTTATCCGGGAAGCCCGCGCCAAAAACATTGGCGCACACGCCCGCAACAGTGCCTGTATTGAACATAGTGTTGATGCCACATTTGCTGTGGTCGCCCATAATTAGACCACAAAATGTCAGCCCGGTGTCAGTGAAACTCGAATGCGTATAGTTCCAAATGCGTACCGATGAATAGTTGTTTTTTAGATTAGAAGTATTCGTGTCGGCACCTAGATTACACCATTCACCGATGAGCGAATTACCTAAAAACCCATCATGCGCCTTGTTGGAAAAACCCCAAACAACAGAATTAGAAACTTCTCCACCCACCTTGCAATGAGGACCAATAGTGGTAGCACCATAAATCTTGGTACCGAGTTTCAACGTCGAGTGCTTACCCAAATAAAACGGCCCACGAATGTGCGAACCTTCCATCACCTCCGCATCTTCATCAATATAAACAGGCCCATCGAGCGTGTTGATGGATGAGGCATACACTTTCGCAGAAGGATGAATGTACAGCATCTCAGAATGACCAATAATAACATTGGAACTGTGCACAGGTGCTGATGATTCCTTCACCCCAATCAATGCAAAATCAGATGCCATTGCGTATGCGTTCTTGCTGAATAAATCCGTGATTGTATCCAACCATATCGGAGTGTGTGCATACTCCTTCACAACATCTTCACCATCGGTCAAGGCGCTAATGCGTCGCGCTAGTAATTGACCATTGTGGTGAAGCACTTCATTCGCTTGCAGCGCATGCAGTGCTGCTACCAAATGTTGATCAGGAAACAAACGCGCGTTGACATGCAATTGCTGTTCTGAGGTTGGCGAAAGGAAAATCGATTGCAGATGCGCCCGTGTCTCATGTACAACTTCAACATTCATCCAGGCGGCATAACGCTCAGCCATCGTCATCATGCCCATGCGTAAATCACCGACGGGTCGTGTATACACCAAAGGCAAAAACTCGCTCCAGTGGCGGTCTTCAAACAATACTATTTGCATAGCGGTAAAAATAACTAAATACATGCAACAGCAAGCTCTCATGCTGTCATGCTGTTCACTGCAAAAATGATTACATTCGCCGAGCCAAAACCAGCCCTATGAAAGTATTCGTCACCGGTGGAGCGGGATTCATCGGTTCCCACCTAACAGAACGCCTGATCCAAGAAGGTCATCAGGTACACATCTTCGATAACCTGCATCGCAATGCGATTAAATATTCCGACATCCTGGATCACCCCAACGTGATGTTCACGCAGGGCGATATCCTCGACAAAGACAGCCTGAAAGAAGCCATGACCGGTTCGGAAATGGTTTTCCACATGGCGGCCATTGCCGGAGTAAGTAATTACTACAACTTCCCTGCAAAGACGCTCAAGGTTAATCTCATCGGCACTTACAACGTGCTGGAGTGCATGGTAGAGTTGGGCATTAAGCGCATCTTCGACATGAGTACCAGCGAAACTTTTGGTACAGATGCCGTTGAAGTAGATGAGGAATCATATCAGCGCATAGGCCCACCACAAGACAAACGCTGGTGCTATGCCGGCAGTAAAATCGGCGGTGAGCAACTTATCTTCCGCTACAGCGAAGAATACAATTGGACCAGTACGGTAATACGTCCTTTCAATATCTATGGTCCGCGTCAAATCGGCGAAGGCGCTATTGCCAACTTCTGCAAGAACGTGCTTGAGCAACAAGATCTGCGCATCGAAGGAAGTGGAATGGCTATTCGCTCATGGTGCTACATCACCGACTTTATTGAAGCGTTGATGGTCATTTTCAACAACCCGCATGAAGGCCCTGAATGCTTCAATGTGGGCAACCCTTGGGCCATTGCGTCCACGGTAAGTTTGGGCGAAGAGGTCATTCGTGCATCAGGACAACTCGAAGGCAAAGCTTGCCCTTCACGCATCGATTTCGTGCCTATGGATTTCACCGAAATCCGTGTGCGCTATCCGAAGGTGAATAAGCTCCGCGATATGTATAACTGGACACCTCAGGTAAACTTGGCTGAGGGCGTGTATAACACTTTAAAATGGTACAAAGAGAATTATGAAAAAAATTAGTGTTGTTGGTTTCGGCAAGATTGGTCAAGCCATCGTTGCCAATATGTTGAAGAACGATATCCATGTGGTGGCCGTTGACATCAACCCCGAACTGAAGCAAGTATTTGAAAGTGGTTCATACACCAGTAATGAGCCTGAACTTGCGGATACACTCAACGAATATTTCAAGAAAGGTGATCTCACCATTACGCACGACTTCAGCGCCGTGCATGATAGCGCAGCTGTTATTGTGGCCATTCCATTGTTGGTTGACCAACAGAAAAACATCATGGATGCGCCGTTTTTGGATTGCTTCAAGCAATTGGCTCCGCATTTCAGCAACAACGTTTTGATAGTAATCGAAACATCGATTCCTGTTGGATACGGCAGAAATGTGGTTGTTCCTGCTATTGAATCGCAAGGTAAAAAGCACGGCACCGACTTCCTGTTGGTACACAGCCCTGAGCGCATTAAAAGCGGCACCATGCTCGACCAGTTGCTACGCACTCCTAAAGTAATTGGCGGAGTTTCGAAAGAAGCTACAGCCAAGGCCAACGAGATATATCAGTGGTTTTTCGATGGATCACTTATCCATTTAGTAGATAGCATTGAGGCGGCAGAAATGGTGAAACTCGCAGGCATGGCCTATCGCGATGTGAACATTGCCCTTTCAAATCAACTCGCTGCATTTGCAACAAAAATCAACGTTGATTTTGCCGACCTCATTCCGCTCATCAACACCGATGGAGAAGCGTTTTTGTTGCAGCCCGGAATTGGCGTAGGCGGACACTGCACTCCTGTATACCCCTACTTCCTCATCAACAACTTCAAGCAAGCAGGGTTGGATTTTGATCTTGCCTCACGCAGTCGCGTCATCAACGATGGCATGGCTGAACA
>CANHPZ010000118.1 GCA_947462725.1 Flavobacteriales bacterium
ATTAGCACCTGTAGCATGTTTGAGCCATTCTTCAATATGAACTTGTGCATCCGGATCAGAATCCTCGATGGCTTTTCGAAGCAATGGAAGTACTGCGCTGCCGTCAAACACCACTTCTTCGGCTTTAACCGTTGCCGTTTTAGCCACTCGAATCTGATCTTTAATCAGAGTAGTGAGTTCATCCAATCGTGTAGTCAATACCTGCATTTGTGATATCAGATCAACGCGAATTTTGGTTTCACCGTTATCTACTGAGGCTTTCAATTGCACGGATAAACGCTGCGCAAGCTCATACACATCTGTAGCAGCCACATTACCACTAACTCCCGCCAGTGTATGGAAGTAAGCCGATAACTCAGCCAATCTACCCTCCATCACCATGGTCCTCACGTCAGTCATCACATTCATATAGCGACTTGCAAAACGCAGGAGCAGATTGTGATACGAATCGACCTTGCCACCTATGCGCGACAAACCATCGTCATAGGCCAGACCTTTAATTTTAATCGATTGTGACGATGGCTTGGGCGCTGCCGCGTATTTGGCATCCAGCTCCACGCCCTTCACAAAGCGAATGAGCGTGCGATATAGTATTCCAGGATCAATCGGTTTTGTGATGTGGTCGTTCATACCGGCTGCTATACTCTTCTCATATTCCCCTTTTATGGCGTGGGCGGTCATGGCTATGATGGGACGACCTTCGTGAATAGCAGACTCACGTATTTTCTTGGTGGCTGCAATACCATCCATCTCCGGCATTTGAATGTCCATCAATATCGCGTCATACTCAACAGCCCCTGCCATTTCAACACCCATCAAACCATTGAATGCACAATCAACATGAACTCCGGCTTCTTCCAAAAGCTCTGTAGCCAAGTCGCGATTGATTTCATTGTCTTCTACCAACAATACCTTAGTGCCCTTCAAATGCTCACGATAGAGTCCCATTAAATCTTCCGGTGAAGATTTGCGAAGCGTTTTCGCCTCTTCGATTTTCAAGACATCCGCGATGGTGTCGTTGAGCGTCGAAATGCCAATTGGCTTGATCAGCAAACCATCAACAAGATTTTTATTGAGTGCATCACGCACAGCCTCTGCGCCGTGAGAAGTCACCATCACAACACTTGGCACTTTGGCTTTGCCTTGTTCTTCGTCTTTGATTTCACGAACAAGCTCTAACCCAGTCATGCCGGGCATTTTCCAATCTACAACCAGTAATGAAATCTCCTTGCCCTGTTCCGCGGCTTCATCCCACATGCGCTTTGCTTCCGGAGCATCCTTGGCAACCATCAAATTGAATCCAAGGGTTTCGAGCATTTCAGTTAACACCATGCGCGCACTTTCTGAATCATCTACCAACAATGCGTTCAAGCCATAGGTTGGCAACGCCCGAGAGGTTTCAGGAGCTTCCGCGTGAGAGAAAAATGCATTGAATGAAAACTCTGACCCCTCACCCGGCTCACTGGAGGCTGTAAGCTCTCCATCCATCATCTCTACAATCTTGCGACAGATGGTCAGGCCTAAACCAGTACCTCCATAACGACGAGTAGTTGATAGGTCAGCTTGCTGAAATGGATTGAATAAGTTCTTTAGCTGCGATTCACTTATTCCAATACCGCTGTCCTTGATGCTAAAGTTCACAATGGTTCCATACGGAAGAGCCTTAATGCAGCGAGCCATGACACGAATCTCTCCATGCTCAGTAAACTTGGCAGCATTATCAGTCAAGTTCAATAGCACTTGGCGCAATCGCACGCTATCACCTAAGACGAAGCGCGGCAGCGTATGGTCAACATACGTTACGAATTCTACATCCGATTTATTCTGCAATTTCACATTCACCGCATCAGCAACTTCTGAAATAATCTCAGCAATGCTAATGGGTGCATTTTCAAGGGTAAGTTTCCCGGCCTCAATCTTCGAGAAGTCCAAAATATCATCAATAATCCGAAGTAGATTTTTCGCTGAAACTTCTATCTTCTTATGATACTCGCCTTGCTTATCGCTAAGCTGGGTGCGTCCCATGAGGTAGTTCATACCGATGATGGCATTCATCGGTGTTCGTATTTCATGAGACATGTTCGCCAAAAATTCGCTCTTCGAACGACTCGAGGCCTCTGCCATTTCACGCAGAGACGACATCTGCTGGTAGCGCTCATTGGCTTGCACGGCATCGATATGCGCATTATCGATTTTGCGTCCTCCATACCAGGAATAAAACGCAATGAGTACCGGTGAAATATCAGCCACCCAACACGCCGGGGTTGTCAAGTGCACTTGCCACAAACCGCTCAAACTTAGGCTCTCCAATGAGGCTATGCCTTCTACGATAGTGATAACAACGGAAATTAGCACACCAAGCAAAAAGCCCAGTGCCACATGAATCTCCTTCTCCGACTTGAAAGTCGTGCGAATTAAGTTGTTATCTTCTAATGCCACGATTTGCGCTGTGATAAGGCGTGATTACACCTGCTTAATCATCTGTACGTTGATCTGAATCTTAACTTCTTCAGAAAGCACCAACGCACCATCTTCAATCGTGTTCTGCCATTGCAATCCGAACTCCATACGATTTACTGCGCCTTGCATTTCGAATCCAACACGAATCAACCCCCATGGATCTACCACCATACCACGGTATTGCGCAGCCATTTGAATGGATTTCTTAACTCCGCGGATTGTAATATCTCCATGGAGCACATAATCTTTATCGCCGGTCTTTTCAAAACGGGTAGAAGCAAATGTGAGCTTTGGGTGATTGGCCGCATCAAAGAACTCATTGGTGCGCAAGTGCTCATCGCGCTGAGCATTTCTTGTATTCACAGATTGTACTTCTGCATCAAAGCTAATTTCTGCATCCGTAAAATCAGGGGCATCCGTGTGCATCATGCCGGTGCTGTGCTCGAAAGTACCCGTTACGTTAGTAATCATCATGTGGCGCACTTTGAATGTGATTTCACTGTGCGCAGGGTCCATAACCCAAAGTTGTTTTGCCATTATTGATCGTGATTAAAAAGTGAGTGACAAAGATGCGTTGTTTCATTTATAAACGATGATTGCTGCAAAAAAATAACCCCGAGGTAAAACTCCTCGGGGTGTATCAAATCAACCGTTGTTTTGTGGGGCACCACTAAGATTGAAGCGCTCAAAAGCTGAAATAGTATTATCCACTGCACATCTCGCAAGCATCAGGATTGTCGAGCGAGCACGAAATAGCAGCTTGATTTTTTAATATTTCCTCTTCACTCATTCCCGCTGACACAGGCATCTCGATAGTCATTTGAGCTGCTTGCGCTTGCACCATTACCGGCTCAACAGCATAGGCTGCTGCAGTAGCCTTAGCCATGGTGTCTTCGGCTGTGGCAGGAATTGTTTCCGTCTTGTATTTCTTATCTACTGTAAACTTGATTGCATCTGTAGCTGCCTTCGTGCGCAGGTAATACATACCTGTTTTCAAACCACGCTCCCAAGAGTAGAAGTGCATCGATGATAGCTTACCGAAGTTTGGATTCTCCATAAACACGTTCAACGACTGGCTCTGACAGATATAAGCTCCGCGGTCGGCAGCCATTTCAATGATGGCCTTCTGCGACAACTCCCAAGCGGTTTTGTACAACGCTTTCAAATTGGATGGAATCTCATCGATGTTCTGCACCGATCCGTTGGCTGAAATGAGTTTGTTCTTCAAATCATCATTCCATAAACCCAGATTTACGAGGTCTTTCAGGAGGTGCTTGTTCACGATGATGTACTCACCGGCCAAAACGCGACGTGTGTAAATGTTGCTTGTGTATGGCTCGAAGCACTCGTTATTGCCCAGAATCTGAGCAGTACTTGCTGTTGGCATAGGAGCAAGCAAGAGTGAATTACGCATTCCGTGCTCCTTAATTTCTTCCTTCAGTATATCCCACTCCCAACGACTTGTTGGAGTCACATTCCACATGTCGTACTGCAGTATACCCTGACTTGAAGGTGAGCCCGGGAAGGTCTCATATGAACCGTCAATTTTCGCCAGGTCTTTTGATGCCGTGCATGCCGCGTAATAAATGGTTTCAAAAACCTCTTTGTTTAATGCTCGTGCTTCATTGCTATCAAACGGATAACGCATCAAGATGAATGCATCAGCCAATCCCTGTACACCAATTCCGATAGGACGATGACGCATGTTGCTCTTCTTCGTTTCGGGCACCGGATAGTAGTTGCCATCGATAATCTTGTTTAGATTTATCGTGAGCTGATAGGCTACGTCAAAAAGTTTGTGGTGATCGAATTGACCATCCTTCACAAACTTCGGCAATGCAATTGAACCCAAGTTGCACACTGCAATTTCATCGGGTGCTGTGTACTCCATAATCTCTGTGCAGAGATTAGAACTCTTGATGGTTCCCAAGTTTTTCTGATTGCTCTTGCTATTGGCAGCATCCTTATAGAGCATGTATGGCGTACCTGTCTCGATCTGAGACTCGAGAATCTTGAACCACAAGTCTTGCGCTTTAATGGTTTGACGACCCTTGCCTTCTGTTTCATATTTGGTATAGAGTGCTTCAAAATCAGCACCCCAAGTATCGGAAAGACCTGGACACTCATGTGGACACATCAATGTCCATTCGCCATCATCCTTCACACGCTGCATGAACAAATCCGGAATCCACAATGCATAGAACAAATCACGTGCGCGTGCTTCCTCTTTACCGTGGTTCTTTTTCAAATCAAGAAAATCATACACATCGGCATGCCATGGCTCGAGATAGATGGCAAAGGAACCTTTGCGCTTTCCGCCACCCTGATCTACATAACGCGCTGTATCGTTGAACACCTTCAACATCGGAACAATACCGTTGCTCGTTCCATTAGTACCTTTAATGTATGAACCCTTCGCACGCACGTTGTGAATGCTTAATCCAATTCCGCCAGCACTTTGTGAAATGAGCGCGGTTTGCTTCAATGTGTTGTAAATCCCTTCGATGCTATCGCTCTGCATTTGCAAAAGAAAACATGAGCTCATCTGTGGCTTGGGCGTTCCGGCATTGAACAACGTAGGGGTGGCATGTGTGAACCAACCCTCACTGAGCATATTGTAAGTCTTGATAACCTCGGCGACATTGTCCTTGTGAATACCCACAGAAACACGCATGAACAACTGCTGTGGACGTTCAGCCACTTTACCATTGGTCTTCAGCAAGTATGAACGCTCCAACGTTTTGAATCCGAAATAATCGAAATTGAAATCGCGGTCGTAGATAATGGTGCTGTCCAAAATCGGTGCATTATCGATGATGACCTTATAGACATCGTCGGCAATGAGACCCGCGTTTGCGCCGGTCTTTGGATCTAGGTAATAATACAAATCAGTCATCACCTGACTGAAGGACTTCTTGGTATTTTTGTGCAGGTTACTTACCGCAATGCGTGATGCCAACAATGCGTAATCTGGATGCGTAGCTGTGTTGGTTGCAGCAATTTCAGCTGCAAGATTATCGAGCTCGCTTGTCGTTACTCCATCATAAACACCCTCGATTACCTTCATGGCGACCTTCACAGAGTCGACAATCGGATTGAGACCATAGCACAGTTTGCCAACTCGAGCGGTGATCTTGTCAAACTTCACCGTCTCTTTATGACCGTCTCTTTTTACAACGTACATATTGCTTGTTTTTTTTTGTTGTCGTTAACAGGGAAATTCCAATTAGACCGTCCGGCTCCCCTACCGGATGGCACCCACCAAAGCGGGCTTGGTTAACTCCACAAGTTCCATTTGCGGAACACTCACTTTTTCAAATACTTGGCATAATCAACCAAGTCATCGATACAGCAGTGCAATAAAAATGTCTAGGTGGTGAATTCCCAAAAAATCAACGGGTGTTGTTTTTAAGAATCCCGAGGTAATTATTCACATCGATAAAATGTGAAAACTTATTTCGTCAACTCTCCATTTTTTTGCTTAAGAGAGCTGTAAGGCTCACTAAAAATCTTCGTCCAATGAGAAGGTTTGCTTATCCTTATCCGCCATCACACCGGCCTTCTGATATTCACCCACGCGCTTTTCAAAGAAATTGGTCTTGCCTTGCAGCGAAATCATTTCCATGAAGTCAAATGGGTTACTCTTGTTGTAAACGCTTTCATTGCCTAACTCCATCAATAGGCGGTCGGCAACAAATTCGATGTACTGCGCCATCAAGTCGCTGTTCATTCCAATGAGCTTCACCGGAAGAGCTTCAATGATGAACTCCTTCTCAATCTCAACAGCATTTACAATAATATCTTGAATGTGTTGCTTCGGTAGTTTATTGATGATATGCTTGTTGTAAAGCAAACACGCGAAGTCACAATGCAAACCCTCATCACGACTGATAAGCTCATTTGAGAAACTCAAGCCCGGCATCAAACCGCGCTTCTTCAGCCAGAAAATGCTGCAGAATGATCCGCTAAAGAAAATACCTTCCACCGCAGCAAATGCTACCAAGCGCTCCGCAAACGAACCGTTCTTGATCCAACGCAACGCCCAATCAGCCTTCTTGCGCACACAGTCCAACGTCTCAATGGCTTTGAACAAATAATTCTTATCCTTAGTATCCTTGATGTACGTGTCAATCAACAACGAGTATGTCTCGCTGTGAATGTTCTCCATCATGATTTGGAAACCATAGAAAAATTTGGCCTCGGTATACTGCACTTCACGCACAAAATTCTCTGCAAGATTCTCATTCACGATTCCATCACTAGCCGCGAAAAAGGCCAACACATGCTTGATGAAATGACGCTCATCATTATTGAGCTTCGTGTTCCAGTCAACCAAATCCGCTTCCAAATCGATTTCCTCAGCAGTCCAAAAATTCGCCTGACTCTTTTTATAAAAATGCCAGATGTCGTGATGAACGATGGGAAATAAAACAAAGCGATCGGGGTTCTCGCGCAGGATGGGTTCGTCGGTGTGTAAAGTCATTGGTTCTTGAAATGCGATATCAGCCTCAGGTTCCATAGAAAGGGCAGTTTGGTCGGTTAACGTAAAAAAGGTAATATACTTCTGGTATCTTCCCCCGAGAATTTCAGTCAGTTAGACCAACTAACATTCTTCCGGTTCGATGTTGTCAAAGGTTGCCCAAAATCATCCTAAAGCCAAGCAGAAACAATTGACAACGGGATATACTTTTTAACATGACAGAAATCACGCAGTGAAATCAAGGAAATACGCCATTTCGGGATATTGAAACGACAGGCTGGCAGACCACCATCAACAGGCACCATTTTTAACCGCGGAGCGCCGCCCGGGAATGCTAAATTTGCCACCCGGTAATTACTTACCGCTATACTTATATATATGATAGGAGCTATTAATAAGATTCTGAAAAAACTTGTGGGCGATAAATCCCAGCAGGATCTCAAATCAATTACACCCGTAGTTGAAAAAATCAAGACCGTTGGCCAATCGCTCATTAGCATAAGCCACGATGAGTTGCGCGAGCGTAGCGCAAATCTTAAGGACTTGATTCACCAACGCATCGCCGCCAAGGAGGAAGAAATAGCCAACCTCAAAGCCCAGGCTGAAGGTTTGCCCGGTACAGAACTCGAGCAAAAGGAAGCCATTTTCGCACAAGTAGATAAATTGGAAAAGGAAATCGACCAAGATATCGAAACGGTGTTGGAGGAAATCCTACCTGAAGCCTTTGCCATCGTGCGCGAAACGGCAAGCCGCCTAAAAGCCAACACTGAATTGCGTCTGACAGCCACTGAATTCGACCGTCAACTTGCAACCATCGCTTCGAAAGATTACGTTG
>CANHPZ010000119.1 GCA_947462725.1 Flavobacteriales bacterium
GCGCCACCACGGTTGTATCGGGAATAGAGAACCGAATGGTGCCTGAGATTTCCATCGCGTCGAGCGCCACTGATTTGCCATTCGGATCTTTCACTGAAATCTCGGCATCGTTGGCATTTGTGGTATGCTGCCGCATGACCACGTCGTATATAGTTCCGGCAAAGGCTTTCTTCTCAGGACCTACGAGTATAACCTGTGTGCCCTGTCTTCCGGGCATACGAAATGATGACGAATGGGGCAGTTGCGGAGCGTAATAGAAATCCAGCACCTTCTCTTCATTCACCTGTCGAGATGCAAGTCGCGTAACAGGAGTCACTTCAAGCCAAACCCAGTCGATAGCCTTGAAAGTATGCGTGCCCACAGCGCTCGTGACCTGTCCGCCGCGATATACGCCACGGTAGGTTCCTTCAAAATGGAGATATGTGCCTGCGGGTTTCACTGCTTGATGGTGGTCTTGCTTTGTTGAATGGATAATTGCACGAGTTGTACTTCCACGCGGCGATTCATGAGGCGGCCTTCCTCGGTGTTGTTATCGGCTTTCGGTTCTTTGTCGCCCTTCCCAACAGCGTTAAGGCGATTGGCCTCAACGCCCATCGAAATAATGACATTGCGCACCGTTTCCGCTCTGCGCTGCGAGAGTTTGAGGTTCGACTGTGCTTCTCCTACATTATCGGTATGACCAATAACGATGGCATCCAGCTCGGGTGTATCGATGAGGTGCTGCGCGAGTTGCTGAATATCGCTCAGCGAGGTTGGAATCAAATTCGCGCTGTTGGTATAAAACTGCACGTTGGGCAGCACCACAGGCTTAAACACGGTTTGCTTCGTGGAGTCGACCATCTGAATGGTGTCGGTCTTGAAGAGCGTGAGCGTATCAACATGTTCTTCTACGCGATCTACATACACGGTGTCGTGCATAACGGTTGCACCGCCCTGTGGTCGCCCACTTTCCTGGCATTGACGAAGCATCCCCAATAACAAGAACAGCAACGGAACGATGGCCAGCATGCCGCATCCACGTCGACCACATCCTCCCGGCATGCCACCGCCCAATGCGCGGAATGGCGAACAACCGCCCTTCGACATCAATGATGGGGTAGGCGCGGCCGCCACAATTGGCGCATCCACAGCAGCTAAATTACCCGTTCGTGCATTCGCGGACTCTTGCAATTCAGGCAAAGCCTGCGTATGGGATACGGCTGAAACGCCATCTAAAACAATATCCTTCTTCACTTCCGGTATTTCTTCCACCACAGCTACAAATCCAAGCGCTTTCAGTCGGCCGTGCTTGCGACCGTTCTTTTCGGCCATGAAGGTCCACACGCGCTGTTGGTCAACATTTTCTGCTGTCCATTGCAGTGTGACCTCCTTCAGTGTGACACACTTCGCCGCCGATGTAGCCGATAGAATCTCGATACCCGCTGTAAGTTTCCGTTGAAGAAATGGTTGAACCGGATTCAATGTTGCCGATTCGTATGCAGCAGCATCGATTTCCTGCGCTCCTTCGAGCACAAACCGCGGCTGCAGTTCCACATCGGCTGTTTGCATGAGCGTATATACAGGCACAAGCTTTCCTGACTCAAATTGAGCATGGAAAGTACCTGTATAATATTTAACGATCTGCGTCATGTCTACAATGTCTTCAATCGTTGCATGAATTCGTTTTCAGATTCGAGTGCATATCGTGTCTGTTCTTCGATGCTGCGGGTGTTGAAAGGCGCGTCGAGCCATGTCTGGTTGGGCAATACGCATTCGGCCAATCCAAATTTGCCCTCCTGCATCTTGCGCGATTGCTCGAGCGTCATGGCGTAGTCGGTCTCGATTTGATGCACCATCAAGTCACGGTTCAATTTGGCATATTGAAACTCACTCCCTCTTCGCAGGTGCCACAGCATAAAAAACGGAATCAGAAAAGAAGCCGCCGTAAACCAAATGGAGAATAAACCCACAGGTTTTTTCGCGAGCTGCTGGTATACGTAGATTGGAAAATGTTCGGCGTTCAAATTCGTCAAGAGAATTCGATCTTGTTCAGCCGACATTATGGGGTGATTGGCCTTGAACTCGCTCTTCACCTGCAAACGACGATTGGCGCTGATGCTTTCTGCTTCACCATATCCGATGAGCGCAGCGATAGGCAGCGCTACCACCAGCGACATCAATGCAATGATGAACATGCGGAAGACGATGGAGAAATTGGGCCCTCGACTTCGCTCGGGCACCGGCCCTCGACCTGGCTCAGGCACCAGTCCTCGACCTGGCTCGGGCACCGGTCCTAGGCTTCGCTCGGGCTCAGCCTCCGACGAACGGTGCCCGAGCGAAGTCGAGGGCAGCGCAGTCGAGGGCAGCGCAGTCAACGGCAGCGACACCATAGTAATAAGTGCAATGCGCGTCACCACGGAAACGATATATCCAACGAGTAATCCGCCTAAAATGCCAATAGTATAAGAGTCGGAAAGTTGGTGCATGAAACGCACTCCGGCGGCGGCACTGAGTAGGCACGACAACAAATACAGACGCGCGGCCCAGTTATATTGAGCACGTTCAGCGGCACCGATTTGGTTCCAGATGTCTTTATTCAATCCGAAAACAACGAGCATTAGGCCGTGGTGTTGGGGTCGTTTTCGGTATAGTGTGCTTGCGGATTCTGGTTCACCTGGTTCATCTTGATTTGCTCCCATGAACCGATGATGTGCTGGTTGATACGACCCAAGGCTTCGAGTTTTGCTTCTTTATCCTTCTTCGCTTTCTCAACCTCCAAGTAGCGGTACTTCTCCATGTGGATGATGCCGTTAGTACCTTGGTAAATATGATCTTCCTTGAGAACACCGTTCTCCACATTCAGCAGGTAATTCTGATTTTCCACCATATAATCATACGGCCCTTTGGTGAGCATCATCTTGAAGAAGATGGGGCCCATTTCGATGCAGAGGATAACGAGGAAGATAATCCATGGGATGATGCCACCCACTTCGTGACTGATTTGTATGCGCTTCAATAGACCACTGTAAGTGTGAGCGCTTTCTTCGTTTTTCTTATACTCGGCGCGCAATTCATCATCGAGAGAGCGTATATCGTTCGAAGTCATTTCGAGTTCCGATTTCCAACCGGTGACATCGGAAGATTTCAGAGCTACGAACTTGTCCTTCTCGACCATCTTGTCGTCGATCGTCTTTTGGATGGCCTTGGCCACCGGACCTTCGCCATAGGCGCGCTTGTCTTGCATCTCCAGACGCTTTTTTTCCACGAGCTCATCGATCTTATCATCGTACACCTTCAATTCCGTTTCATAAGCTGCTAGTTTGCCATTGAGCTCAACTTTGTCCTTTTCTAAAATAGCCTTACGCTGCGCGAAAAGTGAATCAGACTGCATGTTGCGCTCTTGCGTATAGGTCTTCTGAAACTTATCCAGCTCATTGTCGATTTCCGATTTGAGAATACGGATTTCGAGCGGGGCAGAGATGGCAAAGCCGAGGATGAGTGCGATGATGATGCGCGGAAGCGCTTGCATCACCTCGCGCCAGGTGACGGTGTCGGTACCATCACCTTTGCCTGTGCTCGACACAATGAAGCGATCAAGGTTGAAGATGATAAGTCCCCAGGCGATGCCGAAGAGCACGGTGCCGATGAGGAATCCGATTCCGGCAGCCTCTTGTTGATCCATGGCATAGGCCTTCGGACCGAATGCCGTGAAGAACGCAAATCCTCCGGATACCATCGCCAGTGCGCCCGTGCATAGCACAATTCCTCCAATACCCGCATACTTCACGCGGTCTTGCATGGGAGATTTCATCAGGAAATGGGCATCGGCGCCTGCGCACCACCACAGAAAGCGGGTAATCTTGGAAGGAGCGGAGTAGGGAGTTGAAGTCATGGCAATCTAAGAATATTGGGGTGAAGGATTGTAGGATTATAGGGTGTCCTGGAATGTCTTGAGTAACGGTTGGTCGTTAATTGGTTGGAGTTGTAACGTGGTTGAGGGGATAAATAACGTTGGGTTGGATTGTAGTTGCATAGCAATGCGCGGTGTATTATCCTTACCCATCATGGCTTGTTCAATTTCACCAGCCACATCAGGATTGACCTTAGGTGTGTTTGTTTGTACTGTCAGATCAGGCATGCCTCGCTCAGAGAGTTTGCGCACAGCCAATGCAAGTCGTTTCGACTTTGGCCAACTCACCCACGAGCGAAACTGCCAAATGCGAATGGATGTGCACGCTTCATTTCCCACAGCGCCAAACGCTTGACCGCTGCGCAGAACAAACACGTGCTTTAGCATTGAAAACCGCCCCGGTTTCTCATTCGGATTTCGGTAACGAACAATAGCCCACCGCATGCCCGCATCCAACACGGGCACCTCAAAAGGTTGTCCATGCCAAACAGAGATCGTGGTGTTGCGGCTTTGCATAAGGGCGAAGATAGGAGTAAGGACGGATTATTCGATGCAACTCATTTTTTCTTGAGCAGCACGTGTTCCTCCCAAAATTGACGATTCAACATATACACGTCCTTCGGCTGACTTTTCTGTGCAAATGGCCTTGCATGACTTCCGGGGAAAGCCGTAATGATTGAGAGGCCATCAGCTGTTTCTTCCGCTACTACGCAGAACTCATTGGTCATCGGAAGTTCATCGATCCAACCAATGTCCAATGCAAATCCCTCACGTACTTCACGCGTAATATCCTCTTGCGGTATAGCATTTCGCTTGGATATGCCGCATGTGCCCGCCATACGTCCATCGGTTAATCGGAAAATGTAACAGGCTCGGCTAGCCGATTGAGGCACAGCTTCTACTGGATCGTTGTCGTTAATGAATTCGACCAATGCCCCTGGAGAGGGAAATGTGTGCAAACAGAAATGGCTACCCGCGAAGTTGTTCTCCTCGAAATGTCGGTTCATGTGGATCAAGCGATTATCCAGAAGAAGAAATGTCAATGAATACACGTGACGAATTTATTTTAATACTAATTCAATTCGAAAAATATGATATTTTAGACGCTATCGAGATTTCGACCAGAATTAAATAGCCCCGAATTTTCACTTAACATAAATATCAGCTACACACTGATAAGTCTATCGTAATTTTACGATAAATATAACGCACATGGCGACTGCTAAAAATGAAGGGTTCTCTGCAAGGCACAACAAGGCAGCCGGTATGCTCAAGGCAATGGGGCACCCAGCGCGTGTGGCCATTGTGGAATACCTCATCGGACGCGATAGCTGCGTGTGTGGCGATATC
Organism: Flavobacteriales bacterium; assembly: GCA_947462725.1. Lineage (GTDB taxonomy): Bacteria > Bacteroidota > Bacteroidia > Flavobacteriales_D > Sanyastnellaceae > JAIBBG01. The sequence goes on from CANHPZ010000119.1 coordinate 5,240, forward strand.
GTGGAGCAATTGCCACTGGCACAGGCAACTGTTTCTCAGCACCTGAAGGCACTGAAGGAAGCCGGACTCATTCAGGGCACCATTGAAGGCGCAACAGTGTGCTATTGCATCGATGAAAAGGCTATACACTTTGTAAGTGGTTATTTACTCGGACTCTCTGATCGTGTGAATGTCCAAAAGAAAAAATGCTGCTAAACACAAAAACACCCAACCATGAAACTGTCTGAGTTCAAATCACAACTGGCTGCCACGAATAGACTTAACTTCGTACAGGCCAATGGATCTCCTGTGCCGCCGCACTTCCATATTACAGAAGCAGGTGTCACTACCAAGCACTTCATCGACTGCGGAGGTACAGAACGCACCGAGAAGTTCGTGAGCTTTCAATTGTGGGTTTCCGATGATGTACAACATCGCTTGCAACCATCTAAATTGTTGAGCATTATTGAAATGGCAGGTGCCATAATAGGCAGTGATGACCCTGAAGTAGAGGTGGAGTATCAAGGCATTACCATCGGACGCTTTGGACTTGAATCCGACTTTGGTCAATTCCTATTGACTACGAAAATCACGAATTGCCTGGCTCCCGATTTTTGCGGGGTGCCGGCTTCCAAACCGAAAATCCAATTATCCGAACTCGCTTCATCAATTGGCTCATGCTGCACGCCAGGAAGCGGATGCTGTTAAGCCTATGAAAGACTTTATTATCAAATACAAGAAACCCATCATCATCACCCTTTCGGTGATTGTGCTGCAAGCTATATTCGGTTTCGACCCCAAGTTTTGTATCATGAACATCATATGGCTATTGGTATAAATCTATGAAACGCATTCTCGTTCTCTGCACAGGCAACAGTTGCCGCAGCCAAATAGCGGAAGGTTATCTGCGCCTTTTCGCGGGCGCTAAAGCAGAAGTGCACAGCGCCGGCGTGGAGACGCATGGCGTTAACCCGCGCGCTGTGGCCATTATGAAGGAAGATGGTGTCGACATATCGGCGCATACTTCCAATCATATCGATGAATACCGCGATATCGATTTCGACTATGTTATCACGGTGTGCGACCATGCCCGCGAGGTATGTCCGTATTTCCCCTCCAATGCAAAGAAGTTTCATCACAACTTTCCGGACCCGGCGAAGGCTTCCGGAACAGAGGAAGAGATCATGACCTCCTTCAGAACTACACGAAATCTGGTGAAAGCGTGGTGTATTTCTTTTATCAACGAAATGTGAGTACAATGTGGTCCACGTGATTCTTCCTAATTATGTTTGCCACAATATGAATCGCATCAAATCTCTCGACCCTCCGCATAAAGGACTCCGCAACGCTCTCTGTCAACTCACATTATTGGCCGGAAAAACCGATTATGCTAATCCGGACTCTGTGGCTAAGTTACAAGCAATGGGTAAGGAGGTTTTTCATCTATTGAAGGACCACTCACATACTGAAGACAAGTTCATTCTGGCTCCGCTAGAAGCCAAGGCGAAGGGCAGTACTGCTGAATTTATCGATGACCACAAAGAAATCGAAGAATTGGAAACGGAATTGTATGAAGAGTTAATGGCGTTCAATGGCCATCATAGTGAGGAAGATGGTCACCGGTTTTACTTAGATCTTTGCGATTTTCAATCCTTTTACTTGATGCATATTGATGGTGAAGACACGGAGATCGAACCACTCATGCAGGCCCATTTCACGGATGATGAGCTGATGGGACATCAAATTGAAATCATGCAAGAAATGAGCTTAGAGACCTTGTTGCTGTGGTTTAAATACATCGTGCCGGCAAGACGCTTAGAGGAAAATGCTCAGGTACTGCGCGGGTTTAAAGGTGCTGCTCCGCAGGAAGCATTTGACGCTGCAATGGCGGTCATAAAGAACGAGCTTGACGAAATGGAATACCAGCGATTAGTGGAGATGATTGGTTGAATGCCGCCTATTGCACATTTAGCTGTTGTTCTATAATATTCGCCACCTCAACCGCCGCCTTCTCCGGAACATAAGCCGTATCACTAATCCCCGATACAACGCGCGTGATATCATGATCGACCTTGCCCTTCACATTCCAAACGGAGGCCGAAGCAGTTGTGATGTAGACCGAGAAATTGCGGTGCATCGTGCCCGGACGTTCACCTATGATGTGCACGATGCAATGTGCGCTTTGCTGCGACGATCCAAAGATTTTTTCTCCTGTCTCATAACCGGCACGCACACGGCCGTTTCGTATGACGATGTTTTCCTCGGCAACGGATAGGTTGCGGTCGCTCAGTTGTTTTCGCAATACGGGAAGGAAAGCTGAGAGGTGTCCGGCATCCATTAACGATTGTGCATTCAATCCGTCTGAAATGACAATCTGCACATCCGGATTGTTCTTCTTTCTCTTCTCGCGAATGACTTGCAAGGCCGAAATTCCCGTGGGTGAAATCCGTTCGCCGCTAGTAGGATGATAAACGTAGTCAACCTTATTGACCGACATCGATGAGATAATGACCGCGTTGTTGATCGACTTCA
>CANHPZ010000120.1 GCA_947462725.1 Flavobacteriales bacterium
CTATCTTTTTTTGAGTTGATGATTTGTATGAAATCAGCATAACCCTTGCTGGTATCCACCGAGATAATCGCTATGCGTCTTGGCAATATCGGATGTGCTACTGTTTTGTTTTTTGTGAAAATACCTTGTTCTTGCAATAGCGCAATGCTCGCCTGTTTCTCCGCTTCTAAATCTCCGATGGTGTAGTTGATGTCGATGTCATGAATGCGCAGTGTAATTCCATACTGTGCGTCGTAGCTAATACTGGTCTCGAAGAGTATCTTAATTCCATCGCGCAGTGGTTCATGTATGCGTTGCATGAATTGCGCGTTGATGCGTGTATAGTCTGGGCGCCATAAAACAGATCTGAATTCAGCAACTATTTTGTCCTTGTCTTTTTGAACCAACTCGGGATAGCAGTGTCCCGATTTTGAATAGTGGTTTAATTTATTCATCTCGGCCTTCACCCAAAATCGGGATGTATACCGTTCGGCAATCACTTTGCGAATGCTCTCCGATACTTCGAAGAGTGAAAATGCTTTTTTACCGGCGATGATTTCTGGCATACTCCAAAGATGGATTTTTCTTCGAGTCGCGCATCAGTTGTTGAAAAAAGCTTTGTAGACCGCTACATTTGACCATATGATTTACGCTCGAATTGCTGCGCTGGCATTGGCTATTGCCGTTGTGTTGGGTTCCATGGGTGCCCATGCCTTACGTCCTCATCTTAGCCCGGAAGCTCTCAATTCGTGGGAGACGGCGGCGAAATATCAATACTACCAAAGCCTCGGGCTATTGGCGCTAGCGGTAGCTCATATGGCCGGAGTCACGCAGCCTAAGCGAATGCTATGGGCGATGCGCATCATTACTTTCGGAATGGTTTGCTTTTGTCTTTCGTTGTATTTGCGTTCGAGCGCTCCTGCAACAGGAATGGACTTCACCTGGTTAAGTCCTGCAGCGCCAACTGGCGGATTGCTATTTATTGCAGGATGGCTGCTGGCTGCATTTTCCTTCGTTTCGAAGTCGCAACACAAAGCCTAACGCTGGAAGCCTAACAGGCGCTCAAGTTCCGGCTTTAAGGTTGGCAATTGTCGACGTTCCATCATGAAGCTGTTGAGCTCGGCAAATTCAGCAAAAACGTAGTGCTTCAGCGCAGCCTCGCGCAAATATCCTTTGCCTGTGCTTCCGCCTGTGCCAACGCGTGTGCCGATCATGCGATGAACCATGTTCATATGACGCCAGCGCCAAGTGGCAAGCAGTTCATCAACTTCTAAGCACAAATTGATGATGCGGAAAGGGTTCTGCAGAAGCGGGTAATCGCGGTAGAGCAGAATGAATAATGCAGCTCTTCGGGCGCGCTCTGACAAACTTCCGATGGTATTGTTTTGACTCATGAAGAGCTCATCGAATCGTTCGATGTTCTGGCGTTCTCCTTCGGATAGCGATGCCTGATAGGCCTCGCGGTATGCATCCCAAAAAGATGGTTCGCTTCCTTGGTCCATCATTTTTCCATCTTCCAACAACGGCATACGTTCCAGCCAGGCATTGAGCAATTCAAGCAAGGTGGATTGCTTCGATAGATCGACAATTTGTTGTTTGTCTTGCTCGCGCAATTGACTCGTGTAATATTCTTGGCCATGGCGGTGTTCCATCTTGAGACCGAGTTTTGCTTCCAGTATCTTGAACTGAATACTTTGGAACCCGCTTGCAGGACGAAGCAGATCACGGAAGTCTAAGAAATCCAAAGGAGTCATGGTTTCTAAGATATCAATCTTGTGCACGAGTACGCGCATGATTTCGACCACGCGAGAAAGTCTGCGCTCAACCTTGAGCATTTCCGGCGAGTTGTCGTTAATAGCCGGCTGCGACATGATGGCATGCACCGAGTCTACCTCAAACAAAATTTGTTTGAACCACAGTTCGTAGGATTGGTGGATGATGATGAAGAGCATTTCATCATGCGCGTGGTGTTCAACTTTGTCACTTTCCAAAGCTTGAGCTCCGAGGATCTTATCGAGTTGCAGGTAGTCGCTGTAATACATGTTCTGTATGGTTCTGTGAGGCGCAAGATAGAGCTTGAGCGCGGTGGAATGCAAACAAACCATATAGGCTTACTTTTACTTGTGGTGAAGGTCGATTCAAATATTATTTTCATGGATGGTCTTTGCAACTTTTGCAATGGCATTGTTCGAGTTTTACTTTGGCTTAATGCGAAAGAAGATATGCGCTTTGCACCCCTTCAGGGGGCCACAGCAAAAGAGGTGTTGCCATCCGGATTGACTCAACAACTGTCTACATTGGTTTACATGAAGAATGGTGCGATGTATACCGAGTCATCCGCGGCAATTCAAATATTCGCTGACAGTGTTTGGTATTTGCGAGCATGCAAAGTGCTTTTGCTGATACCACGTTTTTTTCGCGATAAAATCTATGGATTACTATCGAGAAACCGATATCGCATTTTCGGACGAAGAGAATCGTGCGCAATTCCGGCAGCAAAACACGCCCATCGATTTTTGCCATAGCTCATTAAATTAGAAAGCCTGCAGCTTGTAGGCATGCAGGCAATCTAATTTGACCAATTGTATTGGTCTCCACCCTATGTTTTAATTCACAATGAGTTTCTTTTCTATTCGCTTGTCACCTTGTGTCACGATGATCACATAGAATCCGGTTGCAAGTCGATTTGCGAACACGTGATTATAGTTGCTTGCCACGCCCGTGTTAAGTGTAACGAACTCTACACATTTGCCAGCTCCATCCATAACCGCAAGGGTTAAGTTTTGATTGGAAGCCATTGCCGAACCCCAGGCCAAGTTGATATTCTCACCATGGGTTGGGTTTGGATAAACATTGAATTCAATGGATTGAGCCAATACGTTGGTGTTACTCATTTCGATTGCAACACTAAATGAACATGCGCTGCTCCAGTTCGTGTATACATCGTTCCCGAATGAGCAACGAACTTCAATTTGATAGGCTGATCCGGGTGCAAGTAGCATCTCTTCCACAATTTCCAATGATGGTGTTGTTGTGAATGCAGTCCAATCGTAAGCGTTGCTTGAGATGTGCCATTCGTAGTTCACTGCATCAGCAATTTCTGTGGCATGAATTGAAGCGCCCCAAACATTGATCTCCACTCCGCAATCTGCATCTAGTATGCCTGGTGTTGGCAGCACAATGGCTTCTGTAACTACCGAGCAATAGTTGCCGATTGGTCCCCAGTTTCCATCTACGCGTGCCTTGATACCGATGATGTAGGTTGAGCTATAATCAACATCTGGAATCATTGTCATGGGCATGAGATTGTCAGCAGTGTACTCATCGATGATGATGGTACCTGTGGTCGTTGAAACACGCCACATATACTGATCGGCACCCGCCACAATTTCGCATGCAAGTGTGCCATCAAGTCGGAAGTCAGATGCATTGCAGTACTCGGTTGTTAATTGAGTTGGTGGAACAACTGCTTGACAGTTGTACAGTATTTCTGCTTGAGCGACGAGTGTGCAGCCATTGGCGTCTGTTACGGTTACGCTGTATACACCGGCTGCGGCATCATTCAGATAATTAGTTGTGCTGCCATTGTTCCACAAAATACCGTAAGAAGGTATGCCGCCATTTACAGATATCTCGGCGCTTCCGTTATTTCCAGCACATGTTTCTTGCGCGGTTACAATTACGTTGGCAGTAATCATGCTCGGTTCCTCGATGTTGCCAGAAGCTGCTGCAGTGCAGCCGTGAGCATCCACAACATTGAGTGAGATATTGCCTGCAGATTGACCATCGATCTGCAATGCAGAACTACCGTTGCTCCATAATAATTCGAATGGGGCTGTACCACCAATAACTATAGCTGCAGCCGATCCGTTGTTGCTGCCAAAGCATGTGATGTCGTTGGCGTCAATATCAGCAACCAGAGCTGTTGATTCCAAGATAACTGCGTTTGCTGAACCGGTGCAGCCTGAGCCATCAGCGACAAATATTTCATAAGATCCGGCCAAGAGGTTCTGCTGCGAAAGCACAGTTGCGTTATTGTTCCAAGTGAATGTGTAGTTCTGATCGCCGCCGCTGATGATCGCCGCAACACTGCCGTCGGCTGCGCCGAAACAGCTGATGTTTTGAGCGTCAATTACTACATTCAAGTTTTCTGTTTGTTGGATCGTAAATGATTCAGTGATTTGGCAGTTGTTATTGTCTGTCACTGTAACGCTATATGAACCGGCATCGAGACTACCGCTTTCATAGGCAGTTGATCCGTTATCCCAATTCACGGCATATGCAGGGGCTCCTCCGGAAGGTGAAATGATCGCAGACCCTGCCGCGTCACCGCAAGCAATGTTGAATGCAGCAAGGTTTATTTCTAAAGCGGTTGGTTGTGTGACATTGAATGTCGCAGTTGAGCTGCAGCCGGCTATATCATTGGCCACAACAGTGTATGTGCCTGCAATTAATCCGTTTATTGTGCTGCCCGTTGCGCCTGTATTCCAAACGTATGTCTTAGCTCCTGTGCCACCAGAAGCGGATACAGTGATCGCGCCATCGTTGCCAGCGAAACAATGCACGTTGGTTGCATTGCCGCTGATAGCAATAGCTGCAGGACTTCCCACTGTAAAGCTTTGAGATGCTGAGCATCCGGCTTGGTCAGAAACAGATACACTATATACACCCGCAGCCAAGTTGCTTGCGTTTGCAACAGCAGTCCCATTGCTCCAAGCGTATGTCTTATTGCCTGTGCCTCCGGTAACATTCAGTTGGATGCTACCATTGCTTGATCCGGCACATGTAGCATTTTGAACAGTGCCAGTGATACTCATTGCTGTTGGCATAGTCAAACTTGTTGATGCTTGGCCTATGCAGCCTTGCGATGATGTAACGGTTACGCTATATGATCCGGCGCCTAGGTTAGCGATGTTGGCGCTGGTTGCACCGTTGCTCCATGCATAGGTATTGCTTCCCCCGCCGGCAACAGAACTCGCCACTGCGCCAGTATTCTGCCCTGCACAAGCAGGATTGCTTGGAGTAAGTGTTACAACCGGATCAGCGTTCACAGTAACGCAGTTGGCGCATACGAAAGTGTCGCTGCCGAAAGCGTTGGTTACTGTAAGGGTTACATCGTACGTGCCTGCATTTGCATAGGTCACATTTTGTGGATTCTGCGTGGTAGAGGTCGCCGGTGTACCGCCTTCAAACGTCCAGCTATAAGTGGTTGGAGTATTCGTGCTTGTGCTGGTGTAATCGTTTTGAATGTTGCGGCAAATTGAATTGTCTTGCACTGTAAATGATGCCACCGGAGCATTTCCTTGTGGAGTGGTATCGACGATACAGAAGTTGTTTACCGACATATCGCCCCAGTTTCCAGCTCCGCTCGCAAGCACAGCACCAGTGCTTGATGTAAGTGCAAAGCTGCCATTGGTAAAGCCTTGACCATCGCCATAAACATCATTCATGGTCAAGATGTAACATCCCGCTGCAAGACAAACAGGCGTTACGTTGTGAAGGCCTTGCTGACCGTTGACATATGGGCCACCATTCATGAGTGGATTATTGTTCAGGTCGCTGATAATCCATGATGTTTCGACTCCGTAGTAATCGAGCACAACATCAAGCTGTGCAGGTGAGCCATTGGTTACAGAGAAAGCACCATTCGATTGATCGTTGGATGTGTTTTGATCAGTGCCACCATTTGGCGCGCTTGTCCAGGCATACAGCGTATGTGCGCCTCCTGCCGGATTAATAGTTCCTAAGGTCACAGTTGTTGATGTGCCTGATGCCAATGAACCCGACCAGTTGTATGAGTTGTTTCCTACACCATCTACATTGTAGTTGATAGTAACGCTGGTGAGAATGTTTCCACCAAAATTTCCAAGAGTAATCTGTGGTTCTAAGCCACCGGAGCAATTAGTTCCTGTTGGACTGATAATGGCTGTAACACCAACATCATTTTGAAATACAGGCATGCATCCCATCGAAGTTAAAATACTTGTGCGTTGGGTTTCCAGTGTTGTGCGCATGCGCAACTTCTGACCGTCGGTAAACATATCCTGACAAGTTTGAGAAGTGTAATCCATGTAATTCTGAACCTGCTGCGTTCCGCCACATGCCGGAGCAGAGCAGCTTCCGGCTTGAATAGTCGGTGGTGTATCGCAAACTCTATCGCCTTCAGTAGTGCAGTTTGTTTCAGCGCCACATGCAGTTGTTGAGTTGAAGGTGTGGTACAGCCCAAGATAATGGCCAACCTCATGCGTCAATGTGCGATTCATATTGGTGTAGGACTTCAAATTACCAACTGTACCAAACGCGTTGAATAAAATAGCAATTCCATCTACAATGTTGTTGTATGGGAAGTAGGCATATCCTTGAATACCGCTACCCCCATCGTTGTTGTCAATTTCATTGACAACCCAAATGTTCATATATAAGTCTCGTGGCCAAGCAGAGAGGCTTTTAACTGCTACTTCAGATGCTCCACCGCCTGATGACGATTCAATGCCCATGGTCGAGTAGTTCGCAACTGAGCTTCCGTTTACGCGATTAATTCCGTTGGTAGGTTGGCCGCTTGGATTGCGTGAAGCCAGGCAGAATTCAATATTCACATCAGCGCCGCTGCCATAACCATTGGTTCCGGCCATATGGCGATAGTCTTCATTCAAAGAAGAGATGGCAGAAAATATCTGCTCATCAGTGATGTTTGTTCCAGTGCCATAAGCTTCGCCGTTATGAACGACATGAACCACTACAGGTATGGTGTACAAATCATTGGTGCGTTGTGATGGATGCAGGTTGCGATTTTTTCCCAGTACGTGCTCCATATAATAGAAACTTCTGCTGAACTCTACATTGTGCGTCATAAGGTTATTGTTGAGCACATCAGAAGGACACGAGCTAATGGATTGTGCCTGGCTTAGTGTAGCCATTGCAATCAGAAGCAATAGGGCGGTTAGGTTTTTCATCTTGATCTTTGTTCTTAGTTGGATTATTTTGAATACGTGTCCTTCTACTTGTATGGTGTTGATTTGGTTACGAGTAGGTCAATTTTTTTAGATGAAGAGGTGAAAAAAATAGATAAAAGAGTAATATGGATGGACGGGGCTTTTGTGTGTAAAGGGCGTAAAATCATTATTCCCCTTCTTTTAAAGCCACATTTTCGGCGCATGATAATTTGATAGTACTCGAGGTGTTTTCCTGAAAAGCGAGAATTTCCAGGGCATGGATGAAGTGAAATCTTAGTTGTGAACATGGCGCCATTCCCGTTGTTTCTCTGCAGAACTTTGCGCACCGATGGCGAAAACAGAAAAGAAGAAAAATCAGGTCGATACATCCTTGAATAGTCTGGACCCCAAGGACTATGTGATTATCAAAGGTGCTCGTATGCACAATTTGAAGAACGTGAGCGTGGCTATTCCCAGGGGGAAATTCACGGTCATTACTGGGTTGAGTGGCTCTGGCAAATCCTCGTTAGCGTTCGATACCTTGTTTGCTGAAGGACAGCGTCGCTATGTGGAAAGCTTGAGCAGTTATGCGCGTCAATTCCTGGGGCGTTTGGATAAGCCTGATGTGGATGCGATTCTTGGCATTAGCCCGGCTGTCGCCATTGAACAGAAAGTAACTAGCCGTTCATCGCGATCTACGGTAGGCACATCAACGGAGATTTACGATTACATCAAATTGCTCTATGCGCGCATAGGCAAAACCTTTAGTCCGATTTCAGGAATGGAGGTGAAGCGTCATCGCGCAGATGATGTGCTCAATTACATCAACGCACAATC
>CANHPZ010000121.1 GCA_947462725.1 Flavobacteriales bacterium
GCAACCGGAGCTGCCGCAGGTGCAGCCTGTGCTCCTGCCCCGATGCCGATAATCGCAATGGGTTGACCCACTGCAACTACATCGCCTTCTTTGACCAGACACTTCAGTAGCACTCCATCTTCGGGAGAAGGAACTTCGCTATCGACCTTATCTGTGGCTATTTCAATGATAGGCTCATCGGCAGTGACTTTATCACCTTCCTTTTTAACCCATTTGATTATGGTAGCCTCGGCTACGCTTTCGCCCATTTTCGGGAGTAGAAGTTCTATCTGGGACATTGACAGACGGATTCGTTGGATTTTTTCGTGCGCAAATGTAGTCAGATTGCGGCTTGGTGAGATGCTTTTTTATATACCGCAAAGACGCCAAGAGAATAACAATGCACTATTCTCTTGGCGCCTTTGCCGTTTAATATTATTGCTTTACTAAGCGGAGCACTTGCGACTCGCCTCCCACTATTCGCAACAGATACATGCCGGCAGGCATGTTACTCATATCAGCATTCAAGCGGCCATTGAGGTCGTAGAGTGTGGTAGCATACGTTTGAACGATGCGGCCTTCAGCTGTCATGAGCTCTGCCTTTAAACGTGTATCGGCAGCAAAAATGCCATTGACAGCAATATCAAAGCGGTCTTCAAATGGATTAGGATACACCACAAACTGAGCAAGCACAGGCGTTGCCAATGCAATCGTTTCGCCACCGGCATTCACCGCGCCTGTTCCTGAAACCTGCGCCAATCCTTCGATAGCTGAAGCCGTTAAATCGCCGTGTACAAACAAATGTGCGCCTTCTTCCAGACGAATTGCACCCGCTTCAGCCACACCTAAAATGGCCGGTTGTGGGAAAGCGTTGGCCTCGATAACTACATCCGTTTGTCCATCTGGTAAACGACCTTCTTCCCAATTGTAGGGGTCATTCCAATCCGAAGTGCCTCCATTGCCGGTCCAGAAAGCGGCAGTATTGTTTGCACTCGCAGCGTTGGCGTTGGTGATCACAGCAGGAGCTTCATAGGAAACATTCACCCAGCAACGTTGCGTGGGGTTGGTGGCTACGTTATTACGCACCTTCAAGGTTATCCAACCTGTGAAATTCGGTGTGTACGATTTAGTGAGCGTGCCCAATCCCGAATGCGTTGACAGGAGTGTACCCGCAGCATTGTATAATCCGATGTACAAACTCTTTGTGGCATTCTCCGGGTAAACGATGTAGGTCACCACCTTGCCGCTTTGCACATAGATCTTACCGACTGTTCGGAAGTTGATGGAGTTAGCCGGAACTGCGCCGCCCTGACCCAATGAACTCACATGGCTGTCGCCTAAGTCGTTGGCCATTTCCCACTCTTGCACTGTGCGTGCAGAGCGAGGCGTGGTGTAGACAGAAGCATCAGAACCCACTTTCGACCATACGCTATAGCCTCGGCGACCGGCGGCGTTGAGCAGTGGATTGACGGGCGGTGTATTAATCAATGCGTATCCGCTAGCATCAACAGTTATTGTTGCCGTGCCATTGGCACCGGAATAATCCTTCAGCACAGTTCCTGGTGCAAAACCGGTATACACACTTTTCGCTTGCCAGTTGGTCCAATTGTCGTTGAGACCCACTACAGCGCGACCTGCACGCACAATCACCAGATAATCCTGATCGGCATAAGGCACTTGATAAGCTCCCGATTTAAAATCGAGAACCTGGTGGCACCAGATAATGTTGGTTAGATCAGAACGCGCAGGCAGACTGGTGGCAGACTTTGGATCATGCGTCCAGCGATTACCTGCGTATCCAATATCGAATAGATCTTCAAAGAACAATTGCGGATTGCCATCCATGGCCAGCATGGCTGCATAAGCTATTGATAAGCGTGGTTCGTTGGGCTCAATGTGACCTGAAAGTTCGCTGGATGAATTCCATCCAATGTAATTTCCTGAATTATCCAATTGAGGTCGGAAAGTGTCGTGGTTGTTTACGAAAGGCACTGTGCGGTGAACGTACTTATTGGAGGCAGCGTAGTATTGTATGCGCTCATTTTGCTGCGCTCCCGGCAAGGATGCCATATTGAAATTCCCCATGCCATAAACCATTCCGTATAATCCACCTGAAGGATCATATGCGCGTAGGTTGAAGTCGAACGATCCCATCATGCGCTCACTAGTTGGGGCGGCAATTGCGTTCACATAGCTATCAAGATCGCTTTTGCCTCCGACCCATTCGCCTACATTGAACATGTTTTCGCCACCTTGACACCACGTCGGCAAAATGTACTTCACGTTATAGCTCAAGTCTTGCTGCACATAGGTTGGAAAGTGCTTTACCGCATCCCAACGAAAACCATCCACAGCAGTTTGCTTCTTCAACCACATCATCCAATCACGCGCACCATTGCGCATATAGGACTGCGTTTGCGCTGGGTTATATCCCACAACATTTGAACTTTGTCCAATTGCATTGCTCTCATAGCTCACGTCTGGTCCGAAATACGAAGAACATATGTCACCAATTGTGCAGTTGTTGTATTGATTGGGATAGAAATTCGTGTAGTTCTTGGCCCAGCGCCCGCTGCGGTTCCAATAATTGGTTTGTCCTTCATCCGTAGCCGGTGTTGCATATGACACATAGCGAAAATTCTTATAACCGCCTTCGGTCACCATCGATAATGCAGCAGGATCCTGACCGCCATTACCATATGCACTTCCTGCTGAATTCACGTGATTGAGCACCACGTCTTGAATCACTTCGATACCATTGGCGTGCATTACTGCAATCATACGCAGCAGTTCATCCTTGGTGCCCATGCGTGTGCGAGTATTTCCCTTCTGCCATTTGTCGCCGAGATCATAGTGATCGAAAGGGCTGTAACCCACGTAACCTGAACTCTGATTCTTTACCGTAGGCGGAATCCAAACGGCATCGATACCCATTGACTTCAAACGCGGCGCAAGCTCGGTAAGGTAATTCGCCCAACGCTCGTGATAATTATTGTTGTAGTAATCCCACCAAAAGCCCTGAAGCACCACTTTCTTTACTGTGGTTTGAGCCTGAAAAGCAGAAGCGGAAAGCACTGCGATGAATAACAAGAGTATTAATTTCTTCATTTTGGTTAAGGAATAGATGACGCAATATAAGTGTCTAAGCTACACTAAGTCGTAAACAGCCGAATAATTATGCTCCGAGCATTTGCCAGTCTCTGAGCACAACTTTTAAATCATTGGTCCAGCGATAATCCTTCGCATAAAGCACATCCATTTTCCAAGCATGGGCCTGTTCTTTTGCGCGTGTCACAGGAAGGACTCCGGATTTGAGTCGAGGCAGTTGCGCACCATTTCTATTGTCCGCAGAATAAGAAACCCATGTAGCGCTGCCAGCGAGCACCTTTACGCAATTGACAAGCAGAAATAAAGGCTTGCGCTGCAAAAACATGAGCAGTGGACTAAGACCTAAAATAAGCGCGCTCGACATGACATCAAAAATTCTCTTCTTGCGTCTATTGACGGTTAGGTGTACTGAATTTACGTCCATCATAAACGCATCGCCGGCGGTTTCGATACTGCCTGAACCGATGATGTAGAGGCTTTCAGGGGGAACGATTTTAAACTCTACACGTTTGTCTTCAACACTGCTCATGGAAGCAATGATTTGAGATGACGACAGGTCGCGTGCACAATAAATGACCTGATCGACTTCGCGTATGCGAATAATTTCTTCCAGGTCGGACAAATGCAATGCGCGCGATCCGACTTCATCCTTCGAAGAAGTAGGATCGATGCAAATAGATTGCAGCTGCTGTTGTTGAATTTGCTCAAGCAAGACAATCACACGTTTGGTTTCTTCTGACGAACCAACAACGAGAACATTTCTTTTTGTCCGTTCCTTTAAACCAAACGAACCGCTCGACAGCACGTTCCATAGTAATCTAGACAACATCAACACAGCACATGCATTGATCGCAGAAAGCAGGATGAGTGCGCGAGAAAATCGCAAGTTCTCCGGCAACAACGCATACGCAATTAAGATAAAAGCCGAACCAACAGCAATAGGCTTCAACACGCGCTGTGGACGTAAGGGCCTGTCGTAACCGCCACCGAGCCAAACGGCAAACAGCCAGATGCCGATGTACGATAGAAATGCTGGAGTTACGAGCGTATCATCATAGACCTTGTGTTGACTGACAGCATAAAAATCTTTTATGCCAAGCATCGATAGATACAATGCTGCGGCATCTATTAATGGAAGGCTTATACGTTTGAAAAAACGACTTAGCACCGCAACCGTAGCGCGCATCCAAATCGCGAATTTTATCACAACGTTGTATGCCGCTGCGTGTTTTTCAGAGTAATGCTTGCGCGCGAAAATGGCCATCGCATTATAAAACACGAAGACGTAGTTGAGGCTTCCCTTCTTGGTGCTTTCACCTTTGTAGTGAATGATAGTCGTGCCCGGGAAGTAATAGTTTTTCCAACCGCCTTGGATGATGCGCCACGACAAATCCACATCCTCACCATACATGAAAAATGCTTCATCGAGCAAGCCCACCGTATCGAGCGCTTTCTTGCGCATGAGCATGAACGCGCCAGAAAGAATTTCCACCTCGTGGGTTTCCTCGCTGTTGAGATGACCGAGATGATAGCGGTTGAATTTGGCCGATCGCGGGAAGATGCGCGATAGCCCGAATATTTTGTAGAATGAAGTCTCCGGAGTTGGCAAACCGCGCTTTGATTCGGGAAGAAAAATTCCCTTGCCATCCACCATCTTTACGCCGAGACCGCCGGCATCAGGATGTTCATCCATGAAACGCACGACCTTCTCGAAAGTATCTTCCTCCACTACCGTATCCGGATTGAGCAGAAGCACGTATTCGCCTTCAGCGATGCGCATAGCTTGATTGTTGGCTTTTGAGAAGCCTGTGTTTTCGCGGTTGGCAATAAGCTTCACCCAGGGAAAACGCTCCGCCACCATTTCCACCGAACCATCCACCGAGTTGTTGTCAACCACATATACCTCACCCGAAACATTGCGCATGGCTTTATGCACCGAATGCAGGCACTGTTCCAGAAAATACCGGACGTTGTAGTTGACGATGATGACGGTGAGTTTCATTGACGCAGGCGCAAATTACAAAATCATAATTTCTGCGCTATCGTTTTAATGAAACCTCATACGGCGTGCGTTGCATGATGCTGCGACCGAGTGTGATTTCATCGGTATATTCCAACTCGCCGCCCACAGCTACGCCGCGCGCAATGGAAGAAATTTTCAACGCATGAGCGCTCAATTTGCGAAACAAATAGAAGCTCGTGGTTTCGCCTTCCATGGTGGCGTTGAGCGCCAGAATCACTTCAGTGATTTCTCCCGAAGCAGCGCGAGCGATCAGTGGTTCGATGAATAAATCGGCCGGCCCCACACCATCCATGGGCGAAATGATTCCGCCCAACACATGGTACTTCCCTTGAAACTGTCCCGTTGCTTCGATGGCCAGCACATCGCGGATGTCGCCCACCACACACACCGTTTTCGGATCGCGGTAAGGCGATGAACAGATGGTGCACAGGTCGGCATCCGACAAATTATTGCACTGCTTGCACCAACGGGTGTGGGCATGCAAGTCGGTAAGCGAAGCAGCAAAACGCTCGATATCTTCAGGCTTTCTTTTCAAGAGCGCAAGCACCAGTCGCAAAGCTGTTTTGCGTCCGATACCCGGCAAGGTGCTCACCTGATCTACGGCTTGCTCTATGTATTTGGAGGGAATATTCACGTGGTAAAAATAGACACGACAAGCCCCGGGTTTCAACCATGCGGGCTGTTAAGAAATTCTCTATTCATACGTCGCAGTTCTGCGCGCATTTAGCAAATTGGCACATATGACACCTATGATTCTTCTGGCAGTGCTACTTGCCTACTTCGGCGTGTTGCTGGTCATCTCCATGCGCACTTCGCATGGAGCAACCAATCAGAGTTTTTTTCAAGCCAACAAATCTGCGCCGTGGTTCCTAGTCGCATTCGGCATGGTAGGCACATCGCTTTCGGGTGTCACATTCATCTCCGTTCCCGGCACGGTAGGCGCCTCGCACTTCCATTACTTCCAGGTCGTAATCGGATACTTCATCGGATACTTTGCCGTGGCGTTCATACTGCTTCCGCTGTACTACAAGTACAATCTCACTTCCATCTACACCTACCTGCAACATCGCTTCGGCATGCAGGCCTACAAGACGGGTGCAGGCCTCTTCATTGTTTCGCGCACGCTAGGCGCAACGCTGCGCTTGTATCTCGTAATTAACGTGCTTCAACTGTTTGTGCTCGATACACTGGGCGTTCCGTTTTGGGCGACGGCGTTGCTCATCCTCACCATGATTTTACTTTACACCTTTAAGGGTGGAGTGAAAACCATTGTGTGGACCGACACCTTGCAAACCTTCTTCATGCTATTGGCATTGGTGGTGTGTGTGGTGTACATCCTGAGTGACATGGGATTGAGCTTC
The DNA here is from genome assembly GCA_947462725.1 of Flavobacteriales bacterium. Lineage (GTDB taxonomy): Bacteria > Bacteroidota > Bacteroidia > Flavobacteriales_D > Sanyastnellaceae > JAIBBG01. Next base: position 6,472 of record CANHPZ010000121.1, read on the forward strand.
AGTGATGCGCTGCAGCAATTGAACGCTGGTGGTTATACCTCTGTGTTCAACTTCGACGTGAACGACAAGCGTTTCTTCCTGAAGCAAATTATCGGCGGTGCATTCATCACCATTAGCATGACCGGCCTCGATCAGGAAATGATGCAGAAAAACATCAGTGTGAAATCGCTGGGCGACTCACAAAAAAACATGATGACTTTCAGCGCCATCATGCTGCTCGTCAACTTCATCTTTCTCTTCCTGGGCGGCATGCTCTACCTCTATGCAGCCTCCAAAGGATTGGATGTTAAAGGCGACGACCTCTTCCCTACCCTGGCCATGCAGCACATGCCGGGTGTAATTAGTCTCATCTTTATTGTTGGATTAATCAGCGCGCTGTTTCCTTCTGCGGATGGTGCCATCACTGCGCTCACTGCTTCCTTCTGCATCGACATCATCGGCATGAACCGCGATGAATCGAAAACGGAAGAAGAGCGCAAACGCACGCGCAAAACAGTGCACCTCGCTTTCGCCGCGCTGTTTCTCGTGATGGTATTGTACTTCAAAATGCAGAATAACAAAGAAATTGTGACCATACTGCTCGACATCGCGGGATACACGTATGGACCACTGCTCGGACTATTTGCGTTTGGTGTTTTCACCAAGCACAACATCAACGACCGATACTCATTGCTCGTTTGCCTTGTAGCACCGACCCTTGCCTTCATCCTTGATAAAACCAGCGCCATGTGGCTGGGCGGTTATAAGTTCGGGTTTGAGATGCTGGCGATAAATGGGTTGTTGACCTACGCGGGGCTTTGGGTGATAAGGGTGAGGGGTGAGGGGTGAGGGGTGAGGGGTGAAGGGTGAAAGTTACAGGTCAGCCATACGCGAACTTGCAGCTTTCAACTTACAACCTTCAACCAAGCAGCTCCACCAGCTCCAACCACCGCATTCCCTTTTCGTCGAGTTGGGTCATTACCTCTCCCAAGCGCTGGGTTACTTTCAGCAGTGATTCGTGATCAGTACCTGAATCGGCGAGTTTTTGTTCGAGCTCGAGTTTTTCTTTTTCCAATGCCGGGATTTCCTTTTCGAGCTGATCAAATTCGAATTTATCCTTGAAGGATAC
>CANHPZ010000122.1 GCA_947462725.1 Flavobacteriales bacterium
AGCACAACTATGGACGATATCATTGCTCTTTACAGCCGCGATGCAAATGGAAACTACGTTCTGATTGATTCAGAAAACGCAAGTTCAGGCAACGGCGACTACGAGCAATTGAACGTTTCAGGTTTGACTGCCGGTACACAGTACTGGATTGCTATTGGTTCTAACACAGGTGGTGGTGCGTTCTCGCTTTGCATCCAGAATTTGATGCGCAGCGGTTGTGCTACCACAGTTCCTTCAGGTGGATTGCGTTTGTGTGATGCTTACCGCGGAACTTACCGTGGTGCTGCATCTCAGGGTGTATCATATACATTCCAGTTCACACCAACAGGCACTACTACAGGTTCTGCAACCAGCGTTACAGGAACCAATTTGACTGTACTTTCAATTCCATCATTGGCATTGCATTATGGTGGAACGTATGATGTGAAAGTGAACGTGCTTTACACACTGACCAACAGTGCCGGTGCAACTGAAGCCATCACCGTTTTGGGTAATACAGCAGATGCTAACTGCTCTGGTGTTGCTATCCAAAGCCATCCTTTGATGGAAGTTCGCTCTAACCAACGTTGCCCTGCTGCTTTGTTGCGCAGTGCTTACTTGGCTGGTGTTACAGCTGCAGGTTCTTCATCAACCTACGTTTGTGCAGCTACCAACTTTACCTATGAGTTCACTCCGGCTACAAGCTGTGCAGGTGCTGTAAATGGTATCGCGGTATTGCACACCACTACAAGCTCTCAGCCTTATATGCCACTTGGTGTATTGGGTAGCTTGCCAAACCCTGGTGCTTGGAATGTACGTATCCGTCCAAACTTCGCATACGGTCCTGGTGAATTCGGTGCTTCTTATACCATTTTGGTTAACGGTACTGCTGCTAGCACAACGCTTGAAGAAGGCGCTGTTGCTGCTACAGAGAAAGTTGAAAGCTTCATTGCTGCCAACTTGTATCCAAACCCAAATACGGGTGAGATGGTAAATCTGAATGTATCAGGTATCGAGTCTGACAACGTATTCGTACGTATCACAGATGCAATGGGACGTGTGGTTTACACAAACCGCTTCACTGTGGAAGGTTCTTTGAACACCATCGTGACATTCGCTGAGCCATTGGCTTCAGGAATGTACAACGTGGAATTCACAGTAGACGGTGAGATCATGACAGAACGCATGATTGTTGCTAAGCAATAATCATTTCTCGTCGAGATAAATGAAAAAAGGGCTCCGGGTAACCGGGGCCCTTTTTTTTTAGGGGCGAGGTTCGAAGGGCGAGGCGCTATGTAAGTCCTTCTCCCTTCGCCCTTCGTCCTTCGCCCTTCGTCCTTATTTTTGCGCCATGATTCTCCCCATAGTTGCCTACGGTGATCCAGTGCTCAAGAAGCGAGCGGATGATATAGATGAGGAATATCCTGACTTGTCCAAGCTCATCAGCAATATGTTTGAAACCATGTACCACGCCAATGGTATTGGATTGGCGGCACCACAGATTGGCAAAGCGATTCGCCTCTTCGTTGTGGATGCTACTCCGGTGGCTGAGGGGGAAGACGGCGATCCGAGCTGCGAGGATTTCAAGCGCGTATTCATCAACCCCATCATCTTGGAAGAGTCGGGCGAGGAGTGGAGTTGTGATGAAGGCTGCCTGTCGATTCCCAATCTGCGCGAAGAAGTGAAGCGCAAGCCCTTTGTGAAGATTGAGTATTACGATGAGAACTGGGATTTGTATGAAGAGGAACTCGATGGCTTTGCTGCGCGCGTGGTGCAGCATGAGTATGATCATATTGAAGGGGTGCTTTTCACGGATCGTTTGAGTCCGCTCAAGCGCACTTTGTTGAAGGGCAAGTTGAATGATATTTCACGCGGCGATGTGGATGTGAATTACCGCATGCGCTTTCCGAAAAAATAGATGCTATGAAACTGTTGACCTATAGCTTGTCGTTACTTGTTATGTGCCTTCTTGTTGCCTGTGGCGGAGATGATCCATCATCGGCACCGAAGGATGAAGTGATTCAATCGGCAACGGATCCCATTAAAGGCATCGATCCGATGTTGATTGAAATCCGAAGCATGGAATCAAGAGCAAGAAAGGACACTGTGCTCGATCGCACTGTCGGTTTGCGTTTGTTGCGTGCGTATCAAGATTACTACAACCGCAATCCCAAAGATTCATTGGCGCTTTCATTTTTGTTTGAAGCAGGCAAGGTGGCCGATGCCATGGGGAAGTATGACAAGGCGGTTGAATTGTTGGCCAATTACCATGATGGTATTACTAATCCGGAGCGCAAGGCAGAAGCCGCTTACCTGGTGGCGTTTGTGTATGATGCGCATTTGCATCAGCCCACCAAGGCAACCAAACAATACAACAAGGTGATAGAGATGTATCCCAATTCGCCTTGGGCCGAGCAGTCGAAGCAAGCCCTGCATTTGGTGGGCAAGTCGGATGAAGAGCTGCTGGAGTTCATCAAAGAGAAAAACCCATCGTAATCCTTCAGTAACATTAAACCCAAGGCAATTGTCGGAGGGCTATGGGTTGATTATGCTGCTGTCACGGCATCCATCGTTGTTGTTTAAGGTTATGAACCATCGCTTGCCGAAATAAACAGCGATGTCATTTTGCACGGGATAGAGCCGAACTAAATTTGCCCTGTAAATGTTCTTAGACTAAAGATTATGGCTTTGCGCGCAGCATTATTGGTATGCATATCACTGTTTTCTCAATTTGGATTGGCCCAGTTTACACAGGTGGTGCATGGCTTTGAGCTAACGGGTAATCCTACGGGGCACTCGCCCGGATTGAGTTGGTTTGATTATGATCACGATGGTTGGGATGATTTGACCGTGGCTCAGGGAGGCTTTGATATTCTGGTTTTTCACAACGTGAATGGCACGCTCACCTTGCAAATGGCATTCTCCAATGCAACACAAGTCAAGAGTATTCAGTGGGTCGATTACGACAATGACGGCGATTCAGATTTTTTCGTTTGCGCTGCCAATGCCGCCTGCAAGCTGTGGCAGAACAATGGGGCTATGGTATTCACAGACGTGAGTGCCAATCTCAATTTGCCCAATACAACGGATGATGCCATGGGAAGCGCCTGGGGCGATTATGACAACGATGGTTTCTTGGATGTGTATGTGTGCAATTATTACACAGTGAATTGGCTCTTGCACAACAACGGCGATGGCACATTCACCAACGTCGCTTTAGAAATGGGCGTTACCAATTCCAATCGTCCAACCTACATGTGCTCATGGGTCGACTTCAACAACGATTGTTTGCTTGATCTTTTTGTTACCAACGATGCGAACACGCCTACCGAGATGTATCAGAACACCGGCAATGGATTTGAGCCTGTAGGCGCAGCCATTGGTTTGGCGATTGTGATGGATGGTATGGGCGTGACGTGGAGCGACTACGACAACGATGCGGATATAGATGTGTACCTCACCAATATTGTTAGCGGCAATAAGCTCATGCGCAATGATGGCGGAGTGTTTACCGATGTGGCGGCGGCTGCCGGAGTAGCGGTAAACGCGCTGTCGTGGGGATGCATGTGGATGGATTTCAATCATGATCGGTTGGAGGATTTACATGTGAGCACCCAAGCGGTGTTGGTGGCGCAAAACATCAACTTTCTGTTTCAGCAAAATTCGGATCACACATTCAACGACGTGAGCATACCGACCGACATAGGCAATTGCTTCACCTCGGCTAAGGGCGACTTAAACAACGATGGTTATTGGGACTATGCTGATTCGTTTATTCTTCCTTTTCGATTTGCAGTATGGCAGAACGATGGTGGCACAAACCACTGGATGAAGATTGGACTAACCGGAACAGAGAGCAATCGCGATGCAGTAGGAACGAAAATTCGCTATTGGATTAATGGTGAAGAGCACTACTGCCATACGTTTTGTGGCGAGAGTTTTTTTAGTCAGGATTCGCAATACGAGATACTCAGTTTAGGAGAAGCAACGCAAGTGGATAGTTTGCTGTTGCAATGGCCCAGTGGCAGGATGGAACGCTATTATAATTTGGCAGCAGATCAGTTGCATGCGTTTACTGAGGGCGATGCGGTGGGCTCATCCATTCTCACATCGCAAGCTACGATTTGTCCCGGTGGTGATACGGTTACACTTTCCGTAGCATCGGATGGAGCGTTGTTGTGGTTTGATGGCACGAGCGGCTCAGCAGTGGAGGTGAATGCGCCCGGCGAATATTATGCACTACTCACCAATGCATGCGGTTATGTCGATTCGTTGTCGGTGGTGCTGAATGCGTCGTCAACTCCTACCATCGAAGTGGCTGTGATACCGCCCTCGTGCTTTGGCCTTCACGACGGTTGCATGTCGGTGTATGCCGATGGAGTAGAGCCTCAGGATGTGCTTTGGCAAGGGCCTTCGATAATTGCTGAGCCGTGCACATTTGGAGCGGGAAATTATACTTACACTTTCGCTGATGCTTTCGGTTGCTCCTTTAGTGGTGATATACAATTGACCGAACCGGCATTGCTTACACTCGATGCCGCTTCAACCATCATTTGTCCGGCAACACTAATTGCGGCTAATCTTGCGGCCAATGGAGGTACTGCGCCATACAGCTATACTGTGCTTGGTGGCTTTGATCTCGGGGCGCTGGCTCCCGGCGACTACACTGCGGTTGTTGCTGATAGCCGGGGTTGTGAGGCGCAAGCCAATTTTAGCATAGCACAATTTCCTGCGGTAAGTTTGATAGGGTCTGCAGATAGTGTCTGCTTCGGACAAACTACTTCGCTCAATTATTTCGGCACCGGCGGAGCGCTGCCGTATACCTACGATTGGTTTGGACAAAACCCGAATGCGCTTGCTGCCGGTGTGTATTCTTTTTCGATAATGGATGCCAATGGCTGCAATGATGATTTGGTGATCGAAGTGGGGCAATATCCTGCCGTGGAAGCTCAGATTGGCGCATTCACCAATGCCAACGGTGGTAGCAATGGTTCAATGGAATTGAGCATTGTAGGAGGAGAAGCCCCGTTTGATATTCTCTGGAACACGGGCGATACCACGCTGTATATCGATAGCATCGGTCAGGGCTTGTATACGACAACCGTAACAGATGCCAACGGATGTGTGTCGGTAGATAGCCAGCAGATTATTGATTTGAATGTGGCGGAAATACAGCCGATGTGCAACGTGTTCCCAAATCCTTCAGCAGCATTGTGGCATGTACAAGTGACACAAGCCTCAGAATACGCGGTTTTCAGCGCGCAGGGTCAATTACTCTTGATCGGACGATGCGGAGCAGGGTTACTTCACATCGATGGTGTTGATTGGCCTGTGGGGATGTATCAGCTCAAACTAAATACATCAACAGGCGCGGTTGCCACGACGTTGATCAAGCTCTAATTGTTCTCGCTCTTCTTCAGAGCAAATGACGCAAAGCTTCTTTTTTAGTAGTGAGGTATTGACGATTTTCCGGGCGAGGGTCGATGAGAATCGGTATGCGATTTTCAACCCGTATGCTCGAGTCGTTGAATGCATCGAGCTTGTCGGGATTGTTGGTGATGAGGTTGATGCGCACAATGTTCAAGTGCATCAAAATATCAATGGCTTCTTGGTATGAACGCAAGTCAGCATGAAACCCAAGGTGATGATTCGCCACGATGGTGTCCATACCCTGGTCTTGCAGATTGTAAGCTTTCAGTTTATTCACCAATCCAATACCGCGTCCTTCCTGACGCAAGTATACGAGGGCTCCACCATGCTCTTCGATATAACGAAGTGACGACGCGAGTTGCTCTCCGCAGTCGCAGCGAGTAGAGCCAAACACATCGCCCGTGAGGCATTCGGAGTGGATGCGCACATTCACGATTTCCGCTTCGCTACCGCGATTGCGCAGCACGATGTGCGGCATTTCCGGACGACCACTGTCGAAGGTGTCCATGACGAACTCGCCATACACTGTTGGGAGTCTGGATGAGACCAGGAATTGCGCATTTGACATACCGCAAAAGTAGCATGGCAAGACCTAAACTCCTATGAGCATAATCTATTCCTTTACACGCATAGTGACGAGGCCTGCAGCCAAGAGCAAGCAGCCGCCGATGCTAATGGCCAGCATGCGGTTTTGATCCAGCACATGTTCCATTACCCAGCCGAAACTGAGTGCAGCAATGATTTCGGGAAGCACAATGAAGAAGTTGAAGATGCCCATGTACACGCCAATCTTGTCGGCCGGAAGGCAATCGCTCAGCATGCTGTAAGGCATAGAAAGTATACTGGCCCAAGCAATACCCACACAAGCCATCACCACAAAGAGATAGTGTGCTTGTTCTGCGCCATGAATGAACTGCAGCATGATGAGGGCGAAACCGCCAATCGACAGGCACAACTGGTGGGTGAATTTTTTTCCAATGCGACCCGCCAACACAGGCAGAGCAAGTGCAAAGAGGAAGGTGGCCAAATTTTGCACGCTATAGGTGAGTCCGGCCAATTCATTTCCTTCTTTATACAGCGCGCGCAGGGCGGGGTCTGCATTCTCTGCGGCGATACCACCAAAAATGTCGGCACCCACTGCCGGTGAGTAATAGAACCACATGAGAAACAATCCGGGCCAGGTGAGAAACTGCACCAGTGCAAGTTGTTTCATCTTGACCGGCATGTGTGTAATGGCATGCACAATTTCGGATACACCCGCAGCAAAGCCTCTTTTATGTTCTGCCGCCTTTGCATTGTCTTCACTGGGAGGATATTCTTTTGTGGTGAGAATGGTGTACAGCACAAACAGGAAAAACGCCGCTGCTCCGATGTAGAAACTCCACTTCACATTGGTGGGAATGCCGGTGTGATCGTCTGCGTCGTGAACGCCAATCCAATTGGTAAAAATCCAGGGAAGCGCACTCGCTACTACCGAACCAAGTCCGATGAACAAGCTTTGCATGCTGAAGCCAAACGTGCGTTGGTTTTCGGGGAGTTTGTCGGCAACAAATGCGCGAAAGGGTTCCATCGAAATGTTGATAGAAGAATCGAGAATCCACAGCAAACCCGCGGCCATCCACAATTCGCTGCAGTTGGGCATCATCACCAAAGCAATAGAACTAAGTACAGCGCCGATGAAGAAATAGGGGCGACGACGGCCAAACGTAGGATGCCAGGTGCGGTCGCTCATGTAGCCGATGATGGGTTGTACAATCAATCCGGTGAGCGGAGCAGCAAGCCAGAGCATGGGAATTTCGTCGGGTTTGGCTCCAAGGAATTCGTAGATCGAACTCATGTTGGCCATTTGCAAGGCCCAACCAAACTGGATACCCATAAAGCCGAAACTCATGTTCCAGATTTCCCAAAAACGCAGCTGTCTTTTTTCCATAATGTGGTGAATGATTCGCAATATATCGAAAGATGGTGGAAGGTTGAAAGTTGAAGGTTGAAAGTTGAAGGTTGAAGGTTGAAGATAGGCCTGCTACAATCCTACAATCCTACAATCCTTATACGCTCTGAAGCGCCTGGCCAATAACCGCCAGCGCTTCATCGATCTCCGCATCCGTGATGGTAAGCGGTGGTGCAATGCGAAACGACCACGG
>CANHPZ010000123.1 GCA_947462725.1 Flavobacteriales bacterium
AACGGATCGTCGTTCAATTCGGTGCCCGCAATGCACGGTACCCACTCATCGAGCAATTGCGTGAGCGTGCGTGCAATGCGTGTTTTGGCTTGACCACGCAATCCGAGCAAATTGATGCTGTGGCCGCTCAACACGGCGCGCTGAATGTCTGGTAGCACCGTTTCATCATATCCGATGATACCGGTGAATGGATTGGTTCCACGCTCCATATGACGAATCAAATTGCTGCGTAATTCTTCTTTCATGGTTCTTGAAGAATAATCGCTTTGTTTGAGCTCGCCCAGTGTGGTTATTGTTGGTGTTTTTTTCATGGTGTTGGTGTCATCACATTCGCTTTTTGCGATTGCGTTCGTAGTCGGAAAGTATGCTGTCGCCAAGCGCGTTGAGCCCGGTAAAGAGAGCTTTTCCGCCATTGGCTTCGGTGAATTCTTCAATGAATTGTTGGAGATAACCATCGGTGGCTATCATGAATGTGGTAATCGGAATTTTCTTTTTCCTGCAGGCACGTGCGAGGTTTAGACATTTGCCTGTGATATAGGGATCGAGCCCGAATGAATTCTTGTAGTATTGTCCGCCTTCCTTGATGCACGAAGGTTTACCGTCGGTGATCATGAAAATTTGCTTGTTACCCGATCGCTTGCGTCGCAAGATTTCCATGGCCAGCTCCAGTCCCGCAACGGTATTGGTATGGTACGGACCAACTTGCAAATAGGGCAGATCGCGCACGCTCACAGGCCACGCATCATCGCCGAAAACCACGATATCCAGTGAGTCTTTCGGATAACGTGTCATGATAAGCTCGGCCAAAGCCATGGCTACTTTTTTCGCCGGTGTGATGCGATCTTCTCCGTAGAGAATCATGCTATGCGAGATATCAATCATGAGCACCGTAGACGCTTGGGAAAGATGTTCGGTTTCGAATACTTCCAAATCACTTTCGGTGAGCATGAAATCGCCGATGCCATGACTGATTTGCGCATTGCGCAGCGATTCGCTCATGAGTATCTGATCGGGCTTGTCGCCAAACACAAAGGGACGGCGCAATTCAGTCGCTTCATCGCCCTGGCCCGATTGCTTGGTTTTGTGGCGGCCGCTTTGCGACTTTTTCATCTTGCCGAAAAGCTGATCCAGGTTTCGCTGGCGCATGGCTTGCTCACTCTTGCCCGTGAGCAGCGAACCCTTGCCCTTGCCTTTTCCCTTGCCACCTTCGTATTTCTCGCGCAAGTATCCTTTGCGCTTCAACTCTTGTTCGAAGTCGTCGCGGGTGTAGTTATCGGAAAATAGTGGTCGCTCTCGATCGATTTCCTCCATGAAGTCTAACGCTTCATTGGGATCACCATTGGTATAGTTGAGTAGCTCTAGGAATAGTGGCAACAGCCGATCGAACGGCGTGCGCTTGTCTTCCTCCGGAACGTAACGATGAAACTCAAAGCCAATCATAAGTGCACAACAACTCAGTGCGGCAAAGGTTGTTGGAAATGGCCATTGCGCAATGGATTATTATCAGTCGGCCTTAGAGGGCTTTGCTCCGTCTTTGGCATCGTGATTTTCCTCGTCATTGGTAATAATGAGCGGAGCCAGATTTTTTTCTTCGAGCTGCTTATAGAAATCGCTCTCTTCCATTGATGGAAGTAGGAAAAGCGAAAAGTTGTAGATAGGCTCGTAGAAGTAGGAGTGGCGCTTCTGCTGATGTGGCAGCCAACCGTATTTACGGTCAAGGGCATTGAATAAAACGAATAGTATGCTCAGAAACAATAGCGTTTTCGCCAATGAGAAAAACGCGCCACCGATTTGATTCCATTTCTCTGCGCCGCCCGCACTCACAGTTTTGGTGATGAGTTTACCCAAGAAGAACAAGCCAACAAACACGAGCACAAGTACCACGATGAAAGAAATGATAGGTAGATTTTCACCTTTCATTTCGAATTTGGTGCGCAGAAAATCAGCCATCCATTCACTGAAATGAACACCGGCATAGAGCCCGACGAATAGGGCAAGCATGGAGAAAACCTCCATCACAAAGCCATTGCGCCACCCGCGCCATATGGCCAAGCCAATGGGAATGAGCAGAAAAAGATCGAGGTATGACACCATACCCACGAATGTAGGTACGCTATGTTACTTGGTATTTAGGCTAGTAATAGGTTATTCACCGCAACAGGTGGATATTCAAGCCTTGTCTCGCGAGTTTTGCGCAAGGAGGTGCCGCTTAAGATCTGCGCCGGTGAACCGTGCGGCATCCACGGCTTCGCCGCTTTTTACATAGTCTGAAAATCCTTGGACCCCGGCCTCGTCAGTAATAAATGTTGTAACACCCATGAGTGCTGCTTCTATGACGGTTCCTGAAGTGCGTGTAATGTGCGCGTCGCAAATGGCCAATGTTTCAGGCAATGATAGCGGCGCAAAGGTTTGAGGATGTATGGCGGAAGATATTCCTTCTTTCTCGATGAGCTCTTCCAACTCTTTTTTCCGGTGCGCCATTGAGGGGTGAAGCCTAAGTATCCATTCGAATTCATCCTTTGCTTCGTGTATGCAATCCAAAACATTGCGTTGAATAAGCGTCTCAAAGGGCTGAAGGCTGCATAGAACTATGACTTTTTCATGGGCAATTGCGGTGCGCTGCGACTGAATGAATTTTAACCACGGATGCCCAATAACAATTGCTTGGTGCTGTGCATTGGAATGCGAAGTCCACCGTTGAATTTCTGACGCTGAATGTTCATCCCAGCACCAAAAGTGAGAAGGCATTAGCTCGTAGTATCCGTTTGATGGTAGTTTGTAAAATTGCGCATATGCCAAGTGCAGGATGCCTTGTCCACCATGTTGGATATCGATGGAATGAATACCTGCTCTTCGAGCGGCGAGGTTAAGTCCGAAAAACTCTTTAGAGTCCAGGTAGTAGCAAGTTGAAATCGCTTCTTGCGCACCGGTCTTTTTTAATAATTGAGAGAATATGAATGCGTGCTTTTCGATGGTCGTAACCGCTTCTTCAAGAAAGGCACGATTTAGTTTTTTCCCTCGTGGGGTAATGGAACATACTTCTGCGTAGAAATCGTCATAACCCTCGAGTGAATGAATGAATCCTCGTTTGCGGTATTGTCTGGCAAAAAGATGCTGAGGGTATGAAAATTGGCCAAAAGAGATTTGACGCAAGATTCCGTCAATATATTTTGATCCCTTGAACACGATATAGGAGTTGGTGTAATTCGGATTTTGAATACGAAGTGGATCGAATAAACGGTGATATTTTTTTCCATGAAACGAATCCAGGTAACTTGCTGAGGACGCAAAAAGTCCTTTCGACTTCTTAAGTGGAGTGAGTAAGAATTTTGCGTAATGAATCATTGCCACTAGGCGCGATGAAATACTCATCGGTTGTGTGTGCTGGCGATCGAGAGTAGCGTTTTTATTAGAGGACGCGGGTGCGGCATTTTGCTCGACCCACATTTCAACATAGAGATAAGTGCGAATGATCGGCCAAATGTGAATGTTGTTCACACGCCAGGTATCTACCGGGTATTTCTGTTCCAGTGATAAAATGTGCGCGATGCGCTCATTACCCCCCGATTGATAGTGCATGTGTTAGAGTAGGATCCGATTTACACAGGTTTAGCTACTTTGGGTTGAACCCGAGCAAAAATATCTGAATTGAAGCAAACAAGCCCTTCGGCATCGTGCGAATTAGTCTCCCAAACATTAAACATTTTTCCAATCGAGAATGGTCGAAAGGAGTGCTACGCGCCTAGCATCACGAGGTGTTTTGTCGGCTAATACATCGAATGAGATAAATGAATCCAGTGATTCAATTTGAAACGGATCGTGTTGTGCGCTAGCAATACCAAGAGTTACGTGGAAACGGCCGGAGCGCAACACACGAGAAGGAATCGTTACGCGTGAAATAAAATCACCCTCTTTATCGGTGTCGATGAACGCGTATCCGGCCTCTTTGCTATCTGTTTCAAGCAATGTGATTTCTTCATTATTGCGAATGAGTAAATGCAAAAAGACTCCTCGAACCGGGTGTTGTTTGTGGATGACAAGCTCCAGCGTTATTGGTTCGTCGGCGGTGAACATATACTTCTCATTCTCCGACGTATTTAGACAGCGAGCGCTTTTCAAAAACACGCTCTTTTCAGAATCCAAGTTTTTGTATTGACGCGTGGTTTCCATGCTGTCATAGCCGGAGAGATATTGGTCAACAATTAGTTGTGCCGGGCCATCGCTTTTTAAACGTCCGTTTTGAAGATAAATAGCGCGATTACAAAGTGATTTGACTGCCTGCATATTGTGACTCACAAAGAGCACTGTGCGGCCTTGTCCTTTGCTTACTTCTCCCATCTTCCCCAAACACTTCTTCTGAAATTCTGCGTCGCCAACCGCGAGTACTTCATCCACGATCAAAATTTCACTTTCAAGATGCGCCGCTACAGCGAAGGCCAAACGCACATACATACCGCTGCTGTATCGCTTTACCGGCGTGTCGATGTATCGCTCTACTCCGCTGAATGCTATGATTTCATCCAGTTTGGATGCAATCTCTTTTTTGCGCATACCTAAGATTGCCCCGTTGAGAAATATATTTTCTCTACCCGTTAATTCGGGGTGGAAACCCGTTCCAACTTCAAGAAGGCTTGCGATACGTCCGCGTACACTTATTCTTCCCGTAGTTGGTTGCGTAACCTGTGAGAGTAACTTCAGCAGGGTAGACTTGCCTGCCCCATTGCGTCCAATGATGCCTACGGCTTCGCCTTGATCAACACAAAAATTTATGTCTTGCAGAGCGTATACATAGTCGCTTTCCCCGCGCGATGCGCGATCGTTTGATTCTCCGATGCGCAAATAAGGATCTTCCTTTCCTCGCGTCCTATGCCACCAGCGGTTGAGGTCGTGTGCAAGCGATTTCGTACTAACCAAACCAAGCTTGTACATCTTGCTTACATCCTCCACTTGGAGCACGGTATGTTGATTCAATGTCGTCATACGGTATCCATGAATCCTTTTTCGACTTTATTAAACATGATCACCGAAATGAAAAAGAGCACTACGGTTATTCCCAGACTATACAACAGCATGCTCGGGCTAAAAGTCCCGGAGCCAAGAAATGCATAGCGGAATCCTTCAATCACAGCAGTCATCGGATTGTATTGAATAATCTGTTGCCACTTGAGTGGTAGTTCTGACGCCGGATATACCACAGGCGTTGCGTACATCATGAGCTGAACTCCGAATCCAATGAGATGCGTTAAGTCTCTGTATTTTGTCGTAAGGGACGATACAATTAATCCCATCGATAACCCAAGCGCAGCCATGATGAGTATGAATACCGGGGTTAATAATGCGACCCACGTGATATGCACTGCTGTGTTGCCTTGTATGATGTAATAGGCCAGCGCCAAACCAAAAAATAGAAACTGCACCGAGAATCGGAGCATGTTTGAAATAATAACGGAAACAGGCATGATGAGCCTCGGGAAGTATACCTTACCAAAGATGTTGGCATTGGATATAAATGTATTAGCGCTAGAGTTAAGACAGGTCGAAAAGTAGTTCCAAAGTATTACACCCGATAAGTAGAACAACAATCGCGGATTGCCATCGGTTCCCAGCTTGGCAATCATCCCAAATATTACCGAGTAAACAGTCGATGTTAGAAGGGGCTGGATGAAAAACCAAATCGGGCCTAGTATGGTTTGTTTGAATGACGCTTTATAATCGCGCATTACCATCAGAAACAACAAATCACGATAACGCCACAATTCTCGAAAATTAAGACGGAACAATGGCGTCTTGGATTCGATGACTAAATCCCATTGTGGTTGATTATCTCTTGCATCGCTCATAAGCGGTTCAAAGGTATAAACTTATGAAGGAGAACCCAAATAACCGGTGAACTTAGATGTGTTCGCGCAGCACATTGAGCAAATCCTCCGGCGTATCAATGGCCGGGGTTTCGATTTCTGTAATGCCAACTTCAATCGAATAGCCGGCTTGCAACCAGCGCAACTGCTCGAGCGACTCTGCCATTTCCAACGTGGACGGTGGAAGCGCGCAAATCGATTTCAATGCCGCTGACTTATACGCATACAAACCAATGTGCTTGTAATACGCATGATGCTCCAGCCATTGCTCGGGCGCAATGGACTTGTTGTATGGGATTGCCTGTCTGCTGAAGTACATAGCAGCACCATCATCATTCATTACCACTTTCACTTTGGACGGATCGAACAACATCTCTACCGCCGTTATTTTTTTTGCCAATGTGGCTATTTGAACATCGTGTTTGGAAATGAGTTGCGCCAGCTGATCGATTTGTGTCGGATCGACGAATGGCTCATCGCCCTGCACGTTGATGATGGCATCGGCATGAATGCCCGATAATTGCCAAGCTTCCAAACAACGGTCGGTTCCGCTTGGATGGTGCGCGCTTGTCATGATGCATTGTGCGCCAAGAGATATCACATGATTGTAAATGCGCTCATCATCTGTTGCCACAAGAATGCCGGATACACTGGTGCATTGGCTAACGCGCTCCACCACGCGCTGAATCATGGTCTTGCCGCCGATATCTATCAATGGCTTGCCTGGAAAGCGTGTGCTGGCGTAGCGTGCAGGTATGATGGCAACAATATTCATAAGGCAAAACTACAGTGTTAAGGTATACTGCATCATCACTACCCGCGGTTGTTCAATCGAAAGCGGACGAATGGCATACTCGCGGTTGAGCGCGTTGTTGACTACTATAGCTAAGCGATGACGTTGCTGCAGGGTGTATGCTACACGACAGTCAAACACGACATCACCCGTCAAATGATCGGCTCGCCATTGTGTGAGGCCCGGGTTGAAACCTGCTGAAGGCACCTTTTCAAGATCGGTAAAGATCTTATCTATGTTTTGCATGTGGCTATTGTAGCGCGCGCTAACCCCCGCATTGAAACGGCCGCGCCTGCATCCGATGTCGGCTCGCACCAAATGCTGCAAGCGATATTTCAGAATGTGATTGGCAGTATCGCTGCTCGAGCTGATATACGTAACGGTTGAAAGATTGCTTACACCGCTGCTGGGCTGGTAGTAATCCTGATTGGGTGTCAATGTCTTTGGATCGGTGTAGGTGTATCCGGCCAAAAACTGGAAGTTGTTTCTGCCAATATCACCTCCCCCCATAATGGAAAACTCTGCTCCACGAATGCGCGCGTTGCCGGTGTTCAAACTCTTGAAACCAAAACTGCGATTGATATCGGATATGCTCATGATCGGCATCCATTGTCCAAAGGTGAACTCTATGAAATTGTCGTAGTGCTGCTGGAATACTGCAACGTCAGCGAAGCCCATCAGATTGCCTATGCGAAACCCTTGCTTGATACCCACCTCCATGTTGTCGGATGTTTCGGCAATCAAATCGGGATTCGCGAAGATGTTGATGGAACCTACGCCGGTAACAATGAACTTCTCTGCAATCGAAGGAAAACGGAAGCCCTGTCCATACGA
>CANHPZ010000124.1 GCA_947462725.1 Flavobacteriales bacterium
CGATGACTTCAAATTTGTTCGTCAAACGAACTTTAGCCACCTTACGCAGAGCCGAGTTCGGCTTCTTAGGAGTGGTGGTGTAAACCTTAGTGCAAACTCCGCGGCGCTGTGGACATGAGTCGAGCGCAACAGACTTGCTGCGGTATGTTTTAGGGGTACGGCCCTTTTTGATAAGTTGCTGAACGGTAGGCATCTGATTCTCTAAGTTGCTTTTTTTCACCGATTTCGGTAGAACTCACGTCACCGAAAAAGCGGGCGGCAAATGTACGATTTAGTTTCGTTCGTGCAAGAAGTCAGGAAAGATTTGTGTAAAATATTTTGATTTATTTTTCAAGAGACTCTTTTTCAATCAATTAAAAATGAGTCAAGGCAAAAAAAAATTCACATTCAAACTTGCTTTTTGCCAAATAAGGCCAAATGTCTCCCCAGATAAGCCATAAACAACTGTGTTTCCCCTCAATTTATCGTGGCCACAGCGGAAACGATCAGTACAAATTTTTGGCGTCCTTATCCCAAATGCTCGAAATGAGTTTACCCGGCTTGATGCGCACCCGAAGAAGGCCAATGGGCGATTCATAGACATTGCGAATTTCCTTAGACGCAGCGGGTATGTAGCGATACCCCACTCCCACCCCTACGCTGCACCAATAGGTCAGATTATAGTAGCCTAAGGTAGAGAACTCTAAAACCTGCAAACGCTGCACAGGAAGAGTTTCGATAGCTGTCAATCCAGACCGAACGTAAGTTCCCGCAATCTTACCCAACCCGTAGTGCGTAGTCAGCGACCATTCCAGCTTTCGGCTGAAGTACATGACCCTTTCGTAGTAAAGGCTGCGATACGACATGGTGAGTTTAGCCCAGGTAATGGTGGAGTCGATTTGCGGGAGACCATTGAGCACCACAGCGCCGCTTATGCCATTGAGCAGACCATCACGCAGTCCATAAAAGCCTATCCCGATGCGATGTACTCGGCGATATTCCATTCCCACCCGAATCCCTCCAACCTTGGTACGCTGAGAGCCTATAATCGTTTGGCGTGCGTCCAAAGCAAAGTCAAGCTTGTACTTGCGGTATGCCGGGCCCAACTCGTGCTTTCCTGTAATAATCCAAACGGTATCAGGCTGAGAACGATGCGGGGCATGAAGATAGCCATCCACCTGCGCCCCCATGGGAAGAGCAAGAACCCACAATAGACTGTACAGCCATAATTTCATAGGCCGCGAAAATAGCATCAGCAAAAACAATTGCCTCCAAAAAAAACGGCGACCAAAGTCGCCGTCTGTAATTTCGAATATAATATTTCTAAAAAGGCAGGAATGAGTAATTCTTGCCGTAGTACAAGTGCTGTTCTGTAAAGTTTTCCGGATATGAAACGGTCACGTCGATGATTTTTCCATCAGCATTTTTGACCGCTTGCAACAACGGATTCACCATGGCATTGAAAGGTGCAATGTTGAATTTCGCTGCGCGCTCAATAACCTGCTTACGCAAAGCCTGATCGACCTTCTTGCCGTAGTTATCGGCTAAAGCGGCAGCAGCATTAAAGTCGCCTACACTGGTAATGCGCTGAACTTCCTTCAGCAGCTCGCCTACATTCAAACGCATCTTGTCGTAATCAGCGATATCGATAAAGGTCTTCCCTCCTCGATTGATGACACTAATACTTCCATCGGTCTTGCCCTTTTCAACCAACCAATTGCTAATCCAGGCGCGATTGCGCATGTGTGCCTCCTCCATGTCCTTTCCTTCAGAAACGCGGCGCAGTTGAACCAATAGCCCATTGCGTAAATAACCATCGTATTCAGCCTTTCCAACCTCCAAACTCGGCATGAGTCCCCACTCCACCAACTTCGGATCCATGATGAAGTAGAGCGCCACCAAATCAGCGCGACCTTCTTCGATAGTGCTTGCATAGTTCTTCAACGTTTCGCGCGGCTGGCCAACACCTTCATTGATTTTTCCGCTGGCATGACCAATTACCTCGTGCATGGCAGTATGAAGTTTACCAGCGATACCTCCGTATTCTTTCGCCAAACGCACCTCTTCTTCATCATTAGCAAATTCTACAAGCAAACTGGCTCCGCTTGCCTTCTCGTAGGACTCTTCAATATTGCCCAGACTAACGCTCTTACTGCCGTATTTCGCCCTTATCCAGTTGGCATTGGGCAAATTCACTCCGATAGGAGTCTGCGGAGAGGCATCCCCACTTTCACCGGCCACATTGACGATGTTGTAAGTAATTCCCACCACCTTTTCCTTCTTATGCTCTGCAGCTGTTGAACTGTTATCTTCAAACCATTGGGCGTTATCCATCATCACCTTCATGCGCTGAGAAGCTTCAAAATCCTTGATTTGAACCACGCTCTCATAGCTGCCGCGCATACCCAACGGATCGTTGTAGGTTTCCACAAATCCTTGAATGAAGTCAATGTCACCCTCGGTAGCCTGCAGCCAAGTAATATTGAAATTGGCCCACTTCATCAAATCCCCAGTTTTATAGAAGTCTCGCAATAAACGCAGTGCAGCAGCCTGCTTATCGTTTTCCGCAACCTTCTCGGCTTGATCAATCCAATACACGACCTTCTCCAAAGCCTCACCATAAATGCCCCCCACCTTCCAAGGTTTCTCGACAACAATACCATTCTCCTTCACCAGCTTACTATTCAAACCATACTCAAAAGGAGTCCTGTTGTTGGGATTCCGAAGCTTAGCATAATAATCCTCCACTTCCTGTGTGGTAACTCCTTCATAGAAATTTACAGCGCTGCCTGCAATGAGATCCTTATTGACATCACTCTCCACCTTCATGGCCATAAATTCCTTGTCAAACATGGCTTTTTTCACATCATCAGCAACACTAGTTGTCGTTGCTTTGCATACTTCGTCAAAATAACTTTCGGTAAATCCGGGCATCATCTTGCTGCTGTTGTAGTGGTGATGAATTCCGGTATGCACCCAAATTTGTTTGAGATACATTTCAAGTTCCTTCCAGTTCTTGTCGGTCTTATCCCCTTTGTACTCCGTGTAAACTTTCTCTAGGGCATGACGAATGGGCAAGTTGTATTTGCAATTCTGATCGAACATGATATCGCGTCCCGCCAAGCCCGCCTCGTATAAACAATAAACAAGTTCCTTCTGTTTTGCGCTCAGGCTATCCCATTGCGGAATATAATAATGGAGCACGCGTACATCCGCAAATTGTTCGCTTTGGTATAGCTTACCGTCTTCACCAACAATGCGCTGTATGACGGAATCAGCTTGGGCTGTAGGAACTTCCTCAACCTTCGGCTGACTGCTGCACGAGGATAAGAAAACGGTCGCAATTCCGACCGAAAGAATAACTTTCAAATTCATGGTTTCAATAATTTATGGTGGCTAAACTAACACAGATTGTGCGCGCCTGACTACTTGTAGAAATTTCGCTCAAAGGCGCTGAATTCGTCACCTCCTAAAATGATACGCCGCCAAATTCCACGCAGAAAACCAAGGCCGTAGCTGAAGAGTTGGATGAAACTTGAAAGAACCGCTAAGCAGCCGATCAGCAAACTGCGCGTTCGTAGGGTGGCATCGATCCAAACCAGCACCATCCATGCTGCGAGGCCTAGAATAAACCGATAATCGAATACAAAAGCGAGAATAAAACTCAAGAGAGAAAAACCAACAAACGCCGCCGGCAAAAAATGCACGAGTTTCAAGGTTTTAGGATGCCGCTTGTACAAGTTGATACGCGCAATACCGCTGTTATTAACCTGCTTGAAGAACTGTCGGAAGGTAGACCGGCGCTTGTGATACACATAGGCATCGCGTATCAATGCCGTTTGAAAGCCATTCTCCATGATTCGAATACTCATGTCAATATCCTCACCAAAGCGCATCTTGGCGAATCCTCCTGTTTTTTCAAATACCTCTCGCGTGTATCCCATATTGAAGCTGCGCGGATGAAACTTCTCCATGCGCTCAGCTCCGCCGCGTATGCCTCCAGTGGTGAGCATCGACGTCATGCTGTAATTAATGGCCTTTTGAATCGGGGTAAAACTCTCGTGAGCTCTATCGGGGCCACCAAATGCATCGATACTATTTTGTCCGATAAAACGGCGCACAGTAGCAATGTAATGCTCAGGTATAATGCAATCTGAATCGAGGAAAACAATCCAATCGCCATTGGCACGCTCAGCGCCGTAATTGCGGCTTTGACCCGGGCCTGAATTGGACTTGGTGAAATACTGAACGCGCAACTTGGGAAAACCCTGCACGACTGACTTGCAGGGCACTGATGAACCATCTTCTACTATAACCACATCAAAATCGTGATCCGTTTGCCGGGTTAGACTTTCAAGCAGTTCAAGGACCTCATCAGGTCGATTATATACCGGTATAACTAACGATATCGAAGGCATGCGGCGAAGATAACACAAGACCGGAAGCTATGTCCCATGAGATATCCAACGTAAATTGGCGCCCATTTGCCTACTATGCTAGTCGACACCCATTCGCATTTGTATTTACCACAGTTTGATGAAGACCGCACTGCCATGCTTGGTAGGGCCAAGGCCGCCGGCGTAGAGAAAATACTGTTGCCCAACATCGATCTTGAAAGTATGGGACCGATGCACGCGCTGTGCGAAGAACATCCCAATTTATGCATCCCCATGATGGGCCTGCATCCGTGCGATGTGAAGGAGAATTTTATCGAAGTACTTCACACCATGCGTGCGCAATTCAGTTTGCGCAACTACATCGCCGTTGGTGAAATTGGTATCGACCTGTATTGGGATAAGTCAACATTGCCCTCCCAAATTGAGGCATTTGAAATCCAAATCGAATGGGCCAAGGAACTCAACCTGCCCATTGTCATACATGCTCGCGAGGCCTTTGATGAAATATTCGAAGTACTCGACCGCAAGCATGACGAGCGGTTGCGGGGAGTGTTTCATTGCTTTACCGGCAGCTTAGAACAGGCCAGAAAAGTGATGACCTACAGCCAATTCATCATGGGCATTGGAGGCGTGCTTACGTATGAAAAAAGTGGGCTAACCGAAGTGGCGAAAGAGATTCCGCTTGAGTATCTCGTTTTAGAAACTGATTCCCCCTTCCTTTCGCCGAAGCCCTACCGTGGCAAGCGCAACGAAAGCGCCTACGTAAAGTTTGTCGCCGAAAAACTTGCCGACGTACATGGGACAGACCTCCAGACGATCGCCCGCATCACTTCCGACAATGCTGAAAAAATGTTTGGTTGGCGAAATTTCAACCCGCTTCAGAAACCTTGATTTCATAATCTTTGCTCTATGAACGCTTCGCAAAAAATCTTACTGATCTATACCGGTGGAACCATTGGTATGATGGAAGACCCCGATACCGGCAGCTTGGTACCATTCAATTTTGCACAATTGCGACTGAACGTGCCCGAACTCCGCAGATTTGATTGTCTTATCGATGTGGTTTCTTTTGATGAACCCATCGATTCTTCCAACGTCAATATTGATTCCTGGCAGCGCATGGCCGACATGGTAGAATCCAACTACGACCAATACGATGGCTTTGTCATTCTGCATGGCACAGATACCATGGCCTACAGCGCATCCGCATTGAGCTTCATGCTGCAAAACATAGCAAAGCCAGTCATTTTCACCGGATCACAATTGCCCATTGGACAAATTCGCACCGACGGCAAAGAAAATTTGATAACATCCATTGAAATTGCCGCGGCAACCGAAAACAACGAACCGATTATTCAAGAGGTCTGCGTGTTTTTTCAATCCAAACTTTTCAGAGGGAACCGCACACACAAATACAGCACAGAAAACTTTGACGCTTTCGAAAGCGCGAATTTGGCGCCACTTGCAGAAGCCGGCATTCACATAAATTATAGGCGCGACTTGCTCTTGCGGCCCAACGGGTTACTCACCGTGCGCAAGGCTTTCGACAACCACGTAGCGGTTTTGAAAATCTTCCCGGGCTTATCACCAATCGTTATTGAAGGCATTTTGAATCTCCCCGATTTACGCGCTATAGTGATGGAGACATTTGGATCCGGCAATGGGCCAACAGAAAGTTGGTTTATAGATGCACTCAGCGCAGCCATCAAGCGTGGCGTAACCATTCTGAATGTGACGCAGTGCAACAAAGGCAGCGTTGACCAAGGACTCTATGAAACCAGTGAAGCCTTCGAATCCATGGGCATCATCAGCGGAAGAGACATGACCACGGAAGCAGCACTTGTGAAGCTCATGTACCTGCTCGGCCTCAATTACAATGCTGCAGATATGAGACGGATCCTGCTTGAATCAATTAGCGGCGAACTCACCACTAACCCCTGACCCCTAATTGCAAAAGCTCCTCATCATACGGTTCAGTTCGATTGGCGACATTGTACTCATCACTCCGCTATTGCGTGCGATCAAGAAGCAGACGAAGTCACCGGTAGAGATTCACTTCCTTACCAAGAAGAATTTCGCGGGAGTGCTTGAAGCCAATCCGCATATCGACCGCATTCACACCATAGAGGAAAGCGTTAGCGAGGTATTACCAAAATTGCGCTCAGAGCATTTCGACCACATTATTGACCTGCACAACAACCTGCGTTCTGCGCAGGTAAAACGAGTTTTGGGCACACCATGCACTTCACTCAATAAATATAATATTCAAAAATGGCTATGGGTGAATACAGGAATAAACAGAATGCCCGCAAAGCACATCGTGGATCGCTACTTCGACACCCTTCTACCATTGCAAATCACTAACGACGAGGACGGACTCGAATATTATATTCCACAAGGAAAAGAACTTCCCGGCACGGAACTTCCCGGATTGATGCGCTCACCATTCATTGCCTTTGCAATCGGCGCCGCACATGAAGGAAAGAAAATGAGTGAGCAACACATCATTGAAGTGTGCAACGCCATCCGACAACCACTGGTATTGATTGGCGGACCGGAGGATAGAAATTTGGGAGAAACAATTGCTCAGGCATGCGGAGAATCTGTTTACAATAGTTGCGGACAATGGACATTGCATCAAAGCGCAGACGCTGTGCGCCGCTCAGTGCTGGTGATTGCGGGTGACACCGGCATGATGCACATTGCATCCGCATTCAAGAAAAAAATCATCTCACTATGGGGCTGCACCAAACCCGGACTTGGCATGTATCCCTACCTCCCCGACCCGGCGAGTATTATACTCGAACCTTTGGAAAGCACAACCTTCAAGCCGCTATCTCACCCGTGTTCCAAACTCGGCAATCATTGCAAACACGGCATGAACAACCGATGCATCGACCACATCACAGTAGAGCAAATCGCTGGTGCTATTGAAACGCTTTGGGTTCCACAAACAGCGCCTTCAACTCTGTAGCTTCATCGGGCTTCATCTTACCTGCGAGAATCAACTTCAGCTGACGACGACGCAG
>CANHPZ010000125.1 GCA_947462725.1 Flavobacteriales bacterium
AACGACGGCACCTGTTGCGATGCCAACCATTTGCTCACCGGCACAATTGCAGGGGCAATTGACAGCATAAGTATCATGTGGTATCTCACAGCACTCGATGGCACTTACAGCTATGCCATGAGCAACGGCAGTTCTATGTGTGTTCCCGATGGTTGTTATTTCCTGAGCTGCTACTCGCCATTTATCGAAACGGATATGCAGTTCACATTCACGGATTACAATGGTCAGGTTGTTTTCAACCAAACCCTTACATCCTCTGAGGTTGCGATTTTCACCATGGGTGATGGAACCCCCGGCTGTAACGATCCTGCCGCTTGCAACTACGACACAAACGTAACGTGCTCTTCTTACACCCTTTGTTCTTATGAATGCTACGGTTGCACCAATCCACAAGCTGCCAACTACGATTCTACTGCGGTCATTGATGACGGCTCATGCTGCACCCAGAATTACACCATCACAGGAACTGCAGAATTTCAATACAGCATCTACAATCAAAACACCAACTACGTAACAGGCGGAGTATTCCCGGGAGCTACCGGATTTTGCTTGCCCGACGGCTGTTTCTACCTCGATTTGTGGAGCCCATCCAGTGAAAGCTTCTCCTATACAATGACAGATGCCAACGGACAAGTGATAGCTTCGGGTTCCAATAGTTATTACTTCGCCTCACAGAGTTTTGCCAACAACGCCAGCATCGGTTGCCTCGATTTCTCTGCCTGCAACTATGACCCTACGGCCACTTGTACCGACTACACCCTATGCACCTACGACTGCTATGGCTGCACCGATCCAACGGCTTCGAATTTCGACCCAACTGCAACGCTCAGCAACAATTCTTGCTGCTATTCAACCTACTTCGAAGTGCAGCTTTCTGCGCCAGGCAACTGGTATGCATACACAACCGATGGTATGAGCGGTGGCTCAGGACATTACCCGGAATCGACCGGATTTTGCTTTGATGAAGGATGCTTGAATTTCACTGCATACCCTGACGGATTCAACGAACCGAATTTCAGTGCATCTATTTTGCTCGACGGCGTGGTAGTAACCTCGGGTAACCTCAATGAAATGACCGGAGGTATTGTGCTCGGCCTTTCGAACAACGAAATCATCGGCTGCAGCGACCAATACGCTTGCAACTATGACCCATTGGTAAATTGCGGTGACTACAATCTTTGCGACTACACTTGCTTCGGTTGCACGAATCCGATTGCTCCCAACTACAACCCTTCAGCAACCATCGACAACGGCACTTGCTGCTACAACGATTGGTACACCATCACGCTATCAGCACCCGCGTATTGGGCAGTTACCTCGCTTACCGATTACAGTTATATCAGCGGAAATTATCCAACTCAAAACGGATTCTGTATGATTGGTTCTTGCTTCCAATTGAGCGCATGGACAGTGGATGGCAGCGATGTCGATTACACCATTAGCGATGCAAGTGGAAATGTGGTGAGCACCGGTTCTATTCATTTCTACGACTACGCCATCACCGTGGCGCTCAATGGATCTTCATTGGGATGCGCCGACCCAACGGCCTGCAACTACGATGTGAATGCTTCATGCTTGGATTACTTCACGTGCGACTATGGCTGCTTGGGCTGCACGGATCCTACAGCGCCCAACTACAACGCATCAGCTACGGTAAACGATGGCTCTTGCTGCTACAACAATTGGTATAGCATTTCAGCATCAGAGGAAATCTACTGGTATATCAGCGATGGAAATATGGGTTACTTCGGAGGCATCTACCCTGCACAAAACGGTTTCTGCAGCATGAGTGAATGCTTTACGATGCAGTTGTACTCGCTGAGTGGCAATGCTGTTGACATCAGCATTACGAATGCCGCCGGCGAAGTAGTTTACAGCGGAACTACTAACCCTAGCGATTTCTATGGACTCGTTTCAGTAAGCAGCATCGGCGTTATCGGCGGTTGCATGGATCCAACTTCTTGTAACTACAATCCTGAAGCAACGTGCGACAACGGTTCATGCTACATCTGCTACGGCTGCACCAATCCATCGGCACTCAACTACGATGCTTGGGCCTGGTTTGATGATGGTACGTGCATCTATGAAGTAGCGCCGCCTTTCGTTGGTATGTCCATGATTCCGGATGAGGCGAACAATCAATTCTGGGTGCGTGCCGATATGGTTGATCAGGGCAATGGTGCTCCTTACATCTTGCGCAGCAATCTAGACAATGTCATTGTCATGATGAATGAAGCGGGTCAGTACTTGGCGGGTCCGTACCCATGCAATGAAACGGTATCGTTCACGCTGGAAAGCTTGGCTGCAGGACTTGAAGTGTACATGAACGCATCGATGGAAGGTGCATGCAGCGTGGCTCAATCCACTGCAGAAGTGAGCATGACCAGCACTATCAGCGTGTATCCCAATCCGGCCAACACTTCCATCACCATCAACGGCGTGGAATCGAACAGCCGCATCCGCATCACCGATATGAGCGGACGCACCGTGAAGGAAACTACACTGACAGGCAAAATGCTTGAAATATCAGACTTGTCGAATGGCGTGTATCAGCTCTCTGCCATTGGCAACAGCGCAGTGCAAACGGCTGCATTTGTGATTCAACACTAAGAGATAACATCAACAAAAAAAAGAGCCGGTGACATCACCGGCTCTTTTTTATTTTCCATTAAAATGATTGAAAACCGCTTGCGCTTGTCGGTCATTCACTGCCTTCTTCAACTCTTCTAAACTCGCTTCCTTCACGGCTTGCACGGTTTTGAAATAATGAATAAGTGCTTGCGTAGTGTGCATGCCTACGCCTTTGATTTCGGTCAGCTCTGAACGAATTGCGTCCTTGCTTCTGCGGTCTCGGTGCTTGGTGATGCCGAAGCGGTGCGCCTCATCGCGTAAGCGCTGAATAAGCTTGAGCGACTCACTTCGCTTGTCCAAATAGATGGGCAAACTATCGCCCGGGAAATAGATCTCTTCTAATCGCTTGGCAATGCCGATGACCGCAATCTTGCCGTACAATTCGAGCCTTACCAGGCTATCGATTGCAGCACTCAATTGTCCCTTGCCACCATCGATGATAATAAGCTGAGGAAGCGTTTCGCCTTCATCCAACATACGACGATAACGGCGAAACACCACCTCCTTCATCGTGTCGAAGTCGTTAGGTCCTTCCACGGTTTTCGGATGAAAAATGCGGTAGTCCTTCTTACTTGGTTTAGAATTGCGAAACACCACACAGGCGCTTACGGGATTGGTGCCTTGAATATTGGAGTTATCGAAACACTCGATGTGCGTGGGAAGGTCCTTCAAATGCAAATCCTTCTGCATCGTTTCCAACACCCGATTGACATGACGTTCTGGATCCACCAACTCGAGTTGCTTTTGCGCATCAAGCATGTAGTGCGTACTGTTGCGTTGCGAAAGCTCTACCAGCTTGCGTTTGTCGCCGCGCTGTGGCACCACCATCTCCACGCCGGGCAATCGCATTTCCATATCAAACGGCAAGAAAATTTCTTTGGATGAACTCTGAAATTTGTCGCGAATCTCCACGATGGCAAACTCGAGCATTTCTGCGTCAGTCTCTTCCATACGCTTCTTGATTTCCGTGGTGTACGATTGCACGATTACACCATTACTCACCTTCATGAAATTCACATATCCCGCCTGTGGATCACTGGCAATGGTGAACACATCCACGTCGTGAATGCTTGGATGTACAATTGTGCTCTTGGCTTGAAAACTATCGAGCAATTCGATTTTCTCTTTTACCTCTTGCGCAAGTTCAAACTCGTAACGGGTCGAAAATTCATTCATCATCTGTTTCAACTCGCGAATCAAATCGGCATAGTTTCCTTTGAGAATTTTGCGAATCGCATCCACACCGCGGTCATAATCGCTTAGCGTTTGCTTGCCTTCACACGGCCCCTTGCAATTGCCCAAGTGATATTCCAAACAGACCTTAAACTTACCGGCAGCGATATTCTTTTCGGTCAATGCTAAACTGCACGTGCGTATCGGATACAATTTCTTTATGAGGTCCAATACCATGTGCATCGTTTTGCCCGAGGGATAAGGACCAAAGTATTCCGAGCCATCACGGATGATTAGTCGAGTTGGAAAAACGCGCGGATAGTCTTCTTTCTTAATCACAATGCTCGCATAGGTCTTATCGTCCTTGAGCATGATGTTGTAGCGCGGCTTGTATTTCTTGATGAGCGAATTTTCGAGCAACAAGGCATCCAGCTCGGTCTCCACCACGATGTACTTGATGTCTGCAATCTTGCGCACCAGCACCATCGTTTTTCCATTCTCATAGCGTTGCTTGTTGAAGTAACTCGAAACGCGATTCTTCAAATTCTTGGCCTTGCCTACGTAAAGTATGTCGCCGTTCTCATCATAATACTGATAAACACCGGGGTCGGTGGGTAACAGTCGAAGGATGTGGTCTATTTTTTCGTTGGCCGCCATGGGTGTGCAAATTAACAAGCAAACCGCGCGCATTGTTTGGCAATACCTGCACAACATCCACTTAAATTCGCCAACGATGAACTTGGTTACAGGAGCCACCGGATTGTTGGGCACGCACATCATGATTGAATTGCTGCGTCGTGGTGAACCTGTGCGCGCGCTCGTGCGACCCAACAGCAACATCACCGGCATCCAACAAGTCTTCGAATTTTACGGCTCGCCTGATTTCAGCCGCATCAATTGGGCTGTTGGCGATGTATTGGATATTCCATCGCTTATCACTGCCACAACCGGCTGCCAGCGCGTGTTCCATTGCGCCGCCATGGTTTCATACCACGCCAATGATCGCGACAGCATGTATCAAGTGAACGTTGAGGGGACCGAAAATGTAATCAACACTGCTCTCCACCTTGGAGGCATCAAAGTGGCCTTTGTAAGTTCTACTTCGGCTATTGGAAAAGCGAAGAACAACGACACGGTGGATGAGGAAGCTGAATGGGTGGAAAGTGAAATGAACACCCATTACGCGATTACCAAACAACGTTCGGAAATGGAATTCTGGCGTGGCATTCATGAAGGTTTAGAAGGTGTGGCCTTCAACGCCGGATTCATCATTGGCCCGGGCAGTTTCGAACGCAGCAGCCCAAGTCTTTTCCGCAAACTCAATGAAGGCATGTCGTTCTATCCGCCCGGAGGAACCGGTTTCATTGCCGCAACAGATTGCGCCAAGGTTATTGTTGAGCTTACTTTGAGCAACATCACCGACGAGCGATTTTTGGTGGTAAGCGAAAATTTATCGATGAAGGAATTGTTTCAAAGCGTTGCGCAAGCATTGGGCAAACCAATTCCCACTCGCGAAGCCAAGCCGTGGATTCTAGAATTGGCGCGCATCGCAGAATTCATCAAAGAAAAATTGACCGGTCGAAAGGCACTTGTCACGAAAGAGACGATTAAGAATGCATCGCTTCGTTTCCATTACAACAACGACAAGCTGAAAGCGGCCATGCCAATCACATTTACACCGATAGCTCAAGCGATCGCGCAAACAGCCAAATATTTCGAACGTTACGGGAAGAATTAATCGCTACACATGCGATTGACGATTCATTTACTGCGCCTATTGAATTAGCGAATCCGCAGGCAATTTCATTTCCTCCAAACGCGCTGCTACGTCGGACTCTATAGAGAGCAAGTCGTCCATATGGCGACTGTAATAATCATACGAAATCAAATACTGTTCTTTGGTGATATGATGTTCTTCGAACAAGCGCTGATAATAAGATGCAATGGCGTAGTCGGATGTATCTACTCGCTCATAGCTCGTGCTGTATGCACCTTCCAGCAGGCGCACATCGGCGAGTACTACAACAAACGTATCACGGGGAATGAGGTTGCTCGGTGCTGATTCCGCAGCGGGTCCTGATGTGCACGACAGCGCAAACAACATCACAACACATGCAATAAAAGCGAATCTATTCATCGATTAAACGTAAGTCGGTGTCCCAAATTTCCTTCTAACACGTGCTGCCCATCGTAGACCTTATGACCATTCACCCAAGTCGATAGCACGCGGCTGTTGAACACCTGACCTTCGAACGGCGACCATCCGCATTTGTACAACACATTCTCGCGGGTTACTTGCCACGGTGAATTCAAATCAACCAACACCAAATCGGCGAAATATCCTTCACGCACATAACCCCGCTTGTCGATGGCAAACATATCCGCCACGTTGTGCGCAGTTTTCTGCACAATTTTCTCGAGGGTAAATACACCTTGATGATGCAACTCGAGCAACGCCACCAATGCATGCTGAACCAGAGGGCCGCCGCTTGGTGCTTTCAGATAGGACTGTTCCTTTTCTTCGATAGTATGTGGCGCGTGATCGGTTGCGAGCACATCAATGCGATCGTCGTTCACTGCTGCGCGAATGGCATCGCGATCAGCTGCTGTCTTCACCGCCGGATTCCATTTGATGTAGTTGCCCTTCGCAGCGTAATCGTCATTGGTAAACCACAGGTGGTGCGTGCACGCCTCTGCGGTAATCTGTTTTTCCTTCAATGGAATATCGTTGCGGAAGAGATCCAACTCTTTGGCCGTGCTGATGTGCAGAATGTGTAAACGTGTTCCATGTTTTTCAGCCAGTGCTATAGCCGCTGATGACGACGCATAGCAAGCCGCTTCGTCACGAATGAGATGGTGAGCTGTTACAGGAACTTCCTCTCCGTATTGCTCTTTGTATTTTTCAAGATTCGCCTTAATCATCGGATCCACTTCGCAATGGAGTGCAATCAATGTTTTGACTTGTGCGAATATGTTGTCGAGTGTTTGGCTGTTGTCTACGAGCATGTCGCCCGTGCTGCTTCCCATAAAAATTTTCACGCCGCACACCTGCTTGGGATCCACCTTCAGCAGTTCATCCAAATTGTTGTTGGATGTGCCCATGAAAAACGAGTAATTCGCCATCGACACTTCTGAAGCGCGTTGGTATTTCTGCTCGAGCAATTCAAGGGTTGTTGCGGGTGGCGATGTATTGGGCATCTCCATGTAAGAAGTGATGCCCCCGGCCACTGCAGCGCGCGATTCGGTGTAGAGATCACCCTTGTGCGTGAGGCCGGGCTCACGAAAATGCACCTGGTCGTCGATGAGGCCGGGAAGCAAGTATTTGCCCGTTCCATCCACAATCTCGTGAGCCTCTCCGGAAAACAATCCGGCATCTACAATTTTGGAAATTACACTTCCTTCGAGAAACACATCACACAAACGGATAGTGCCTTCATTGACCACCGAAACGTGCTTGATGAGTGTAGTTGTCATGATTACTTTTTGTGCTTTCGAGATACTCTTCTGAACCGCATTTTCAATACACCAATCACGGCTTCATTGAAAATATTCATACTCATTTTACTTGTACCCAATT
>CANHPZ010000126.1 GCA_947462725.1 Flavobacteriales bacterium
GGATTCACTGAGTAACCAACCTTTGGATGCTCTGAGTAACCAACCTTCGGATTCGCTCAGGTACCAATCTTCGGATTCACGATTAATCAATGCGCTTCGAGCCAATTGGCGCCCGTATTCATATCCACTACCAAGGGCACACGAATCGAAACGGCATTGCTCATTTTATCGGCAACCAACACTTTGAGTTCTTCGACTTCGCTGAGGTGTGCATCAAACACAAGTTCATCGTGTACTTGCAAAATCATGCGTGAACGCATTTTCCTTTTTTCCATTTCTTTATGGAGATTGACCATGGCCACTTTGATAATGTCGGCAGCCGAGCCTTGTATTGGAGCGTTGATGGCGTTGCGTTCTGCAAATCCGCGCACAACCGCATTGGCCGAATTGATATCGGCCAAGTATCTGCGGCGACCGAGTATGGTTTCGATGTAGCCATTAGCTCTCGCAAACTCAATAATTTCTTGTTGGTAGCTCTTCAATCGACCGAATTGCTCAAAGTATGAATCGATGATAGCTTTGGCTTCGCCGCGCGGAATACCGAGGTTTTGCGCCAACCCGAAAGCGCCTTGTCCGTAGATGATTCCGAAGTTCACCGCCTTTGCCTTGGAGCGCATGTCTTTGTTGACTTCGCTGAGCGGAACGCCAAACACTTTGGCAGCTGTTGCTTTGTGAATGTCTTCACCTTGCAAGAATGCCTCGCACATATTTTCATCGCCGCTGAGCGATGCAATGATGCGCAATTCTACTTGCGAGTAGTCGGCAGAGAGTAGGGTGTATTCTTCGTTGCGCGGAATGAACGCTTTGCGGATTTCTTTTCCGCGTGTGGTGCGAATTGGAATGTTTTGCAGGTTCGGATTGTTGGACGCTAAGCGACCGGTGGCGGCAACCGTTTGTCCGTAGTTGGTGTGCACGCGACCTGTATTTGGGTTGATAAGCACCGGAAGAGCATCCACGTATGTCGATTTCAGTTTGCGCAATTCGCGGTAGTCGAGGATGCGAGCAATGATTGGGTTATCGTGTTCAAATTTGGTGAGTGTGGCTTCGTCGGTGCTGTATTGTCCGGTCTTTGTTTTTTTCACCTGATCGGTGATTTTCATTTTTTCGAATAAAACAATTCCGAGTTGTTTGGGTGAATCAACGTTGAATTTTTCACCCGCCATGCTGCACACTTCTTCTTCGGCAGCCAAGATATCGGTTTGTAAAATATCGCTGTAGTTGCGCAAGAAAGCTTCATCCACCTTCACGCCTTCCCATTCCATATCGGCCAGCACAGTGATGAGAGGAATTTCAACTTCATCGAACACCTGGCGAATTTTTCCGGTTTGTAATTCGGGTTCGAATGTTTGCTTGAGCTGCAGCGTGATGTCTGCATCTTCTGCAGCATAATCGGCGATAGCCTCGGGCTTCAAATTGGCCATCGAGCCTTGTGATTTTCCTTTTTTGCCAATGAGTGTTTCGATGGATATCGGGGCGTATTGCAAGTAGTTTTCGCTCAGCTCATCCATGCCGTGTTTTCCATCCGGATTCATGAGATAGTGTGCTATCATAGTATCGAAAACTCGATTGCGCACCTCGATGCCGTACTTCCGCAGCATCTTATAATCGTACTTGTAGTTTTGTGCTATGAGCTCTTTGGTTTCGTCTTGAAAGATTGGCGCGAAGCGGTGTAGCAACACTTTTGCTTTTTCCGCATCATCCGGCATCGGCACGTAGTAGGCTTCATGCGGCTTCATCGCAAACGATATTCCTACCAGCGCGGCATTGATGGGTTCGAGCTCTGTTGTTTCCGTATCGAAACAAAATAGAGGGGCTTTTTTCAGTTGTTCAACCAGCGCGTGAATGTCGTTGTCGTCTTGCACGAGGTGGTAATGATGAGGCACATCGTTGATTGTTTTGAAAATCGTTGCCGGTTTTTCCACCGGTGCCTCGGCGTCTTCCACAAAAAACAATTCACCCTGCACTCCCTTGTCGGCAACGGGAGCATCACCTAATACACGTTTGATGAGTGCACGAAATTCGAGCTCTTCGAATACTTCGCGGATTTTATCCTTATTGAATTCCTGAACCACCAAACGCTCTTCTTCAAGTTCAACAGGCACGTCGAGAATGATGGTCGCGAGTTTTTTCGAAAGCAGAGCGATGTCCGTATTGTTCTCTACGTTCTCTTTTTGCTTACCCTTGAGTTTGTCGGTATTGGCCAACAGACCTTCGAGAGATCCGAATTCTTGTACGAGTTTGGTAGCGGTTTTTTCACCGATACCGGGAATGCCGGGGATGTTATCGACGGCGTCGCCCATCATACCAAGAATATCTATGACCTGCGATACGTTGCTGATGCCAAATTTTTCGCACACTTCAGGCACTCCGAGAATATCGGCTTCGTTGCCGCCGCGACCCGGGCGATAGATGAAGATATGGTCGGAAACCAGTTGGCCGTAATCCTTGTCGCTCGTCATCATGTAGGTTGTGAAACCCGCTAGCTCTGCTTTTTTGGCAAGAGTTCCAATGACGTCGTCTGCTTCATATTTGCTCACTTGATATACCGGAATGTTCATGGCTTCGATGATGCGCACGATATAGGGGAAGGCAAGCTTGATATCTTCAGGGGTTTCTTCGCGATTGGCCTTGTATTCGGGAAATTCTGCAACGCGAATGGTTTCTTCATGTGGGTCGAACACGACAGCCATGTGCGACGGCTTTTCATTTTTCAGAATATCGAGCAGCACGTTGGTAAATCCGAACATGGCGGATGTATTGAGCCCTTTCGAATTGATGCGTGGGTTTTTGATGAACCCGTAATAGGCCCGAAAAATCAAGGCGTATGCATCGAGTAGGAATAGTTTTTTGTCGGTTTCTTTAGATAACATGAAGCAATTTCATTTGTTGGCGAATTTCGGTGATGCCGAACTTGGCTGAGCATTGAAGTAAATAACTTTTGGTGTATTGACATATCTCAGTTATTTTGCATCGTCTTTTTTAAGGCGTTAACCAACCGTAAACCACAAATTACCAAGAACATGAAGCAGTTTTTACTGTGTACTATGCTGTACGTTTTGGCCTCAATCTCAGGTCTGGCGCAAGCTCCAGCAAACGATGTATGTGCAACAGCGACTCCGATTACCGTAAACGGAGGCTATGTCAACTGCAACAACTCTACAACTGTAACCAACGCTGCAAATCCAAGTTGTGGCGGTAGCACTGCTATCAAGGACATTTGGTATTCGTTTGTCTATACAGGTGGAACGGTTGTAATTGAAACTCAATTGGGAACCAATACCGATACGCGCATTGCGCTTTACTCGGCTTGCGGTGGAACACAGTTGGGTTGCAACGATGATTTCGGCG
Organism: Flavobacteriales bacterium; assembly: GCA_947462725.1. Lineage (GTDB taxonomy): Bacteria > Bacteroidota > Bacteroidia > Flavobacteriales_D > Sanyastnellaceae > JAIBBG01. Next base: position 3,349 of record CANHPZ010000126.1, read on the forward strand.
GTACATACCGTTCTTCCTTGTCGTTCACTTGTGCTCAGCTGACTGTGGGTAATACCTACTACATCCAGGCGGGTGGTTATAATGCGGTTGTTGGTGCGTTCACGCTCCAAGTTTCTGCCAGTGGTATTTTGGGCTGTACCGATCCAATGGCTACGAACTATACCACATGTGCAACTCAAAACAATGGCACATGCACATATCCAGTTTTGACATCTCAGTTCAATTATGCGCCAACAGGCACGAACTGCTTGAATGTTCAATTCACCAGCACCAGCTCCGGTAACATTACAGGCTACAATTGGTCTTTCCCCGGTGGAACACCGTCTACATCAACAGCACAAAACCCGGTGGTTACTTATCCGGCAGGTGGAACATATTCTGCCACACTTACTGTTAGTGATGCCGCCGGTTCTAACACAGCCACCAATAACAACGTGTTGGTTACTACGGGTGATATCGTAACGGTTGACATTACTCCGGACGCGAATCCAACGCAAACCACTTGGAAGATATTCGACAACAATGATGTAGTTGTAGCTCAAGGAACAAGCAATGACGCGACCTTCTGTATCAATAGCACGTGTCACCGATTTGAAATCTATGATGCTTCGGGCAATGGTTTGGCTAGTCCAGGTGGTTACAAGGTTTATTTGAATGGTGTATTGGAGGCTGAAGGCGCCACGTTCGCTTCTCGTGATATCCGCTATGTAAACTGCCCAACGGGAACAAGTTGCAACGATCCTATCTCAGCAGTTTTAGGATTGAATGAAGTACCATTCGATAATTCATGGTATGTCTTCACGCCATCAACAAATGGTCAGTATCGCATGACAACGTGTGGTTATGCCGCATGTGACACACGCATTTGGGTATATGACTACTGCACTATGGCAAACTTCGACAATACCAATCAGGCGACATATACTTACAATGACGACTTCTGCGGTGTTCAAGCTCAAACAGATGTGTTCATGACAGCGGGCCGCACTTATTACGTGCGTGTGGGTAGTGCCGGCGCTTGCGCAGGTAGCAGTTATGATGTCTTCTTTGAGTTTGTAGGTGCTATCACAGGTTGCATGGATATTTTGGCCTGTAACTATCAACCGCTTGCCGGCTTGCCTGGTCCATGCTATTACAATGGCGATGCGAATTGTACAGGTCTTGGTCCTGACTTGTTGGTTGACCAGTCGCAGATGTACAGCTCATTAACAGCTACAACCATTACTAATGGTGACCAATGTTTGGTCAACGAAGGATGTTTACAAAGTAATGTAGGGACGCGCCAAATCTTGCGTTTCACCACGCGCATCGCGAACATTGGTACTCAAGATTATTTCATTGGTGTTCCGAACGCGAGCAATTCGCAGTTCACTTTTGACCCATGCCATAGTCACTATCACTATGCGGGTTATGCTGAATATTTGCTTTTTGATGCCAGCGGTAGCTTGATGCCAAACATTGGATTTAAGAACGGATTCTGCGTACTCGACTTGTCATGCCCAGCAGGAATAGCAGCTCAATACTCATGCGGAAATATGGGTATCACTGCCGGTTGCGCCGATATCTATTCTTCAAGTTTGACTTGTCAGTGGATTGACGTGACCAACGTTCCGGCTGGTACTTACTATTTGGTAATTCGCACCAACTGGGATCAGAGCCCTGATCAAAATGGTCGTTACGAATTGCGTTACGACAACAACTACGCACAGGTGTGTATTTCATTTGGTCGTGATGCCAGCAACAACATCATCAACTTTACTAAGAGCATTACCAATTGCGCTGTGGTTGAAGACTGTTTGGGTATTCCATTCGGTAACGCACAGACCGACTGCGCAGGCAACTGCCCCGGCACAGTGATGAGCGGTGATGTGAACAACGACGGTTACCTTACACCACAGGACGAACACTTGTATGGTGAAGCAGCTGTAAATGGCGGCGTTGCCGTTAGCGCTTGCACCGACTTGAATGCTGATGGTGAGATCACCATTGCTGATGCATCATACGTTGGACAGTGTATCCACCAGCAGCAGGATGCGGGTATTCCTCCGTTGGAGTATACTTCTTGCGGTTGGGATCCGGAGATTCAAGATCCGGAGACAGTAACAGTGGGTCTTTCAAATTTGAACACAGCCACATCAACCTTTGATGTTGTAGTAAGCAATCCTACCAATGAATTGTGGGCACTGCAATTTGATATCGCCGGTGCGGTGATTACGGGCGTTCAAAACCTGTTGCCGACCACTACGTGGAATGCTCATTTGCATTTTGATGGAAACACCATCGCTGTAACCAGCGAAGGAGCTACAAAAGTCCCTACTTACACTGCATCTACAGCCATTCTTCGTGTAACCTATTCTTCTTTGTCATCGAATACGGTTTGCATTAGCAACATCATTGATGTTTTGAATGATTTTAACCACAATGTGCTGGGCACAATTGGTTCTTGCGTTGGCACGGCTTCGGCGGTTGTTGCGAATTTCACCGCATCTACCACAACCGTTTGTCAGGGAGCTTCTGTAACATATACCAACACTTCAACAGGTGCAACGAACTACAGTTGGTTGTTCCCCGGTGGCACTCCTGCTTCAAGCACTTCAGCCAATCCTGTTGTTCAGTATAATACTCCAGGCACTTATGGCGTAACGCTAACAGCTTCTAATGCCAGCTTTACCGACGATGAGTTAAGAACCTCTTACATCACGGTTGGCACCAGTGCAACATGGTATCGTGACGCAGATAATGACGGTTATGGAAATCCTGCATTGACAGCCTCAGGTTGCACAGCTCCTGCCGGATACATCGGTGTAGCAGGCGATTGCAACGACAACTCATCAGCAGTTCGTCCGGGTGCAACGGAAGTATGCAACAGCTTAGACGACAACTGTAACAGCTCAATTGATGAAGGATTTGATGCGGATAATGATGGATACACAACTTGTCAGGGCGATTGCAACGACAACAGTGGAATTGTTCATCCGGGTGCATTTGAAATCTGCAATGGTGCAGATGAGAACTGTAACGGCTCAATCGATGAAGGTTACGATGCAGACAACGATGGTTATACCTCTTGTGGTGGCGATTGCAACGACAACAACAATGCAATCAAGCCTGGTGCAACTGAAGTATGCAATAACATCGATGACAATTGCAGCGGTGTAATTGACGAAGGCTTCGACGTGGATGGTGATGGTTACAAATCATGTGGCGGCGATTGCAATGACAACAACAGCGCAATAAAGCCGGGTGCAACGGAGGTTTGTAACAACATCGACGACAATTGCAGCGGTACAATTGACGAAGGATTTGATATCGATGGCGATGGCTTCACTACCTGCGAAGGCGATTGCAACGACAATAACTCAGCAATCAACCCAGAGGCATCAGAAGTGTGTAGCAACTTTATTGACGACAACTGTTCTGGTGTTGTGAATGAGGGATGTTGCAATGTAACGTTGAGCGGAGTAGCTACTAGCACCTCATGCGCTGGTGTGTCCAACGGATCCATTAATCTCACAGTTACGAATGGTGTTGCGCCATACACCTATCTGTGGAACAACGCGGCGACTACAGAGGATATTAGCAATTTGGCTGCTGGTACTTACTCAGTTACTGTTCGTGATTTCTATGGCTGCACAGCAACTACAAGTGTCACTGTAAGCAATGGAAACTTGGGCGCTCCTGCGGTACCTACAATTATCAATGGACCATATGGTGTATGTCGCAGTTCTACGGGTAATGTATTCTGGACACCTGCTGTAACTGGTGCCACATCATACATTTGGACCTTGCCCACAGGCGCAACAGGTTCTTCAACCACGAACAGTATAACCTTGAGCTTTAGTGCGGGTTACGCTTCACAGAGCATTAGTGTACGTGCTGTTGGTCCGTGCGGAACAAGCGCAGCAATTAGCCGCATAGTTTATTCTTTGACCTCTGTGCCAGGAGCACCTGCTGCTATTAACGGTACAATAAGCAATGCTTGTCCAAATACAAC
>CANHPZ010000127.1 GCA_947462725.1 Flavobacteriales bacterium
CAACGTCTTTTAGTTGAAATACGCAACCGATTGGGCTATCTCAACGAAGTGGGATTGGAGTACTTAACGCTGAATCGATTATCGAATTCACTTAGTGGCGGAGAATCTCAACGTATCAATTTAGCAACAAGCCTTGGCAGTGCTCTTGTTGGCTCGCTCTATATTCTGGATGAACCTAGCATTGGCCTTCACTCTCGCGATACACAAAGACTTATCGGTGTGTTGAATAATCTTCGTGATCAGGGCAACACTGTCATAGTAGTGGAGCACGATGAAGATATCATGCGCGCTGCAGATTTTATCATCGACATGGGCCCTGAGGCCGGCTCACAAGGCGGGCAGGTGGTTTTTCAGGGCGACATGAAACAATTGCTACAGCAGTCGGTTACACTCACAGCCCAATACCTCAAGGGCGAAAGGCAAATTGAACGCACGCCACTGAAGAAGTTGAGCAAAGACCGACTCATTGTGCGCGGTGCGCGTGAGCACACGCTAAAAAATATTGATGTTACTTTTCCATTGCGCTGCTTCACTGTGGTCAGTGGTGTTAGTGGAAGTGGAAAATCAACGCTCGTGCGCAATATTCTTTACCCGGCAGTGCAAAAGGAATTGGGCGGATTACCAAGTGGAACTGTAGGTCAATACGACTCGTTGGAAGGGGATATTCGCACCATAGCAGCAGTGGAAATGGTTGACCAAAATCCTATTGGTAAATCATCCCGCTCCAATCCGGTGACCTACATCAAAGCATATGACGAAATTCGTAGCTTGTATACAGGGTTGCCAGTGGCCAAGCAGCGCGGGTTCAAACCGGCGCATTTCAGTTTCAATGTAGAAGGTGGGCGCTGCGAATCGTGTCAGGGTGAGGGCATGCAAACCATCTCCATGCAGTTCATGGCCGACATTCAATTGGTGTGTGAAGCTTGCAAAGGAAAGCGCTTTAAAGAAGAAGTGCTCGAAGTGCAATACAAGGGCAAATCCATCAGCGATGTGCTCGATATGACCATCGATGAGGCTGTTGTTTTCTTTTCGGAGGAAAAGGAAAAAACCATCAATCGTAACATCGTTGAACGTCTGAAGCCATTGCAGCAGGTTGGTCTTGGATACATTGGTCTCGGACAAAGTTCATCATCATTGAGTGGGGGTGAAGCTCAGCGCATCAAGTTGGCATCTTTTCTTTCGAAAGGATCCAATGCACAACACACACTTTTCATTTTTGATGAGCCCACCACCGGCTTGCACTTTCATGATGTCAAGAAGCTGATGGATTCGTTTCAGGCCTTGCTTGATCGCGGACATTCAATCATTGCCATTGAGCACAATTTGGATGTCATTCGCTGTGCCGATTGGATGATTGATATGGGGCCTGATGGCGGACAAACAGGCGGTCAGGTAATTTATGAAGGACCTCCATCGAGTGTGCCGAAGTCAACACCAACCGGGAAATTTTTGGCGTGAGCCCAACATTGGAATCGAGGTTTTACTGAGCGACATAGCCATCGCTAAGACAAAGCAAGAAAGCAACAATGGCATCTTCTTCATTGTTTGTGAGATGCGCGCTGCCAGTAATTTGTCGGGCTACATTTTCGGAAACTTCAGGTGATTCAAACTCTTCAGCATCACGATTGGCGATGAAGTGGACAGTTTCTTTCAATGTAGCATAATACCCGTTGTGGAAGTAGGGGCCTGTGTATTGCACATTGCGCAAAGTGGGTACGCGAAACTTGCCATACTGTTGCACATCGTTCACGACTGAGCCCAAACCCAAATCGATTGCTTGCGAGCCCTGCGCATTGATGGATGCGAATGTTGTGTAGTAGGGATTATTCCCGTTGCGTGGAATTCCTAGATTATAATAGCCGTAATTCGAAAAAAGCACCTTGCCGCTTCTTGAGTCTGGTGTAGTGGTGTGGCAACTATTGCAGCGACCCTTGCCTTCAAACAATTGAAGGCCTTGCATTTCGATTTCAGAAAGCATGGCTTTTCCCTCCAAGTAGAAATCATATTTGGATGAAAACTCGTTGAACATCGGACTGGATTCAAAAGTGGCAAGGGCTTCACAAATATGGTCGTATGCATCTTCATCGCTGCGGATGCGGCCGTAGAGTTTTTTGTAAAGTGAATAATAAGGAGCTGATTTCACCTCACTCACGAGTGAGGTAGTATCGCTGTTATTCATCTCAGCAACATTGAAAAACGGTCCCGATAGCTGATGTGTCAAGGAAGATGAACGCCCATCCCAAAATAAACCACCGTGGTATTCTCCCAAAGCGTCTTTTTCAAGGGGAGGAATGAAGGATACATAGGCCAGCGATTGTGAGTTGCGATTGACGAAGGCGCCGTCAACCATACCTTCGGAAACAATAGCGTGATTGGGGTCGGAAAATGCTGTTTTAGGCGCATGGCAGACCGTGCAGGATTGCCCGTTGGGCTGGCTCAACGCTTTGTCAAAGAAGAGTTGTCTGCCGAGTTCGTTTTTTAGTTCCGCTATTTCTTGGGGAGTCTTCTTTTGTCCAAAACTGCTCAGCAACACCACAAGTGAAGTGCATAAGAGCAATAGGATGGCAATAGACCGGAACATGTGAGGGATAGCAATTGTGGTTCAAATTTAAAAGCGCGCAAGACAAATGAGCTCAGATAAATCAGTTTATCTTCGTTGTTATGTGCTACACCATTCAACAATTGGAAGAGCGCATCGTCAAGCAGGGGCAGCGCAAGCAAACAACACCTGCTGAAATTGACGAAGCCCTGCGCGTTTTTCGCGAACAAATACATGGTAAGCCTTTGTTTGCCATTTCAGGTTTTGATCATCCGGCATTGCCGGTCTTAGTTCGTGCGAGTGAATTGCATTGGGAGCCGATGCATTGGGGGCTTATTCCACATTGGTGCAAGGATTGGCCAGCTGCCCATGAACTAAGCAACATGACTCTGAATGCTCGGGCTGAAACATTGTTTGAGAAACCTGCATTTAAGCACGCCGCCTTGCATAAGCGCGGCATTATGCCCATCACTGGTTTTTATGAATATAAACATTTCAAGGGTAAGAAGTACCCTCATTTCATTGACTGGAAAGACGAAGAGCCGCGTTGGTTGGCGTGTGTGTGCGAGGACTGGATGGATCCGCAGAGTAAGCAAACCATTCTGTCATTTGCGATTGTCACTACAGTAGGTAATTCACTTATGGCCGGTATTCACAACAACCCCGAACTAGACGAACCACGAATGCCTGTTTTTTTGGAGGGTGATTCTTTACTCACGTGGATGTCGCCTGCATCTACAGTTGATCAGTGTCAAGCGCTATTGAAACCATCTTCCGATAGCGAAATGCGCGCTCATACAGTCAGATCCTTGCGTGGTAAAAACTCAGTAGGTAATGTGCCGGAAGCGTCGCAGCGTTTTGAATACAAGGAATTGTATGAGCCTCCGACGTTATTTTGAAGGCCGCTTATCAGTGCAATTTGATTGCAGTTTTTTCTGATACTTATTTTTTTCAGATAGATAATAAAAAAGGCCTGTAAAGACAGGCCTTTTTATTTTGGGTTGAATTCTTTTCTATCGCATTACAATCACTGATCCGCTTATTTCTTTTTTAACACCAGTGCTCTTAGACACGACTATCGCTTTCCAGCTGTAGGCGCCGTTAGGGGCAAAATATTCGCCGCCTTTGATATTGCCTGTCCAAGGCAATTCGGGATTCTTAGTTTCAAAAACTAACTCACCGAAGCGGTTGAAAATTTCGAGCGAAAAACGTTCAGCATCAATATCAGCACCTTCGAAAAACAGTACGTCATTTAAGCCATCACCATTCGGGGTAAAACCGGTTGGGACGTAAAACTGAGTGATGTCGTCAATTTCAACTGTGCCGCCATACACTACATCTGTGCAATTGTGGATGTCGGTTACCTGCAAGTTCACATTGTAAATTCCACCGAATTGATCAGGGAATGAGAACACCGGATTCGCGGCAGCTGAACCACCCACTAAGGAGCCATCCATCGCTGTAAAAATCCATGCGTAATCTGCAATGGGGTAGCCGGTAGTATTGTTTTCGAAATGCAATTCAGTATCGAAAATATTAGTTGGTTGAGGACTCACCGTGTAGTCAGCTACCGGAGGCACATAACTGGTGAGATAAGCATCGTTAGCAATTGTGTAGCTGCATCCAGCAATGTTCGTCAGCTTAAGCTCTACACCATAAGTGCCGGGGGCTTCAAATGAAATTGGCGCTTCGCTCATGTTCAGGAGCACAGAGCCATTGGAGATAGTCCATTGCGAAGAGGCGTATTCCGAAGGATCATTCTCAATGGTCAACACAAATCCATCCGGCCAGCATCCAGCTGTTGTATCTGCCGTGAATGACGGAGTAATCGGAGGAAGTAAATCCACCATGAAGCATTGCGATACAGCATAATCACAGTCGTCGGTTACGGTAAGACAAGCTTCACCACTAGATGTTGGAGCAAAGGTAAAATCTTGTTGTGCACTCACTGTAGCACCGTTGTATGTCCAATTGTATTGAAAAGGAGCTTGGCCTTCACTCAACGAAATCAGATTCAGAAATGCAGTGCCGGCATCACATAATGTGGTGTCGTCTGCAACTGTAATTACAGTAGGCAAGGGCATATCGATAGTTACCGTGGCGCTATTCTGGCATGTAGGGCCTAGAGAGATTACATATTCGTAGTCGCCAGGGGTATCAAGCAAAGGATCAAAGTTTACATCGGCAATAGCAGCACCGCCAAAGTACCAAGTACCACCTGCAGCAGGAGTGCCATTGAGCGCATCTATCAAGTCAAAAGATGGTGAAGTTGGACAAATGGATATGCTAGCATCTTCACCAGGAGAAGCAAGTGGGTCTACACTTACAATCATAGCATCACTGCTGGCACAGCCAGGGTAACCAGCGGGGTAACCTGTTAGGGTAAATGTTGTGCTTGAATTCAGTCCGAGTACGGTTGGATCTTGGGTGTTTGGATAATCCAATGGGTTGTTTGGCGACCATTCCCAAATGAATCCGGCCGATGCAGCGCTTCCTGCAGTTACGGAGTAAACCAATTCTTGTGCACCACCATCCTGGCAATTGCCAACGCCATCCCATTCGGAAATGTAAAAGGTCAAACAACCACTTGGATCTGTAGACGTCCAATTCAATCCGGTTAAATCGCCCGTGTATGAGCCAATCTGAGGTGAAGGCCACGTGTCGGGGCCATTGTATACATAGACAAAGTCATTAGCGCCTGTCGATCCTGACAAAAATGAAACAGAAACGAAACCGTCACCGGCATTGTCAGGACAATAGGTTTGCATGTAAAAATCGAATGGCACATAGCAGTAATTGTAGTTGCCGCAAGATGCACAAGGGACAACCGGGTCATTTTGCAAGCCACCATCGAGTTGGGTGGGAGGGCAAAGCATGGTAAGGTCAGAACCTGCCGTAACACGCGGAGCTTCAGTAACAGTAACCTGAATGGTGGTGTCGAAGGTGCAGCCAAAGCTGTTGAGCACGTGGTAGGTAAAGTCGTAAACGCCCACCGCCTGAGGGAAAATTTCGATGACATCACGGTCATTGGAAATGCTTTCAATCCACTGAATCCCGCTGTCAGGGCCCGTAGTTACCCAGTACGATGAGTCGGCGCCACTACCAATGGTCGGAGTAAAAGTTGTTACGCCAGGATAGAGTGCAGGGTTTAAGTTTAATCCCCACTCGAAGATGTATCCATTGTCGGCGCCCAAATTATCTAAAACGGAGAATGTCCATGCCCCGTTGAGTGGACAACCTACCAGGTCGCACAAGTTACCTGTAGCATTGTATTGACCGGGTGCAAGTGAATTACCTACAGGATTTCCGCCGGAATTTTGAATGACATTACCACCTGCAATCCCTGCAGTGAACGCATCGGTCCAGGTACCATTGGGAGAATTTGTCACCCATTCGTAGGTATAGCCAACACCAGGTTCTGTAGCACTTGCTCCGAAACCATCATCGACAGGCTCGCCCAAATACGTGCCACCACCGCCACTTGGGTAAGTAACCAAGTCAACGCTTGTGCCGTTTGGACAGGTAATGCTGATTGAAACGTCACCAGAGTACGAGTGTTCCATATTCACCAATACACCCCAAAGATCTTCGCAGTTGAGGAGAACCTGACCAGGATCGAAGAAGTCGTAAATGATATCCGAGCTGAAGCTAAAACCGGCGCCATCGGCGAGGTAGGTTTGACCAGTTACAACCTGCGGAGGAAGTGCCGTCCATGTAGTTCCGGCAGCACTGCCGCCAATGTTGGTGTCATCGCCAAGAAGTGAGTTCTCACCAACGGCCACCATACCCAGAAGAGTATCACCCAAGCAAGTAGATAAATCCTGCATTCCTGTAAATGAGGGAACAGTACTTACCAAAACTTGCAGTGGAATCACATTAACATTGTTACAGCCATTGTTGTCGGTCACGGTAAGGTTAACAACGTATTCACCGGGAGCATCATAAGAGTGTGTCACATTCACACCTGAACCTGTAGTCCCATCTGCAAAGTCCCAAGCGTAGTTGGCGATGTTGAATGTTGGAGCTGGAGTAGAAGTAGCTCCACTGAAACTAACATCACTGCCAATACAAACCGAAACAGATTGTTCTGCACCTGTGGGCAGCGGATTGGTAATTGTAGAGCCCAAAGTCGGATTGGCGCAAGGTGTCGTGCAAAGAATTTGTCCCTCCCATCCCGGCGAACTCACGTTGGCAGGACCGTTTGGATCGAATACAAAGGTCAGGCAACCGGAAGTATTGTTAACAGTAGCTGTAATCTGAAGGTTTGAAATAGCACCAGAATATGGCCCGAGTGGCATGGCTGTGTTATCCATTCCATCGTAGACATAAAGCATGTCGTTGTTGTTGTTACCTGGGCTGGTTTGCAGGTTGAACGCTGCGAAATTGACCTGAATAACGTCACCCGGGTTGTCCGGGCAAATGGTCATGGTGTATGGCGTGTCGGTATATTGTCCACCCTCTCCATCATCTGTAAATGTGCCGGTGCAAGTATTCAACAGAGTTGCCTGGCTGATAGGAGTATACTGGGCTCTCGCAAACGAGATAGAGCCAAGAAGGACCGCAAAAAAAACTATTTTCTTCATAATCGGAAATGGTATCAATAACCTCAATGATTATTGACCTTCCAAAGGTAAAATTAGTTGCATGAAAATGTATAAATCTTTGGATTTA
>CANHPZ010000128.1 GCA_947462725.1 Flavobacteriales bacterium
ACGCTCACCGAAGTAGTTGAATACACCGATGGCAAAACGGTCAATGCCAGTGTGGCAACTGAATCACAACCTGCAGCATTCTCTAAAGTAGCTTCGAAGTCACCCGCTGCACTCAACGACTGACCATTCCACGAAATCGGAAGTTCAGACTCGCAAACAGTCAGTGTGTTGTTTGACGAAGAAGTTGAAAGCACATGGAAAGTCAAGCTCACGATTGAATCGCAACCGAGAATCGATGAAATGGTATCCGCATAAACACCGGGTTCGAAAAGCTGGTTTCCATTCCAGTTGTATGGCAGTTCATTAGCACAAACTGAATAAGACTGCGATACAGCAAATGATGGCCTGACTGTTAAATTCAATACTGCTATTGAATCGCACCCAGAAAACGCGATAAGCGAATCGGAATAGCTTCCAGTAGCGGTATAGTTCGATCCATTCCAAACATAAGGCAGGTCGTTCTGACAAACAGATGCGCTAAACGTAGCAATAGATGCTGCTTTCAAAGAAAGTTGCAGTGTTATAGCGGAATCACATCCCGCAGCGTTCGTGCGATGAATAGTATAATTGCCCGGAGTATTATAGTCCAATCCGTTCCAACGATAAGGCAAAAGATTAGAACACACCTGCACTGTTTGAGAAGACGAAGAAGGTTGTGCAATCGAAACAGCAATTGCATTCGAAAGAACAGGAGTGCTTGCTGCACAAACAGCATTTGAAATCATGGAGCAACTCACAGACTGGCCATTACTCAATGACGAAGTAGCAAACTGGTTGCTGCTATTCCCGATACTCACACCATTAATTTTCCAATCATATACCGGAGAAGTTCCACCACCTTGACTCTGCGCAACAAAACTCACCAGCGAACCGCTGCATACGGGGAAAGCCGCATTGCCTGCAGAAATCTGAATCGAAGATTGTGGGATTGACTGAACACTTACAGTAATAGAATTTGAAACAACAGTGGGTGTATTTGCGCAAGGCGAGTTTGATGTGAATGTGCAAGAAACAACCTGACCGCTCGTAAGTGAAGTGGTAGCGAATGTTGATGAATTCGCGCCGGCATTAACTCCATCCACTTTCCATTGATAGGTTGGACTTGTACCTCCGTTGGTGCCTGTTGCCGTGAACGTCAATGACTGCCCCTGACATGATGGCTGCGTTCCTGATGTTATGGCGATTGAAACCGATGGATTCAAAGCTGAATTCACTCCAATTGTAATTGCATTTGAAGTTCCTGTCTGCGCTGATCCCGGCATAGTAAAGGTGATGTTGGGTCGCGAAGTGCTTGTAGAGCCCGTTGTGCGCGTGCATGCGATATTACCCGCTACACCATCCGCCTGATAATATGTCGTAGCTGTGAATGTTGATGTTGTCAAGTAAGTTTGATATGCCGTGTAACCTGTTGCACCATTAGAAAAGCACAGATCAACAATAAGATTTGAGGTGCCATTCCAATAAAACGGGGAAGACAAATTGTGCGTATTCACTGCGTTAATGGTTGGCGCATAATTCACCGGACCAAATACAGTCGTGAGCGAAGCAGTATTAAATGTTGTCGTGGCAGCTGTAGCCGTGGTTGTACCCAATTTTATGGTGTAACCATTTAGCGTAACCGGATTACCGACAGTAGCTCCCACTCGGAATGCTATCGATGAAATATTACCCGCGGCAAATCCCAATGCGGTAAGTTCAGTAGCGCGAATAATATACTGCTGACGACCATTTCCGTAGCGCGTCGGATAAGCAACACCGGCTCCACTAGTGGTAGCATTAACGGCAGTACCTGTACCCAATGTCGCAATTTTAGAACACTGGGCAGAGGAAGTGACCACACAGGTAATCGACTGTGCGTTTGTTAGGGAACCTGAAGTAAATGTTGAACTGTTTGTACCTACGCTCACTCCGTCCACTTTCCACTGATAAGAGGGCGAGTTGGCATTCGTAACACTGGCTTGAAAAGTTGCTAAAGCACCAGCGCAGAGAGGATTAGAACCTTCCGTTTGAGTAATACTGACCGCGGGTTGCGCTTCTACTATATAACTCACCGTTACACTATTCGATGTTGCTGTGGCCGATGTCACACATGATGCGGCACTCGTCATAACGCACGTCACAACAGCGCCATTAGCGAAAGCTGAATTCGTATATACAGCGCTATTGGTACCCACATTGGCACCATTCAGTTTCCATTGGTATGATGGCGATGCCCCACCATTCACCGGGGTTGCCGTAAATCCGACAGTCAAGCCGGCGCAAGTCGGATTCGTTCCCGACGACAACGCGATCGAAACACTCGGTGACACCGGTGTAGATTGCGAAATGACGATTGTATTCGAAGTTGCAGGGTTAGCGGTTACTCCTGCTTGGTTAGAAGTCATAACACAGGTTACAGCTTGACCAACCGCAGGTGATGACAGCACATAGGTATCGCTATTGGTTCCCACATTAACCCCATCGAGATTCCATTGATATGATGGCGCGCTTCCGCCATTGGTTGGAGTTGCTGTAAAAGTTATAGCAGCCCCATTGCAGGTAGGGTTTGATCCCGCCGAAACAGCAATAAGCACAGAGGCATCTGTTGTGCAAGGTGAAATAGCGTATGAGAATATGCGCGTAGTGGCAGCCGAAGAGCCTGTAGCGCCTCCCATGAATTCTCCTGTGCTCCAAAACGTAACACCATCAGGATCGAGCACCGTTTGGGAATAGTCACCAACACGATTTGTACCCGTCTGTGAACCTGCCCCTGCTGCAATGAGTGTTTCGGTTAGCTGCATCGTACCCAGTGGATCACATGCTCTTCTTCCCGTATAATACAAACCTGGATAAATGGAAGTCGCATCCGACTTGATATAACTCAAACCAATTGAGCCATTTTTATCCATGGCAATGGAACCCATCCAGCGTGTGGCGGCATCCGGTGTATAAATCCCTTCTTGATACAAACTCCACACTCCGGTGGCTTGATCTTGACGCAGTTCACACCACTTGATGCTTCGCTGGGTCGCACTAATCTGAACTGCCCAGTTCAAAACAACAGAATTGTATCCTACCCATTTTTTCCATTGTGCACGATACATTATTATACCACCTATTCCATCCAATTTCTGAGTGGTTCCCGGCTGAGAACAGTCGTTCCAGCTGGCGTTATAAGCGGCGTCAAATGCCGCGGTTGGAACATTGCCCGCAAGCGTAATTGTTCCCGTTGGAATTGCAGGGGTCCAATCAACCGCCATCTGATAAATATTCACCGCATCGGAGTAGGTTGCTCCCCAGCCATTGTCGGAATAAGAGAAAATGGGACATGGTGTTCCTGCCGGTGGTAAATCACCATCGGCTGCACAACCGGGCATGGGCACGAAAAAGCCTGTTCCTTGGGGCGGAGTGAATCCGGTATAAAGAGCACGCGCAGCGGCATTTCCGGCCAACATAGCGGTGCGCTCAAATGCAAATACTTTCTGGGTTTGATTCGAAGTCATATAATAGCCGTCGTTCCAAACTCCAAACTTCAGATAATCAGGAAACAGAGGCGATACATACGTGTATGTATAATATGATCCGGTTGGATCAGGGCTAGTTGATACCGCGATATAGATTTTTTTATCTGTTGAATTTCCGAACTGCGCCAAAAACCAGCGATCAGCAGTTTTATCATACATCACAATAGGGTCGCCGGCATTGGCTGTTGCCGGTGTCCATAGATTACCTAAGGTTGCAGTGAGAGTCACAGAACCACTCGCCTTGTCAAACACCTTGAAAGTGGTCGAGTTGATCATCTGCACGTAATGGTTTGGACCGGCAGCACCCGATGGGTCGTAGGGGCGGAAACCTGTTGCCGTTTGACCTTGCCAGTTGGCCTTCAATCCACCGGATGGGATATCACCCATGCTGCGCTGCAGCGACTTGGCTTCGTTACCGTATCGAATAGGGTCATCCTTCACAGAAAACTTAAAGCGCTGTGGTCTGCGACCTTCACGGTCTTCCGACTCCTCCTCTTCCTTGTGCACAACACCATTCGGATCAACTGGGAATTCCTTCGCAATTTCAGATACCGGCTTGGAAATCGCGAAATCAGATGCGACGATGTATCCCGATTTTATTGGGCGATTGCTGCGTTGTGCAAATACAGATAACGCGATACAAATAAGTAAGAATGAAAGAAGAATTCTTTTCATTAGACGTCAGGATAACTTAGTTCTTAGTTCAATTGAAAGGGTATAAACCCAACTCACCTTGCAAATGTAAATGCTAAATAGATAAAAAACACGCATTCAGCGAAATTAAATACACTTTAATCGAAGAAAACCCATAAAAGGTTCGATTCAACTCGATACACATCCCTGAATCCGCAGACATTGAATTGACGGGAAGATAGAGTCGGATTTTGTTCCAATTTCGCAACATGAAAAATCTCATTATTTTATGGTTGTGCTTGAGCACAATGACTCTGCAGGTATTATCACAATCGACCGCCGACGCAGGGAGGATTCAAGGGCTAGACCGCACTTTCACCAATGCCATTCAACAATTCAATGTGCCGGGGATGGCCATTGCCATTGTAAAAGACAATACCGTCATCCACGCCAAGGGATATGGAGTGCGCAATGCGGATTATAAAACACCCGTAACTGACAGCACACTTTTCGCCATAGCGAGCAACAGCAAAGCCTTTACAGCAGCTGCATTGGCGATGTTGGTGGACCGAGGCATGGTGAAATGGGACGACAAAGTGCGCAAGTATCTCCCCTACTTCACCTTGTATTCACCGTATGTGAGCGAGGAATTCACCATACGCGATTTGCTGTGCCACCGCAGCGGCCTCGACACCTTCAGCGGCGATTTGATTTGGTATGGCACAACCTACTCGCGCGAAGAAGTCATCAAGCGCGCACGTTTTTTAGAGCCCAGTTTTGGTTTTCGTGAACAGTATGGATATTCCAACATCATGTATTTGGCCGCGGGTGAGATTGTAGCAAGAGTTACAGGAATGACCTGGGATGCATTCATTCGCGAAAACTTCTTTAACCGCCTAGGCATGAAAACCGCCAACACAAGCGTGAGTGATTACTCCTCGAATGCCGGGCAGATCCAATCGGGCCTTACAAACAACATTGCCTCACCGCACAACGAAGTTGAAGGAAAGAACATTCCAATCGATTATGTGAACTGGGACAACATTGGACCGGCCGGCAGCATCAATGCATCCGCGGCGGAATTGACACAATGGATTAAATTACAATTGGGCAAGGGAACACTCAACAGCCAAGTGTATTGGAAAGAACAACGCACCTGGGAAATGTGGGAAAACAATATGCCCAAAGCGGTGAGTAAATGGCAGCGGGAGCACATGCCAACACGCCACTTCAATGGATATGGATTGGGATGGGAGCTGATGGAATACCGCGGTTGCAAAGTCGTGAGTCACGGTGGAGGTTACGACGGAATGATCTCCAAGACCGTATTGGTGCCTGAAAAGAACTTAGGCTTTGTAATTCTGACCAACAACATCAACTCATTGCCCAGCTGTTTGACTTACGAGATTTTGGATTCCTTCCTTATGGAACTCGACAAGAAAGGCAAGCCCAAGGGCGCCAAGGAAGATTGGATGGCAATGTTTGCGCAATTCAAGAAGGACGACGAGGCAGCGGCTGAGCAAGCACGTGAAGAGGAAGCAGCAGCCCGGGTGAAGAAAACGAACATGTCGCTTGCCTTGGCCAGTTATTGCGGCATATACACCAGCGAGATGTATGGCGATGTGCTGATCACCATAGATGAAGAGCCACTCACGCCCTACGGTGGATTGAAAATCACTTTTGAGCCCACCGCGCTTTTTAAGGGACAGCTCACCCACTGGCATTACGACACATTCGAGTTGAGCTGGAGCACACAGATGATGTTGCCCAAGGGCAAGGCTACATTTGTATTGGGCGCAGACGGCAAGCCGGAAGAACTCAAAGTGGTGGTCGACAATCCCGATTTTGATTTTACCGAGTTGAAATTGCTTCGCAAGAAGTAAGGCCGATCAACGTGTAAGGCCAATAAATTCAGGCTATGCCAAGCCTATGCTTAATAAGCCATCGAAAAAATCGCAGAAGATTGCAACGTATTTCACGAAACATTTGCAATTCTGCAAAGGCGAACTATATTTGCGCCCCGTTTGCACAAGGGCAACCTGAAGCAGACTAAGATGTCATCGTAGCTCAACTGGATAGAGCATCGCACTACGGATGCGAAGGTTTGGGGTTCGACTCCCTACGGTGACACAAAAAAACCGACCATCACAGGTCGGTTTTTTTTTGACTATTGATGCTTTACTCCACTCGGCGTGTCATAAGCAAAGCCTCGCCGCGCTTGCGGTCATTTTCCGCAAAGGAGTCCTTCAGTTCATCATGCTCCATGGCGTCGCGGTTGCGCTCTTGGACATCCATGATGGATGGCTCATACACGCTTAGGACCGTCTCGCTGCGACCATTCGATTCCACCTCAAATGCTCCATTGCAGACAAAATAAACGCTGATAATCTCGCGTGGACTCTCGGCCAGGAAACGCATAACATCTTCCTTCTGAACCAAGCTAGATGATTTAGTTTCGTGAAAAACGCCGTCCAAACTCCAGAAGATGGATAAATCCTGAATTTGTCGAATCTCCGTAATCTTCAAGAAATGGTCGAACGGCATGTCGATGGTGATGTAGCTTTTTACCAAAGGAAGTGCAATATTGTAGTTGTGTCGTGGAAGCAAATCCCTTTTGTTATGAGAGTCAAACTCTGCGCTTGTTTAACGCATATGCCCCAAAATCAATCAAAAAAATGCCACCGCTTCAAATTTAAACGAATCCCGTTACACACCGTCGTTAAGTTTGTGTTTGTTGGAATTTGTTGCCAAGAATTGCATTTTATTCCTCGAGACGCCGCCGCATCTTTGATGTAAGACATCAACTGAAAACAACTCTAATCTCTGCAAATGATCAACTACTACCTCATACCCGGCATGGGCGCCGATAAGCGCTTGTTTCGTCATTTCAATTTACCTGGTGGTCAAGTGCATCATCTCGATTGGATACCGCATGGCAATAGCACGAGTTTGGCCGATTATGCCGGCTTAATGGC
>CANHPZ010000129.1 GCA_947462725.1 Flavobacteriales bacterium
CCTTGGCGAATTGGGATTGCTTGCCTATTGTTGCAGCGCCTTTTTAGTATGTGGCTCCGGTTTGGAACAGCTGCTAATCAGACCTTTATTTAATTTACCCTTCATGATTCATTACATCAAAGGCCGCTTGGTGGAGAAAAGTCCGGTGCACGCCGTTGTCGATTGCAACGGTCTCGCCTACTATCTCCATATTTCGCTGGGCACTTACGGTAAATTAGGTAATGATGAGAACGTGACCATTTTCACGCATTTCACCATCAATAGCAACGATTTCTCTCTGAACATGTTTGGCTTCGCCGACGATGCAGAGCGAGACATTTTCCGTAAGCTCATATCGGTGAGTGGTGTGGGCCCAAACACGGCGCGCATGGTGCTCAGTGGATTAAGTACTGAGGAAGTTCGCCAGATGATCATGCTGCGTGATGTAGCCGGGTTCAAACGCATTAAAGGCATAGGAGAAAAGACGGCAGAACGCATCATCATTGATCTTCACGACAAGGTAGCCAAGCAAGGCGAAGTATTTGTCGAGAAAATTGGGGTGCCGCACAATATCCAAAAACAGGAGGCGTTAGCGGCCCTGACTTTATTAGGATTAGACAAAAACAAAACCGAGAAACTCATTGAAAAGATCGTGGTCATGCAGCCTGGAATTGCATTAGAAGACCTGATCAAGCAAGTATTGAAACAACTGTGACGCGGAGGCATTTTACATCATCTAAGCTGGCTTTGGCTGCAAGGTTTTGCTTTGTGCTATCCTTTAGCGCACTGGTTTGGTTGGGCATGGCCAATCCAAACTACCGCTACCTCGATCCCCAACCTATAGCCCGTCCTAAAATTGAAACAACGGCAGCCGATACCATCGGAGATCTTATATGGCCGGTGGAAGACAACGTAAACCCGTCAGATGATGCAGGCGGAATCAATGTTCCTCTTCCCGACAATATCGAATATGACGTAGAATACAACCCGGCAACCGGTCGATATGAAGTGGTCCAGACGGTTGGCGGCAAGTTCGATTACCGACCACGCACTTCGATGTCGCTCGATGAGTATATGAACAGTCAGGAAACGGAAAACGTTAGCGCCTACTGGAAGGAAATTCAGCAACAGGAAGACGAAGCGAACCGAGAGTATTCGAAAGTGATCAAGATCGGAAGTGAAGGATTTGAGAACATATTCGGTTCGAATGAAATCGAAATTCGTCCACAAGGTTCAGCGGAGTTGACCTTCGGTGTGAATTCATCAAAGACCAACAATCCGCGTATTCCAGAGCGCCAGCGTCGTATCACTACCTTCAACTTCGATCAAAAAATTCAGCTCAACGTAGTCGGAAACATCGGAACGCGCATGAAGCTCAACGTGAATTACAACACCGAGAGCACATTCGATTTCGAGAACCAAATGAAGTTGCAGTATACGGGCGACGAAGACCAGATTATCCAAGGCATTGAATTGGGTAACGTTTCCCTTCCACTCACCGGCTCTCTCATTCAAGGTAGCAGCAGCCTTTTTGGCGCCAAGGTTTCAACCAAGTGGGGTCGCCTACGCAACACAACAGTAGTCTCTCAGCAACGTGGTGAGCGCAAGGAAATCACCATCCAGGGTGGCGCGCAAGCCACCAACTTCGACATCACAGCAGATAATTACGAAGCCAACCGTCACTACTTCCTCTCGAGCTGGTTTCGCGAAGAATATGACCGCGCTATGGGTTCCCTTCCCGTTGTAGGAAGCGGCGTAAACATCACGCGCATCGAAGTATGGTTGGTGAATCTGCAAGCCAATACGCAAGATGTGCGCAATGCTGTTGCATTTGCTGACCTGGGCGAAGCGCCCAAGTTTATGTCGTCTGACATCACCGATGGCGCCAGCGGTGTGCCCTTGCAAGACAATATTCTCTTCGACAATCCAAACATTGCGCTTACACAGGCCAGCAACCCTTCCAACCTCAACAATGACATTTACCTGGAAACTACAGGAACTGATCCATCAAATCCAAACTCTGCTTTTTCTCAAGCCGTTCTTAGCGGAAGTCAGTCCATTCAAGCGCTAGCCACCAATACGGCGGGTGGTTATAACAACATGAATAACGGAACGCACTTCGAACGCGTAAACAACATGCGTAAGCTGACCGCAACCGAATTCACCTACAACACCCGTCTTGGTTTCATCTCTTTGAAGCAATCACTCAACAATGCTGAAGTTCTTGCCGTTTCATACGAATACACGCTCGATGGCAAGACCTATCAGGTCGGAACAATTTCGCAAGACGGTTTTGCTGCCCCACAAGCATTGATTCTGAAACTCATTCGACCCAGTATTACACGCGTGCGTTTGAGCAATGGCCAACAAGCACCGCTGTGGTCGAATATGATGAAAAACGTCTATTCACTTGGCGCGTTTGGCATTGCACCAGACAACTTCCGACTGGATGTGTGGTACAACAATCCAACGACGGGTGTCAACCAAAACTACATTCCACGTCAACCACTCGACGGTAAAATTCTCTTGCAAGTGTTGAATCTCGATAAAATCGATTCTCAGCAAATGCCCTACCCCGATGGCTTCTTCGACTTCATCCCAAATGCTGCCACATCAGGCGGATTGATTGATGCGCAGAATGGTCGTGTTTATTTCCCGGTAGTGGAGCCATTCGGTAAACACCTTGCGAAGAAAATACGCGATGGTTTGCCCGGGCAAGAAACGCTGGCCGATCAAATTATTTCGCAAGTCGTTTTCCAACCTCTCTATGACTCCACGCGCACTGCGGCGCAAATCCTCTTCCCCAATCTCAACCGCTACCGCATTAAGGGGCAATACCAATCTTCTTCCGGTTCTGAAATTTCGCTCAACGCACTCAACATTCCTCAAGGATCTGTTGTTGTAACTGCCGGTGGAATTAAACTGACAGAAGGCGTGGATTACACCGTGGACTACAACCTAGGTCGTGTGCGCATTTTGAATGATGGTATCATGAGTAGTGGTCAACCCATCAAAGTTTCGACGGAAAGTAATTCGATGTTCAACCTGCAATTCAAGACGATGCTGGGCAGTCGATTCGATTACAAATTCAGCGATCACTTTGCTGCGGGTGCCACATTCCTGAATCTCCGCGAACGCCCGGTAACACAGAAAGTAAATATGGGTGACGAGCCGGTGAACAACACTGTTCTTGGTCTTGATCTCGCTTATCAAAAAGAAGCGCCGTGGCTCACACGCTGGGTGGATCGTATACCACTCATCGACACCAAAGCCAAATCCAATATCTCATTTGGCGCAGAAGGAGCTAAGCTTTTCCCAGGCCACAGCAAAGCCATTTCGAAAGATGGTAATTCCTACCTCGATGACTTTGAAGGAAGCCAAAGCATTATCGACTTGCGCAGCCTCAACCAATGGTTCATGGCCAGCACACCCAAGCAGCAGCCCGGCCTTTTCCCGGAAGGAAATTTCGAAGACAGTCTGATCTACAACTACAATCGTGCACGCTTGAGTTGGTATGTCATCGACCCCTTGTTCTACCGCACCACCAGTGGCCTTACTCCTCAGAATATTATTGACGACAATTGGTTCAGCGATCACCGCATGCGTGAAATTCTCGAAAGTGAAGTGTTTCCCAATCGACAACTTCCTCCGGGAACTCCTCCCAACATCGCAACCTTCGACTTGAATTTCCAGCCAGAAGAACGCGGACAGTATAACTATGAACTTCCGGATGGAACGAACGAATCTGCAGGGTTAACACCAACAGGAAAATTGATTGACCCGGAAAGTCGTTGGGGAGGAATTCAGCGATCACTCACTACCACAGACTTTGAAGCGAGCAACGTGCAGTTCATTCAATTCTGGATTATGGATCCGTTCAACGAAGACAGCGAAAACGAAACCGGCGGTGATCTTTATTTCAATCTGGGTAACGTTTCTGAAGACGTGTTGAATGACAACAACTGGACGTATGAGAATGGATTTCCAAGCCAGAATTCACAGCTCGTTACAGACACATCGACCTGGGGACTTTATCCATCTCCCACCAATTTCAATGTCGTTAATGCTTTCGACAATTCCACCGGAAGCTACTCTTTGCAGGACATCGGGCTCGATGGTTTGAATAGCAATGCT
Source organism: Flavobacteriales bacterium (assembly GCA_947462725.1). Taxonomy (GTDB): domain Bacteria; phylum Bacteroidota; class Bacteroidia; order Flavobacteriales_D; family Sanyastnellaceae; genus JAIBBG01. The sequence goes on from CANHPZ010000129.1 coordinate 4,114, forward strand.
GAAGCCGGCTTCTTCGCCGATTGGCTCGCAGAAGTGAACAGTTTTCTCACCGACTCAGCTTACGCAGTGTATGCGCAAGACCCATCGAATGACGACTTCAAATACTTCCGCAGCTCTCAGGCTGATGCCGCTTCGCTGAACACACTTCAGCGTTATGCGTTTTACAACAACAACGAAGGCAACTCCAACACAGCCACACCGGACGGGTATCCTATAACAGCTACTACGCTGCCTAACTCGGAAGACATCAACCAAGACATTACGCTCAACAACATCGAGAGCTACTTCCAATACCGCGTGAGTTTGCGTAAAAATGATTTAGGTGAAGGCAACATCGGAAGGAATTACATCACCGACAGCTTTGAAACCACACGCACGGTAGCTGATGGAACAGATCGTAAAATCCGTTGGTATCAATTTAAAATTCCAATTAAGGAATTTGAAAACCGCTATGGCGGGATCTCCGACTTCCGCTCGATTCGCTACATGCGCATGTTTGTGAAAGGATGGTCGAAACCTGTTACGTTGCGCTTTGCGCGCCTTGAACTTGTGCGCGGCGAATGGCGCAAATATGTGGGCCCTTTGAAATCACCTGGTGAAATAGAAATGGGCGATCCACCGCCAACCATCTTCAACATCGCTGCTGTGAACATTGAAGAAAACGGTAATCGTGAGCCAGTGCCTTACGTTGTTCCACCGGGCATCATTCGCGAGCAAGACGTTGCCAGTGCTAACCTGCGCAGCCTCAATGAACAGTCGCTTTCATACCAAGTTTGTAACCTTGAAGATGGCGACTCACGTGCCGCTTATCGCACAGTGAATTTTGACTTGCGTCAGTACAAGCGCCTGCGCATGTTCGCACATGCCGAAGCGTTGGGCTTGGAAAGTGAATTGAAAGATAAAGACCTTACCGTGTTCATTCGTATGGGATCAGACTTCAACGATAACTACTACGAATACGAAATCCCGATGAAGACTACCAACTGGTACACGAGCGATGACGAATCCATTTGGCCGCAGGACAACAATTTTGAGATCTACATCAAGGATTTGCAAAATCTCAAAGCGAATCGTCCTCCCGGAACAGCTATCACTGCAGAGTATTCGAGTCGAGTTGGTGACGCCCGCATTACAGTGAAGGGAAATCCGAACATCGCTAACGTTACTGTTTTAATGATTGGTGTGCGCAATCCGGCCAAGCTCGCCAACGTATTTTCTTCAAGTGATGACGGTAAATCAAAGTGTGCCGTGATTTGGGTGAACGAATTACGACTTTCAGATTTTAATGAAACAGGCGGATGGGCTGCAGTGGCGCGCTTGAATGCGACCATGGCTGATTTCGCCACATTGGCTGTAGCCGGTAATATGTCGACACCCGGTTGGGGAACACTTGAGCAATCGGTACAGGAGCGTCAACAGAAAACTGTGGTAGGCCTTGATGCAAATACTACGGTCCAACTGGGGAAATTTTTCCCCGATAAATGGGGTGTAACGCTGCCCATGTACGCCGGCTACTCGGAAACCGTGAACACACCGCGCTATAGTCCGCTACAGCCAGACCTCGAGATGGGCGATTTGCCGAATGTAAGCAGCGATATCAAACGCAAATCACAGGACTATGTGAAGCGCCGAAGTATCAACTTCACCAATGTGCGCATCGCACCGAAGAAAGCGGGAGCCGGTGCTGCGCCGGAGGCAGGAAAAGAAGGTGCACCAGGAGCACCTACAGCCCCGGCAGGTGGAGGCGGTGGTGGTGCTGAGAAAGAACACTTCTACAGCATTAAGAACTTCTCGGTGACCTATGCCTACAATGAAGAATACAAGCGCGACATCAACATCGATTGGCGTTTGCACAAAACGTACAAAGGGGCATTTGACTATTCCTTCACCAACAAACCGAAAGAAATCAAACCATTTGAAAAAATTCCGGTTATCAAAACATCGAAATATCTCAAGTGGATTAAGGAATTCAACTTCTACCCTAGCTACAAGCAAATTGGTTTCCGCACCGAAATGAATCGTGGGTATGAAACTAGTCGCATTCGCAACAACACACTAGAACTCACAGGAGTTTATAGCGATCTTTTGCTGACCACACAGGTGCAGAAAACTTGGAATTGGACACGAGCGTATGTGTTCAAATATGATTTAACCAAGAGTTTGAAATTTGATTTCGCCGCCAATACAAATGCGCTGGTAGGTGAGCCACGCGGTGTCGTTGACAAGGAAAATACCGATTGGTATGCGGCCTATAAAGACACGGTTTGGAACAACATTCAATCCGGTGGTATCAATACCAACTACAACCACAACATGAACCTGAGCTACAAGCTCCCCTTTGATAAATTCCCGCTCATCGACTTCATCAGCAGTGATGCACGATATGCGGCTACCTATCGCTGGGATCGTGCACCATTCTCACAAGACTCTTTGGGCAATACCATTCAGAACACACGTCAACTGCAACTCAACGTGCAGGGAAATCTGGAAACGCTTTACAACAAAGTGCCTTTGCTGAAGGATATCAATACCGGTAAAAAACCGAAAGACGACAAGAAGAAGAAAGACGAGAAAGAAGATCCTACGAAGAAAGACGGCTTCGGTAAAGAAGAAAAAGACAAAGAAGAAAAACGTGAACCAATCAACCCATTGCACGCTGGTCTTCGTTTCCTGATGATGGTGCGCAACGTATCGGGCACATATACCCGCAACGAAGGCATGCTTTTGCCCGGCTATGCGCAGCCATCTAAAATCCTAGGTATGGATGAAAGCTTCAACGCACCCGGAGTGCCATTCTTAGCAGGCCAGCAAAACACAGACATTTGGGGAAATCCCACCGGAGAAAACTTTGCGCTGAATGCCGCTGCAAATGGCTGGCTTGTGCAACTGCCGTCGCTCAATACGCAGTACAAC
>CANHPZ010000130.1 GCA_947462725.1 Flavobacteriales bacterium
CCAGTCGAGGTCATCGAGCGAAACATCCATGTGCAGCGTAGTGCAGATGTCGAGTCCGATAGTGTGTCCGTGCAGCTTGCCCATCACGAGGTCTTCCAGGCAGCAGCGCACAAGTTGTTCTTTGGTGCGGAAAACTTCGGGGCCAATGAAACCGGCAACGTCGTTGAGAAACACCCACGGTTCTGTATCGGGCAAGTTGATCTGATCGGGTGGGCTCATCTCCTTGTTTTGTCGCATACGAATCTTCAAAGCCCGCAAGAAGCCGTATTTGCGCGACTCGTGCACCACCATGTCGAAACCTGCACCGTGGCCGTTAGTAGCATCGGCGCCCTGGCCAGTTTCTGCATACAATCCAAAACGGTTTTTGCTCCGCGCATCGGCATGCGCTTGCATTTTTTCGATGGTGACATCAAATGTTTGATTGGCCGCAACGGTGCTGGCCAAACTCTGAAACCAAACGCCCGTGGTATTGGGCTGCATGCTTTCGACACGCGCTTGAATGTCGATATGCGATAGCACACAATGCGGCATGGTGTGTTCCAACTCGAAGGTCGTGAGCAAATCATAAAGCGCGCTTTCAATGCGCGCCACCGACTTCGGGTCGCTTGAAACCGGGTTCGTGCCCAGCACCAAATCGCCCACACCAAACGACCAGGCGTCGAATACCTGCCAGATGATGTCTTCGATATCGTCGGTAGGTGAGTTGGGTTGCACACGCGCGCTCATGTAGCCCTTACTACCAATGTTGCTATTCGGAAGCGGGTTGAATACTTTGCTGCTCACCACGATGAGCTCGTCGTTCGACATGAGCTTCACCACCATGGCGATGATGTCGCTGGTGAGTGATGGCATAATGCCTTTGATAGCTGTTTCGTCGGATTTCAGCAAGAATGACTTGAGTAGGCCGAATGTCCAACCCATCACTTCTTTGTTGGATACAATAGAAGCTTGAATGAGATCATATTGTTCGTCTTGAAAGAGCGGGTGCTCAAACACATCGGCAAGGCGTGTATTCGCGATGAGTTCGCGCGCGGCCAATCGGGATGATTCATTAGAGGCCGCGATGCCCGCTATCTCATCGCCCTCTTTGAATGCGTTGGCTGCACCCACGAGTTGTCGGTAGAGCGTTGCATCATAATTCCCACGCTTGCGACGGATGTAGGCAAAGAGATCTTCGCCTGCTATGGGTTTGTCTATGTCTATTCCCGGGAAGTGCGGAATCGGTGAAACACCAAGCATGTTGGCCGGAGCCAATACAGCAGCAGAACTGATTAGTCCGAGCTGGAAAAGGAAATCGCGGCGGGGGAGTGACATGCAACAAAGATAGGGGAAGGGAGAATGGAGAATGGAGAAAGGAGAGGGAGAGAGCGTGGGATGTTGGGTATATTCGAATGAAATTTCTTACAGATGATGCGACAAATCGCGGTGTGTGGATGTATACTGGTTGGTGCGACTGCGGTTGCCCAAACGACCGACCCAGCTTTCGAAGCCTTCAAGCGCAAGCGTGAGGCGGAGTTGTCGCAATTCAAAACGGAATACAACAAGGGACTGGATTCGTTGCGCGATGCACAAAACCGTGATTTCGCACTCTTGCTCGCGGGAAAATGGATTGAGCGCGAAGTGGTCGAAACACCGCCCGTGATGGAGAAACCGAAGCCCGAGGTGCCGCCATCTGTAGCAGATGAAAAACCTGTCGACAAACCCGTCGCACCGGTAGACTTGCATGAATCAGACTCTAAGCCCGATGTTCCGCAAGCACCTCTTGAAGAAACGCCGGCCTTACCTGCTTTGCAACCGCAGGATGACTCATCTGAAGTGGAGACTTATCGACTACAACTTGAAAAAGCGTTGCAAGGTGCTGCCGTAACACCAAGTATTTTCTTTGGCAATCGCACCTGGCTGCCGGCATTTGAAAAGTCTTGGCCGATAAGCGATCGTCCTTTGGGATCCTCAACCATTGCAGCCTACTGGGAAAAATGCTCTTCGCATTCGGCAGATGCGTATTTGGCCTACCTCAGCGTGCAACGACAAATGCTGCAGTTGAGCGATTGGAGCATGTTGTCGCTTGTTGATCAATGGTCAAAACAAGAATTCAGCGATGAAACCGATGCCTCGTTGTTTAAGTGGTATATGCTCGTTCAAATGGGATACGATGTTCGGTTGATGTATAATAAAGCCGGTGCCTCGCTGGCGTATCCATTTCGGCAGATGTTTTACGGCCAGAGCTATCTTGAAATGAATGGCAAGATGTATTTCATGCTGGATGACAAGCAGGAGGGAAGCTTCTTTACCTACGACGGCGATCATGCGGGCGCCAATCAGTCGTTCAGGCTCACACAAAATCCGGCCGCAGTATTTCCGGAGGAGTCATACAATCGTAGACGTACTATCGAATTTAGCTTCGAGGGACAGCACTATAGCATCGACATGCCTTACAACAGCTACCGCACGAAGTACTACGAGAGCATTCCACAAACCGAACTCGGATTTTACTTTGACGATGGCGGAGCCATCACTTTTGCAACATCGTACAATGAGCAATTGCGGAAAGCAGTTGACGCGTTTCCAACGCAACGCCAGCAGATTCGCTTTCTCTATGCGCTCGTGTGCAGCGGCATTCCATACGCCACCGACCAGGAGCAATTTGGCTATGAGAAGTTTTGCTTACCGGAAGAATCGCTCGGTTATGCCAAAGCGGATTGCGAGGACCGCACGTTTTTACTCAACTACCTCGTGCGCACCTTTACCGGCGCATCCACCATCGGGCTCAACTACCCGGGCCACGTGGCCATGGCTATCGCGCTCGACGATGTTCATGCCGACGATGCCCGATTCATGTATAAGAATCGCACCTACGTGTATTGCGATCCCACGTATATCGGAGCAGATGTGGGTATGATGCCGGGAGTGTATGCGGGGCAATCACCGGAAGTGTTTGAATAGGGGTGAGGGGTGAAGGGTTAGGGGTGAAGACTTGCGCCGTCCTGGATGAAGTTGAAACTGTCGTCAGCGCAAGGGCGCGGGCTTAACGCAGCGACCTTGTGCAAGAAGGTCAGACCTTCCCCAGCAATCCCAGCAAATCGTTTCGGATGCCTTGCCAGGATTGATTGAGGTTGAGAGAGTAAATTCTGACTGTATGACTGGCCAATTGATATGATTCATCCATGCTGTATTCTACAGCAGGGTAGAGAAGAACTCCAGTACAATTGGCATTGCCTGGATGCGTTTGGTTGTGGGCAAGGTTGGTCAAATAGGCATGCAGCTGATACAAGTTATTACTTCTGATTTTTTCTTTGCCAAATAAATTCTTGACCAATGCTTCCGGATAGTATTTGACCTCAATAATGATTTTGTTCGTTTCGGATGTAAGTGTAATATCGGTTTTCATGAGTGGAATGAGGTCGGAATTCCCCTTACTCGAAGAATCAAATGCCCATGGGATATGCTCGGCAGAAGATGAATATTTCGACTGTTCACGCTTGTAAAAATTCCGAATAAACGCCTCAAACAAGCGCGCCATTCGATCGCGATCACGAAGAAAATCCTGAAACCGGGAGTTGCTGCCGCGTTCCTGGACTGCTGTGCTGTGGTAAACCAATTCACACACATTCAAAAGAAATTCATAGAATGCATTATTGCTGTGAATTCGAACATTTCTAAAATGCCCGTGATCTAATATAATGTCTGATATACCATGAAGTCGGTCACATTGTTGACGCATTTCTTTTCGCAAATTATCATTGATATTATCGAGCCTAACAAGTCGCTTCATTGTTGCCTTTATAATTTGATTGGCGAGGATGTCGGCCGTGAACTCATCATGTCGGCAAAATGCTCGGCCTTGGCGAAAAAGTTGTTTTTTAAGTGAACTATTGAAATCAATCTTACCCTTAATACCAGCAATATCATGCTCAACTTCCACGTAATCATGTGCAAGGCCACGCTTAAATAATCTATTTGAGGATTCAACAAGTACTTTGGCCAACAGTGACTCGATGTTGGAGTAGTTATCGGCATCTATATGAACGTGCTGACTCACCTCAAGTTTATCCCAGGCATAACAAAGAAGGTAGTAGATATTTTGAATCGGTATCGTCATGCAATATGGTTGCGAAGCTTGCGAACTTCATCCTTCCATTTGGATTCATTATCGAACCAATATTCTCGAAGCAAAGGTTCTAATTCTAAATCAATAATGCGGCGCAGCCAATCATTCGGATTATCAATCGGTGAGCTACAGCAGAAATAACTATGACCAATTACGAAGCCTTTTCCCAATCCTGAGTCGGATTCAATGGTTTCGTTAAGAGCACTCAATCGTATTACCAAGCCCTCAATAAATCTCAATGGGATACCTGACTTTTCCAAATGTTGACTAAAAGCGCGATTAAAAGTCGGTTCTATTTCAATAAATGCAAAACGCCGACGCAACGCATAATCAACCAAGGCTATAGAGCGGTCGGCTGTGTTCATTGTGCCAATAATGTGGACATTGGATGGGATGTAAAACTTATTTTCCTTACCGCCGCTGTATGTAAGTGAGACAGCATAATTATCGCTTCGTTTGTCATTTTCTATGAGCAGCATTAATTCGCCGAAAATCTTGCTCAGATTTCCACGATTGATTTCGTCAATTATGAAGAAGTAATCGTTGTAAGGATCGGTCAATGCGCGCTGACAGAACCGATAAAAGATGCCATTTTCCAACTTGAAGTGTCCACTTTCAGTGGGTCGAAATCCCTGCACAAAATCTTCGTATGAATAGCTTTGATGAAATTGAACCATCTCTACACGACTTTTGTCCTGTTCTTCCATCATCAAAAAGGCCAATCGTTTCGCTAAAAAGGACTTCCCAACACCCGGGGAACCTTGCAGTACTATGTTTTTTTTACTGGACAAAGCATCCAGAATTATCTCCAAATGTTCACGATCAGCAAATACATCCTGTTCAATTTGCTCCCAATCATAGGGTTGTAAGGTTTGCAAATCAGGTGAAGAGGACTGCGACAAAATTTTAAATTCACTTTGTGTGAGTTTGAATAAACTTCCCTGACTGCTGCGAAGTGGGTCTGAATTTTCCAATTCGGGATTTGCGCTGATTTCATCGTAAGTCATACCCTTCGCGATGAACTCATTCAGTTTAAAATAGAAAACTTCGTTGTTTAGGTCTTCATCCAAATGCAGTTCTTGTGTAACTTCTAGAATGGCGACCACACGTTTGGTTGGTGATGATTCATAACCAATAAGAAGATCTCCCTTTTTGACTTGCTTGAAGTATTCGTATTTCTGACGCTTATTACCACTGTCATTGTATGCTGTATAATACTGTTCTTGACCGATTACCATATCCTGAATTCTCCAGATTTTTGGATTCGCGTATAACCAGTAGTAGTTGCGATCTGAAGAATCTGTTACATTGACATCATCGATTTTGTATAAATCAGAAAGAAACTTCACATAGGTCGGATAGCGACTAATATTAGTGAGCGTCTTAGTAACTATCGGATGGTCAGCGTTGAACACTTCACTGGAAATCCATTCTACTTTGCGGATGTTAGGCATATTAGAATCTTCCGTGTTGTATTCATATTCGCCTGTGACAATACCATATCCAATGTAGGAGGATCGTCCTTTCTTGCATACGATAATATCACCCAGCTGAATTTCATTGGCGAATTGCCATAGGCATAGGCTGTTATTCTTCTGGTCGCCTTTAATGTTCACAAATGTCCGATGCATTAGCTTCTGCAGTTCCTCGCGATTCTCAAATCGCGACAAATTCCCCATCTCGTGCCATCCTATGCAGATAATTCCTTTTTGCTGACAATATTCCCAACGATTAGCATTTTCGCCTGGTGCAACTAACCAATATCTTCTATTTCTGCCGTAAAGTCCTTGCGGTTCATTTGATGTGATATTAGGCGTGGAATTAGAAATGTCATTTATTTTCCGTTCCGGTTTAATTATTTCACTGTAAAGCCATGAAAAGAATTGATCCAATTCTAAGGGAAAAGTAGTCTCCGTTCTTTTGCCTACAATACGCTGATAATTTTCGAGAACAGGCTTGAGTGTTTCATTAAATTTCAAGTATTTCTCACCGAAAGTATCACCTCTTTCAAATGGTACTGATACCCCTAGAAACTCGAGCGCTTCAATTGTGCGCTTATTATACATGACGGCATTATAAGGGCGGGCATAGGCTATTAATTCACTCACGGAAGAATGTCCAAATTGCGGCAATTGGTAATTGCCATTTGTTCCTTTGAACAAATTATCTACTACTGCATCAAGACTGTCCTTACTCTCAGCTATGTATAGAAATATTTCCCTATATTTTTCAATCGGTAAATTCGGTCTTCCGAGCGCATTCTGTTTAGCTATAGCCAGTGAATTAAAGGCATGAATGCAATCACCCATAGATTGAAAGTCTTTCCATTCAGCCTTCTGAATATTTTCTGTCTTAAAGAATTCTTGGAAATACTCGAATCTTTCTTGAAACCATGGGTTGCCCTCAAAATGTTGATCCGCAACTGCAGCGAATTGGTGTAGGTAGTCCTCTAACTTGGATGTCATAATGGGATAATACTTTGGTGATAAATTAGGCGATGGCGAATGTATTAACTTAATTCCCGGTATTCAAACTACCCGGATATAAATGCGCAACACCTACCTTCGCACCATGCTCGACAAATCCATTTACCCGCAAGCGCCGGCCTATTATCACTACTACTTTGATCTGGTCGAATCCAACGATCTCTTGCTGGAATTGAGAAAGAACAAAACATCAATTGCCGATTTTATCGAGCAAATACCCA
>CANHPZ010000131.1 GCA_947462725.1 Flavobacteriales bacterium
CACTTCACGTGAACATATTATTGCTATCTCCGAGGCTGCTACCGGCAGCACGGATTACATCGATGTTTATCCGCGGAGCAACGGCATTCCGCTCCTCACATTATCGGTGGATTGGGAAATTACAGGCGTTATCCCATTGCCAAGCGACGAACATTTTTTCATTCTTGCGGGCAACAGCAGTGGGCAAGCGCATTTCGCTTATCTCAATTTGAACACAGGTGCAATCAATGAAAACTTCAACTTCTATGACCAGTCATCGGTAAGCAGCATAATTGCAGCTGATGGTGATGATTTTTACACAATCCAATCGAATGGAGTTGTGCGATACATCAACAACTTCTCAAGCTTTTCGCTCAATGACACCCAACATCCGGACAAGTTAATTTTCGACGAATTGAATCATGCTTTGTGGACAATCGACAACGTTGGCATTCATCAGTTCAACGAAGCATTGACAAATGAAACAGCCAACATACCAATCAGCGGAGTTTCCGACCTTTGGCTCAAATACAATAAGTGATTCAATGGCATAAATCGGCTTGCCAAACGCCTCGACCAAACGTACCTGCAATGATTTTTCCTGTTGCATAATTAATGGCAAGAGATTTTATAGCTACGCCGGGCAGACCGTCGAGGAGCGTCCATTCACTGTCGTTGCGCACCTTGGTGAATACACCTTGATTACTTCCAAGATACAATCGCGCATCCGGTCCCGACTGCAACACAATGCTTTCGCAATAAGCTTCACGCAGCTCGCGTGTCTCATCCTGATAACGCTTGCCATCGTAATACCACAGTTTGCCGTCCTTTTCTCGGCGGGTATACAGCAACCAGAATTTGTTTTTATCCTGTGGATCAATGGCCAGTCCTGCAATCCACCCTTCCACAGGCACATATGGAATGCGCTGCCATTGCACTTGCAATGGATCATCCTCAAGAAGATTGTGAGTAACCCACAACTGAGGCTGCACCAACGATGTTTTGGTCAAAGCATATACATACATCGTTTGTGGATGATCGGGCGACATAAAAAAACGATAGGCATTGTATAAGGTGCTATCGATTTTCTTACAATCAAAAACAGACTCCCAGCTTTCACCCAAATTATTGGAACGCGCCAATCGCTCACCGGCGCAATAAATTGTATTGAACTCCGAGGGGTGCATGCGCATCCATGTATGCCATTCCGTTTTGGCATTGGCCCTGAGAGACTCATCAAAAGTGCGACCGTCAAACGTCGCTTGTATACCACCGTTCTGACTACTGGTGAACACCACATCGCGATCGGCATGACTAATTATCGTTTCAAATCCATCGCCCCACGACACATGGCTCCACTCACCATCGCGCAAATAATTGCCGCCAACATCATAACCGCCATAAGCTACACGCACATCCTTTGACTGAGATACAGACACTCCGAAAACATTGGCCGCACCAATGCCGTTATCTCGCGGTTCCCACGTCAAACCTTCATCAAAGCTCACACTCACACCGCCATCATGTGAAGCCCAAAGCGCATGTTCGTTGGCCGACCAAAGGACATGGTGCACATCATCATGCATTTGGTTCTTACCAATCTTTTCGAAGCGCTTACCTCCATCCTTACTGATGTTGACCGGCTGCACGTTGGCGCATGCCATCCATTGTGGATTGGACGGACGCACTTCGAATGCTCGACCACGCGTTGGGATAACATTCGTTGCATCACCGTCCATAGTGCGAATCAACTGCCACTGCTTAGATTTTAGATCAAACAAATACAATTGAGCAGGACCGAGCTTGCTGGCACTCGCCGCTTCACTGCACGTGATCATTACATGTACAAATCCTGGGAGCTGATTGGTGTATTGCAGCGTCATTCTGCGAAACGGATAAGCCGAGATTTGCTGCAGCGAAGGCATCGGCTGTTCCTCCCAATTCTGACCGCCGTTGGAACTAATCCAAAGCGACTCACCACCTGCTGCAACCGCGTTGCCATCGTTGTAGCCCTGCAACCATTCAATATCGTAAAACTGTTGAGGCGATATGCGTTTCCATTGCGGAATACGCTTGGTGCGGCCAAACAACCAACCCAAAGGCCCATAATCCGAAGTGCGCATCATGACATCCGGACACACCCATAATCCCTGGGTAGACGCAACAATCAGCGATTCAAAATGATCCGGATTAGCAACTACCTCGCTGATGAACGTAGGTGAGTCAATCAAGTGAAATGGCAACGCGGTGGATGCATCATCACCATTGATGCAGTCATATGATTTACCGCCGTTGCGTGTTAGCCACAAACCATTGGTTGCCGTGAATTGATCGTCTCCATCGCCGGTTGCGATAACCCATTGCCTAGGCTTGTCGTTATTGACCGATATGGATGACACTCCCGAAACAGGCAATGCATCTGTGCCACCTGACCGCCAATGCAGCCCTTCGTCTTCAGTATACCAGAGCCCACCGGTCGGTGAGCATGCCCACAGCAGTTTCGGATTCGTGGGATGCGCATATAAATAATTGATACGCCCTGTGCCACTGCCCCTGCGACGGGCGTAAGCAGGAACACCGGTACCTGAGGCATCGTCTTCACGAGGCTGAGCGCTGGGCCCTAGAAATTCCCAACGATAGTGAGTACCCTCCCGAGGTGTCGTAGAAGCTGAAGTCTTGGCAAGTAATAGCGTCTTCTTCCAATCCAATCCCTCTTCATGAAGAACATCGGAAGGCGCAACTAACTGAGCGCAGACCAGTGCACTCAATCCACAAAACACCAAAAAAAACAACCAACGTTTCATACCATACGAAGATAGCTCTCGATAAGACTTGCTCTCTAGAGTGGTTCAAAAAAAACGCCCTCAAGCGAGGGCGTTTCTGAATTTTTATTTGATTTTGAATTTCTTCTTAACCGCATCAAGAGCATTGAGTTCTTCCCATGGGAACAGCTTCACCTTCACCTTGATTTCATTCTTCTTGCCTTTATTGAAAATCTTCGTAACCTCGCGAGACTCACGGCCCATATGACCATAAGAAGCAGTTTCAAGATAGATTGGTGTGCGCAACTTGAAGCGCTTTTCGATGGAGTATGGACGCATGTTAAACTCATCCATGCCACGCACGATACGCGCTATTTCTCCATCATTCATTTTAACCTTCGATGTGCCGTAAGTATTCACATAAAGACCCACAGGTTCTGCAACACCTATAGCGTAAGCCACTTGCACCAGCGCTTCGTCGCAAACACCTGCTGCAACGAGATGCTTAGCAATGTGACGAGTTGCATATGCTGCAGATCGGTCAACCTTGGAAGGATCCTTACCACTAAATGCACCACCACCATGAGCACCTTTACCACCGTAAGTATCAACTATTATCTTACGTCCTGTAAGACCTGTATCACCATGAGGACCGCCGATGACAAACTTTCCAGTTGGGTTGATGTGGTAGTTGATTTTATCATTGAACAATGCTTGAACGCGCTTAGGAAGCCTCTTCTTCACACGAGGAATCAACACATGGATAATATCTTCACGAATTTGCTTCAACATGGCTGCATCCTTTCCGAAGTCATCGTGTTGGGTAGAAATCACGATTGAATCGATGCGAACGGGTTTATTGTTGTCATCATATTCAATGGTCACCTGACTCTTAGCATCAGGACGTAAGTAAGGCATTTGCTTTCCCTTGCCCGCTTGGAATTCACGACGTATCGCAGACAATTCGCGCAGCAAGGTGTGTGCAAGCTCGAGCGGAAGCGGCATGTAATTGTCGGTTTCGCGAGAAGCATAACCGAACATCATTCCTTGGTCACCGGCGCCTTGTTCCTCCGGCTTCTTGCGCTCAACACCTTGGTTAATATCCGAAGATTGCTCATGAATAGCGGAAAGAATTCCGCATGAATTTGCTTCAAACATGTATTCGCTCTTGGTGTAACCAATTTGACGAATGACATCACGAGCAATTTCTTGCACATCGAGATATGCGTGTGACTTCACTTCGCCTGCAAGAACCACTTGACCTGTAGTAACAAGCGTTTCGCAAGCCACCTTCGATGATGGATCTTGTGCGAGGAAATTATCAATAAGCGCATCTGAAATTTGATCCGCTACCTTATCGGGATGTCCTTCAGACACCGACTCTGATGTAAATAAATACGGCATGGTGAAAATTAATGTGGGTCAAAAATAACGGCGATACAGACAATTCAAAATGCATCAAGCGATAAAGTCATAATATTTATCACCACTATTTGACAGCATGTGCAGTTGCATTTTGAGGGGTGCGCAACAACACAAGTAGCAAAATGATTAAGGTGGCAACACTAATCAACCAAGCCGCAAACAAAAACGGCGATTGATACTTGAATCGCACTTCACCCTTCGATTGTGGGGGAATACGAACACCCATTACTAAGTCGTTAGCATGGATGACAGCCAATTCTGCCCCATTAAAATCTGCTTTCCACAAATGATGATAATTCACATTGAGCAAGAGCAAGCGGCTCTTCGCATTGGGGTTTTCAACATACACAGAATAAGCGTTGTATTCCACTTGAGGATTTTGGATGAGAACCGAATCACCAATTTCATCAGCAGGCGCAGGAGTGTTAAACAAGCATCCCGCACATAGGCTATCCGTTACACTGCAGATTTTATCTGGGAAATAGAAAAGCGGATTTTGCAAAACCCATTGAAGCTGGCCATTATTACGTGCCTCGTCGAATGCCCGGAAGCGCATTGGGTTTTCGCCAACAGCAGAAATGGTGCGATTGAAGGTAGAGAGGTTACGGTCTAAGCCCGCAGTTTGAATCAATCCCACCGACTCATCCAGTTCATTAAGTGCAACACCATTGAATCGCTGGTCGTGATCAGGCAATGCTTCCAATGCATGAAAGTAATCCTTCGTTTGAGCATAACCAATACCGTGGTGAAGTGTTGTTGGTGCGCTCAACTGCGTTTGAATGAATAAATCAGCAGCCGTAAAAGCCAGAAGCAAGAAATAGACATTCAATTTGAAAGCGGCTCTCAGAATTACAGCTAAGAATGCTAGTAAGAGCAGAATGATACTATTCAGGAACAACTGGCTTTCAAATCCGGCAGCAGGAAATTCAAATCGCGTATAAATTTCGTGCAACGAACGTCGAATAGATTCCCAAGATGTATGCCTCCATGCCCAATAAGCCGATGCCGATGCAATGAAAACGAATGTCAAAAACAGATTGATTGCGGATCTTGATATGTAGTTTTCTGCGATGATGCGTTTGATGGCAAACCCTGAAAGCAAAAGCATGCAGAGCATCGCGTATCCTCGAAAGAATGCCGGATGTCGAAACAACCCAAATGCAGGAAAGTGATACGCAATCCGATAAATCCCGGAGAAATCGCCCAAGGCAAACCAGAGTGAAATCAAACATCCAACGATAAGACCCGCATGCCAGCGAGACCAGTATTTCCTGCAAGTAATGCTCAACACCAAGAAGAAAAAACAGACTAATCCGATGTAACCATTCCTTAGCGACAAATCAGTGACTTCAAACATCTCGCCGGTAGAAATGACTGAATACGGGAATAAAAACGAAATGTAATCAGCCCATACAAATGGATTGATGATCATATCTTCATAGGCCAATTTACCTGTTCGATTGAAGTAGGGATAAAAATCAATGAACGATTGTAAGAACGGAAGTAGCAGAATGATCAGCGCAAAAAAACCAATGGAGGATGATTTCAGCAATAGCAAAAAATAGCCCTTGACCTTGTATTTTTTCCAAACCGATAAAATAGAAACTGCAGGAATAATGTAGATCAAAATGATGGTAAAAGCCGGACTAGCACCGGTAATGTTGCACATCAAAAAGAGGGCAAGCCAGAGCGCATAACGCAATGAACCGTCTTCAAGCAATCGCAGCAAACTCCATAGAATCCATGGCAGCCAAGCTACTCCAATGAGAAAAACCATCAACTGTGCAGAGCCAACCATGAAGCCGGACAAGGCATAGCTTATACCCAGTATTGCAGCTGTTCTTTTGCAACCCACCATCCAGTTGCTTAGGGTGTACATGCCCCACCCGGCAATTAAAAAGCAACCAACCACCTCCACTATCAAACTCGTTATATCATACTGACCAAACAACATTAAGAGCCATAACACAGGATACCAAACGCCACTCTGCAAATCGCAATACCCCGGATAACCTAGGCGTTGGAAAGGGTTCCATAGCGGCAACTGCCCATCACTCACGTAATCACTTATAAAAAAACGATAGGGTAAATACCCTCTTACACTATCCCATTTCGGAATGAACTGAAAAAAACTGAGCGTATAAAGGGACACCATCACAACAACACTAATCAGTGCTATGTGCTTCCAGTTTGCACCGGTTGAGATGAAGCGGATTAATCTCATGGATTGACAAATGCTAAATAAAGTCTTGATAACGCACGCTCCATCCGCGTCATGCCGATTTAATCACAGCATCTTGTTTATTGGACATGCTCAGTATATTCGCTGCGCTTTATCAAGAAGGACGGAGGGAAAAGGCCCAATGATGTCCTGGCAACCCTGTAAAAGCTGGGTGCCAACTCCTACTCGAAGTATTTCGGGATAGATGAGGCAGCGAGGTTCTTCGCGTGCGTCCCATCGACCTTCTTGTGCAACCTATAAATATTCACGGCCATGACCATGCATTCGCTTGCGCAACAAAAAATACTCATCCTCGATGGTGCAATGGGCACCATGATCCAGCGCTATAAGCTTGAAGAAAACGATTTCAGAGGCACTCGA
>CANHPZ010000132.1 GCA_947462725.1 Flavobacteriales bacterium
GACATTCAGCGCGCCGTGTTGAGCGGCCACAGCATCAATTTGCTCGGATTGCGTGGTCAAGCCAAAACACGCATTGCACGCACGCTCACGCAATTGCTCGATGAGTGGGTACCGTGCATTGCGGGCACCGAATTGAACGACGATCCGTTGAAGCCCATCAGTCATACAGCGCATGATCTTATAGCCATACACGGCGACCTCACACCCATACGTTGGATGCATCGTTCTGAACGTTACATCGAGAAACTGGCAACTCCTGATGTAAGCGTAGCCGATTTGATTGGTGATGTAGACCCAATCAAAGCAGCCAATTTGAAGCTTCCTTACAGCGACGAGCGCGTGATACATTTCGGTCTTGTGCCGCGCAGCAATCGTTGCATCTTCGTGATCAACGAATTGCCCGATTTGCAAGCGCGTATTCAAGTATCACTCTTCAACATCCTGCAAGAAGGGGACATTCAGATTCGCGGGTTCCAGTTGCGTTTACCGCTCGACATACAATTTGTGTTTACAGCGAACCCAGAAGATTACACCAATCGCGGCAGCATCATCACTCCGCTGAAAGACCGTATTCAAAGCCAAATACTCACGCACTATCCAAAAAGTATTGAACTCGGAATGGAAATTACCGCACAAGAAGCGGCTATTACAAAAGAGCAGCAGAAGCGTGTTACCGTTCCTGCCTTTGTGCGCGAAATGATTGAAATGGTGGCCTTCGAAGCTCGCGAAAGCGAATACGTGGATCATAAAAGCGGAGTGTCGGCGCGTCTCACCATCAGTGCGCTGGAAAATCTCGTAAGCGCCGCTGAGCGCCGATCAATCATCAACAAAGAGAAAAAAACCAATGCGCGCATCAGTGATTTGATGTCCATCGTTCCCGCGATAACAGGGAAAGTAGAGTTGGTATATGAAGGCGAACAAGAAGGACCGCAGTTTGTCGCTATGCGCTTATTGGGCATGGCCATTCGCAAAAAATTTCCACAGATATTTCCAAGCCCGGAGACCATCAAGCGCAAAAAAATGCAGAGTCCCTATCAAGCCATCATCGAACACATCGGCCAAGAAAATATTCAGCTGCTCAACGATTGCCCGCGTGATGAATACGCCAACACGCTCTATAGCATTCCTGTGTTACACGATCTCGTAGATAAATATTGCCCCGGTATCGGCGAGGAAGACCGCCTGATGATGATGGAATTCGTGCTGCATGGACTTGCAGAATTCTCTGTAATAGGAAAAACAGTGATGGACAGCAGCATCGAGTTTAGCGATATCATGAACGACATCTTTCGCGAAGATCGCGATGAAGCGAATTAACGCTTGATGAAGTGAATGCCTTCGGGTTGATGATTCTCTGCAGCGTAATTGAGGATATATGCGCCTGTAGCAAGGTGGTCCACATCCAAAACCAATTGATAATGGCCAACAGGTAGTGAGCGTAACTCGTTAACGACCTCGCGGCCTTGCATGTCATAAACAACCCAAGCGCCACGCGCACTGCTGCCAGCATGCACATCAATAACCAAGGCATCATCAGCGGGATTGTTATTCAATCGAAATGTTGTTTTGTCGAAAGAAGCCGTGCTATTCACCGAAGCCACAAAGGGCTGCGAGTAGAGGTCGTTTTCCCATACGCCGCGACCGAAAGTTCCAATGCGCAGCTTGCGTGTGCTTTGTTGAATTTCAAGATCGGTCACCGATGTATTTGGCAATCCAGATCCATAGTAAATCCATTGCTGCGTAGCAGCATCGTACACAAAAACACCCACATCAGTGCCCACATAAAGATCTAGCAATTCCGACTGCACATCAATGACTGAAGAGTTGCACGGTACGTTGGGCAAGTTGTGTGTGATGTTGGTAAACGTATCACCACCATTGCTGGAATAGTACACTTTCTTGGTGCTAGAATAACCCGATAGAGTCACCCACAATTGCATTGGATCCGTTGGGTGCACAGCAATACTCGTAAGCTCAGCGCTATTTCCCAAACCTAAAGCGATGAGTTGATTGTCCCATGTTTCACCGGCGTCGTGGGTGATATACATGGTGCCCGCGCGACCTGCATAAATGGTGTATTGATCGGATGGAGCAACGGCGATTGCCTTGATCTTATTCCCAGGATCACTCGTAAGATTCGTGCTCAACTGTTGCCATGTCTCACCATTATCGTCTGAACGAAATACATCGGTATAACCGGCCACCACTACCGACGGGTCTTGCGGATCGAGCACATACGGAGTCACCCAATCGCCTTCACCGGCATTCGGTGGCGTAATTTCATTGTACGTATCATTCACCCATTGATCATTCGAGCGATAGAGTTGCCCGTTGACGTATGTGGTGTAGATAATGTTTTCGTTTACCGGATTGATGGCTACCTCCATTCCATCACCACCATTGGTTGCTGCCCAAGCATTGACGCCCGTGCGTTTGCGTCCGCCGTTGTCTTGTGTTCCTCCAATCATAAAGACATCATCCGACTGTGCCACCGCAATGCGATAGTATTGTGTGATGATTAATCCGGCCGTTAATTCAGTCCACTGCATCGTGCTTTCGTTGAAACGATACACGCCACCATCGTTGCAGAAATACAACTCATTCGTCAAGGGGTGATGCGCTACGTAGTGATTGTCGGCGTGCACCTCGGTGTAATTGCCCGAGTTGTACCAATCGGTTAGCTGGTTCCAATCCAAGCCTCCATTGACCGATTGATGCGTGACCATGAATCCGCAATAGATTTTGGAAGAGTTCAAAGGCGATGTAAATAGAATGCCATCATCAGGCATGAGGTCGATATGATTTACGTTGATACCGCCATCGTATGTGGAGTAATAATCGGCAGCGCCTGATATACTAGATTTGATTCCCAAGTACTCTTGTTCCGCAGGGCTTACAGAAATCTGGAGGTAGTTGTACGCTACGTTGAAGTCGCTGATTTGCGACCAAGAAGTGCCGTGATTAAGCGAGGTGTAGACTTCACTGCTTCCCCAATAATCATCGGTAGCACAATAGAGTTCACCATCAACACCCGTCTTCAATTCCACATCGGAATGTGATCCGGCATGCACAACATCCCACGACATGCCGCCATCTTGCGTGCGAAACAAACCATTGGTTTGTGCAACGAACAGTTCATCCGGATTTGCGGGATTAATCACCATGCGCAGGTAGGCAACGTTTTGCGTAAACAACGAGGTGTTCGCCGTGGGCTGCCATGTCACACCACCATCCACAGACTTGTATACACCTAAGCCATAGTTCCACCAGCCATTGCTATCACCGACGGTGATGTAGATGATATTCGGATCAGTCGGATGGGTGCAGATATTTCCAACGCTCACATACGGCAGTGAATCACCAAGGGCGCTATAAGTAAGCCCTCCATCGGTAGTTTTCCAGATACCACCGATTGGAGCGCCTACGTAAAAAATTTGTGGATCAGTAGGGTGAAATGCGATTGAGGTGGCGCGGCCCATACCGTTGTATCCGCCATCACCATGCGACTGATTGATATTTACCCAAGGGCTGGACACATCGCGATTGGCTGATTGTTGGAGTTCTTGATAAACGCGGTGCTGCGCAGTTAAATCAGGAAAGCTTCCATCGTCATTGACGCGGGTTTGCCAATACCACTGCCAACGTTTGAAGCGCATGTATTCATCATCTTCGAACGGTTCATCGGAGATTTCTTCGTGTGTTATGAAGTACGTCTCTGCGCAATCAACGATGTCATAGAAATTCGAAGACACTGCATCTTCACCTTGGATATAGCGAAAGGATTGCGCAGTGCTTGTTCCGCACATGAACGTGAGCAAAAGACACACGCTTGCGAACAGAAATTTCATTGAGTTAACTGTATCAGTTTTCAGGCTTCACATTCGCCATGAGGTATTCGCGATTCATGCGTGCGATTACTTCAAGAGAAATGTTCTTTGGGCATTGCACTTCGCATGCACCGATGTTGGAGCAATTGCCAAAACCCTCTTCATCCATTTGCTTCACCATATTCAATACACGGGCTTTGCCTTCCACTTGTCCCTGCGGAAGCAGAGCGAACTGCGAAACTTTCGCACCAACGAAAAGCATAGCGCTTCCGTTAGGGCAAGTAGCAGCGCACGCGCCGCAACCGATGCAAGTAGCTGCATCAAACGCCTTATCAGCATCTTCCTTTGGAATCGGAATGGCGTTGGCATCCATAGTGCGACCGCTGGTGTTCACAGAAACGAATCCACCGGCTTGTTGAATGCGGTCGAATGCTCCGCGATCCACCATCAAATCTTTGATTACAGGAAAAGCTTCACTGCGCCATGGCTCCACATACACGGTATCGCCATCCTTAAACGAGCGCATGTGCAACTGACAGGTTGTAACTCCGCGATTAGGGCCATGTGCTTCACCATTAATGAACATGCTGCACATGCCACAAATACCTTCGCGGCAATCGTGGTCAAACGCAACAGGGTCATCACCCTTCTTCACGAGGTCATCGTTGAGTACATCGATCATTTCGAGAAACGACATGTCAGGAGAGACGTCATTGACATTGTAGTCAACGATTGCGCCTTTGTCAGAGGTGCTTTTTTGTCTCCATATTTTGAGTTTGAGATTCATCGTTAGCTTTTAAAGGGTTGTAGAGTTGTAGGATTGCAGGATTGCAGGGGTTACAGTATTAAAGGATTGTAAACGGCGCATATGTGCAATCGAATCTTATTGAGTGTGTTTTGTATTTAAATTTCTCTCTAACTTTTGTATCAATACGAATAGCATTTTACTAATCTCAGAGCCTTGATTATCAATTTCACCTTTTTCTTCCTTTCTGCAGAAACCCAAACGGGAAGAAATTTCCACTTGAGTCATCAATTCTGCAAGAGATCCCGAAGCAATGCTCAAAAAATGAATATAACTACGTGTACTTTTTCTACCCCAACCTTCTGCAATATTGGATGGAATAGAAACAGCGCTTCTTTGCATTTGACTCATCAGGCCAAATCTTTCATTCGATGGAAACCTGCCCGTGATGTTGTAAACAAGTTCTACCAAATCCACCGATTTTTTCCAAACGATTAAATCACGATATGACTTAACCGATGCTGAGCATTCCCTTGTTGCATTCATACTGCAATGCTAAAAGGTGCTTGCTAAAACGCTTATTCCTATTTCAAATAACTTATATCAATCTTATTCCTTCCTCCCTTCTATCCTGCAATCCTGTAATCCTGTAATCCTATTTATAAGAACGCTGCTGCACCTTAATATTCTCGTAAATCAAATCTTCTTTATTCAACTTCGGGGCCGACGGATCTCCCGTCCATTCCCATGCTGCAACGTACTTGTAATTCTCGTCATCACGCAGGGCCTCACCATCTTCGGTTTGGTATTCCTCGCGGAAGTGACCTCCACAGCTTTCGTTGCGATTGAGTGCATCGAGGCACATCAATTCACCAAGATCAATGAAATCGGCTACACGCAAAGCTTTCGTTAGCTCTGTATTCATGTACTCAGAGTTGTTTGGGATGCGGGCAGTCGCATAAAACTCCTTACGGATTTGTTGAACTTCAGCAATGGCTTCCTTCAATCCCTTTTCATTGCGCGCCATTCCGCACTTGTCCCAAATCACCTTTCCAAGTCGACGATGGAAATGGTCGACAGGCTCTGTGCCGCCATTGTTGAGGAGCGTATCAATTTGCTTGCGCACTTGCTTCTCAGCTTCGTCGAACTCCGGCGAGCTGGTTGAAATCTTGCCCGTACGAATTTCATCAGCGAGGTAATTACCTATAGTATAAGGCAACACGAAATAACCATCAGCCAAACCTTGCATCAATGCAGAGGCTCCCAATCGGTTGGCTCCGTGATCACTGAAATTGGCTTCACCGCAGGCGTAGAGACCTTGTACGGAAGTCATCAATTCATAATCCACCCACAAGCCACCCATGGTGTAGTGCACCGCCGGGTAAATCATCATGGGAGTTTTATATGGATTCTCAGCAACGATTTGCTCATACATCTGAAACAAGTTGCCATACTTTTCTTCAACCACCTTCGTGCCGAGCTCAATGATTTGTTGCTCGCTGGCGTTGTGAATTCCCTTCACATTCGCTTGAGCTTTACCATAGCGAATAATCGCTGAAGAGAAATCAAGATAAACAGCTTCTCCGGTCGCATTCACACCGAAACCCTCATCGCAACGCTCCTTCGCAGCGCGAGAAGCGATATCGCGAGGAACCAGGTTACCAAAAGCAGGGTATCTCCTTTCCAAGTAATAGTCGCGACGATCTTCCGTAATATCTTGTGGCTTCATGCGCTTGGCACGAATAGCTTGTGCATCTTCTTTGTGCTTAGGCACCCAAATTCGGCCGTCGTTACGCAACGATTCCGACATAAGCGTGAGCTTCGATTGATGATCACCACTAACCGGAATGCACGTTGGGTGAATTTGCGTGAAACAAGGATTACCGAATGCCGCACCGCGCTTGTGTGCGCGCCAGGCTGCGGTAACATTGCTTCCCATAGCGTTGGTTGAAAGGAAAAACACGTTGCCGTATCCACCGGTGCAAAGCACAACAGCATGCGCTGAATGACGCTCCAATTCACCGGTTACGAGATTGCGCGCAATGATGCCGCGGGCCTTTCCATCCACCACAACCACATCCAACATTTCATGGCGGTTGAGCATTTCAACGGTGCCCTTACCGATTTGACGCGACAGTGC
>CANHPZ010000133.1 GCA_947462725.1 Flavobacteriales bacterium
AAAGTATTTTGTTGCATCTCAACGTGCCGAAACATTTGAAAATTGAAGTCGACCACACCATGATCGACAGCGTTTTTCGCAATCTTTTGAGCAATTCAATCAAATTCACTCCAGTCAGCGGAGTCATCAGCATATCGGCCAAAGCACTCGAAGAAGAGGTTGAATTCACCATACAGGATTCGGGTGTTGGCATGACACCCGAGCAAATCGACAACATCGTCAAAGGTGTTCAATTCACCACGCGAGGCACCAACCGCGAAAAGGGTCGCGGCTTCGGTATGGTGCTGGCGACAGAATTCCTGAACAAGCACAAATCAAAACTTAATATCATATCCACCTTAGGCAAAGGCACTACGTTTAGCTTTAAACTGCCTATGGCTTCTGAAAACTAAAAACATGAAAAACAAAATCTTCACCGCTTGCATCGTTGCCATTGTTATGGTTGCATGCGCACCGAAGCAAATAATCACCATCACCGATGTTCATGCAGCCAAGGCAGCGACCAAATATCCTGGCGCCACACTAGCGTCGCTGCAGGAAGGAAAATCAATGTATGAAGGCAATTGTGGAAAATGCCATGGTTTGAAAAAGCCAAGTGCATACAACGAAGAGCAATGGGGAAAGCACGTTGCTCGCATGGCTCCGAAAGCCAAGATTGACAAGCACACCGAAGATTTAATCTTGCAGTACCTGGTGATTGTAGGATCATCTACGAAGCCCTAAACCCGCGCAAAAACTCTTCAACACTCATGCGCTTCTTACCTTCCATCTGAAGGCTGAGAATGCTGTAAGCGCCATCAACACAAGGGAAATAGAGATTAGACTTGCCGTCGGTCTCAAACTCGCCGGACACCGATTTACCGGGTAGCATTTGGCCTTCATATACCTTCAGTGTTTTCCCTTGCAACAGCGTCCATGCAGCAGGATATGGCGAAAGTCCGCGCACATGATTGTGCACGTGCTGCACCGATTGATTCCAATCGATGCGACAATCTTCTTTGAAAATCTTGGGGGCTGCAGGAATGTCTTCACCCGCAGGCTGCAACAACTCTTGCTCTACAGCTGTTGCTGATCCATCGGCAATTGCATTCACCGTTTCCAGTAACGTCTTTGCCCCTACTTCCATCATGATATCATGCAATTGACCCGCATTCATATCTGCGCCTATGGCGATTTTCTCGCGACGAATCACACGACCGGTATCAATTTCATGTTGCAAAAAGAACGTTGTAACGCCGGTTTCAACATCACCATTCATAATTGCTCTATTGATTGGAGCCGCACCTCTGTAGCGCGGCAACAGCGATCCATGTAAGTTGATGGAACCCCTTGGCGGCATGCTCCACACGACTTCGGGCAACATGCGAAATGCAACGATCACAAACAAATCGGCTTGAAACGCGCCCAGTGCATCAATGAAATCCGCATCCTTCAACTTCAGCGGCTGCAGCACAGGTATCGAATGATCCACTGCAAATTGCTTTACCGCACTGGGCTGCATCTGCAAGCCGCGACCGGCGGGTTTATCAGCAACGGTTACCACACCAACAACTTCATGCACACTTTCATGCAGCGCACGCAATGAAGCGACAGCAAACTCCGGCGTGCCCATAAATACAATGCGCAGTGATTTCATAGCCGACATTATGCTTCAATTTCGAAATAGCGAGAATAATCCTGTGCCGTAGTTTGCAAGCTCACATAATAGCGGCCCTGACCAAGAGCATTGCAATCGATAACGACATCATGCTTGCCGACTTCGAGCGATCTTTCCTCCAATCGAATCACTTCGTCGCCTGCAGGTGTGCGCACAGTTACTTGAAGAACCATCGGCTGCTCTGCTTCAATGTGCATCTTTAATGAACGTCCTTCCCATTCCATCGTTTCACTCACCGCAGCATATCTGCGCGAGCGTTCCTTCTTGCCCAACACTTGCAGCAATCGCTGATACAGAACGTACACCAACAACACAACAGTAAATACGAGCAGCACATCCTTCAGAGTATCCATCGTTTCTATTTTAAAGTGAAATAATTCCTTTTATGCCGCCTACCCTGCGGTATCGTTCAAAAATATCATCCGCGTTGAGCATCATCTCGCGCACAGTAACGCTGGTAAAATTGCCCTTCGCCGACAGCCTTTCTTTGATTTCTGCGCTTTCACCGAAAATGAGTTTCAACTCCGTGATGCGCGCTTCATCAGTTGGCAAAATGAACTTAAACATGAAGATGCTCGGCCACACATGAATCTCATTCAACCGCGCGCGCAAACGCTCAATTTGTTCCTCATCCATAAATCAAAATATTGGAGCACAAAATTAATCGGGTTTAGAAACTCAAGCTCATCCGAACATTGAGCCTGCGACCGGTGAGGTATGTTGGAATACCATACTGCCTTCCGTTCACATCTTCTATCCACTGATGATTGATGATATTGTTGGTGCCGAGTAAATTGAAAATCTCCACGGCCACATAGCCCTTCTTGAATGTGCGGTTGAACCAATTCTTGTCTTTGTTTTTTGCCAGGATGAGATCACGGCTGAATCCAATGTCTGCGCGGATGTATGCGCGGGTGCGACTGATATCCAGATATCGTTCATGCGAAGGTGGTCCATATGGCACGCCGGTAGCGAAATAGAAACTCATAAGCAACTTGTACCAAGGCTTCTTTTTCATTTCATCTTGAAACAGTAAACTCACACTCACACGCTGATCGTTGGGACGCGGAATGAAACCCGGAACCTGACGGATACTATCTACTGCTACATTATCGAGGGTAAAGCCATTGTAGATGGTATCGCCGGCAGCATTCAAATAAAGGTAATAAGCGTCATCCGTTAGATTTTCTTCCGTCTTCATCCAGGAAACGCGTGCCCATGATTGCACATCCTTGATGAACTCACCGTTGAGCATCACATCCATTCCATAGGCATATCCGTTGGAATTGTTGGTAGCGAAATAACGCAGACGCACGTTTTCAACTTCATACGGAATCAAATCGCGCAGCTGCTTATAGTACAATTCCGTATTGATCTTAAACGGGCGATTCCACGCCTGAAAAACATAATTGGCACCCACGATATAATGGATGCTTCGCTGAGCACGAATCTCCGGGTTTACAGCGCCGGTAAAATCGCGCATCTCCCGGTAGAATGCAGGTTGCCAATAGTAACCCCACGCCGCCGTAAGAATGATGTCCTTGCGCAGTGAATCCACGCCACCCTTCTTGTTGTAACGTGTCTGCATCCAAATCGGTGTATAGGATGCCGCTATGCGCGGACCGCCCACAAATTGATCGTTGAAGTTCCAGTAATTGCCTCGCACACCGGCATTGATTGTCCATATCGAACCGTCGTTCAGCACCCAGCGTTTTTCATCTTGTATATAGGCCGAAACACGCTGCGAGTTCACTTCGTTGATCGCGCGAATTTTATCCTTTAGAAAAATCACCTGATTGGGTTGTGCCGCAGGATCGGTATAGCCAAGCGAATCAGGTGGACGCGGCGAAGCATATCCTGCAGAATCAATGAGCGACCATTCGTTGAGCTTGTCATAGATGAATTCCTGCTGCGCATCGGCGCCCCAGGAGAACACATTCTTTTTCGACTCTCGCTCCACAAATCCGCGATGACTTACGTTGAGCACAGTTGCATTGAGGGCGTTGCGAGCATGATCGAGAAACCCGCCAACGCCTCTATTCTTGAGTACTTCACCAAACTGATCGCTACCCAAATCACGCTCAAGTTCATCCAAACGATATGCTCCCTGTATATCAAAACGTTCGGTTTCGTAAGTATTGAAAGCGCTGGCCGTAATGCTCATCTGCGCGGAGGGCGAAGGATTGTATTTCGCTGAAAAAGCACCAAACAAAGTCTCAAAGCGGGTCTCCTCTTTTCCATCAAAATACACCGTCAAACGCAATGCTTCGTTGATGGTACCCACATCCGTTGAGCGTGTGCTCGGTGTGAACTGATAACGGTTGTTTTGATAATTACCCAAGAAACTCAATTCAAACGGACTGAATTCATGAGGCCTCCAGGTCAAATATGTTTGAATGTCGTAATAACGCGGCTTGTAGTCGCCCTGGATATCGAGCGAGTTGAACACATACGAATTGTCTTTGTATCGAATACCCGTATTGTGGGTGAATGTTCTGTTTTTAGAAATACCGGCAGTGTGCACCGAGCCTCCGAGGAGCCCGAGCGTGAATGAACCGTATGCACTGTCGGGACGCGCATACTGCACATCCAACACGCTACTCATTTTATCGCCATAGCGCGCCGCGAATCCACCGGCACTGAAGCGAATGTTGCTCACCATATCGGGGTTGGGAAAACTCAAACCCTCTTGCTGACCGGCGCGCACAAGAAATGGACGATACACTTGAATGCCGTTCACATACACCAGGTTCTCATCGAAACTACCGCCACGCACGCTATAACTGCTACTGAGCTCAGAAGCGAAGTTCACCGGCATTTGCAAAAGATAGGATTCTATACCCGGATTGATGGTAGGCAGCTTGGTAGGTAACTTGGTTTCGATGGGCTTCATGCCACCTTCACGATCGGCACGTATGGTAATAACGCCAGCCGATGCCGTGTTGTCATAAACCAAAGTGACCACGCGGGTTTCTCCGTTGCTTAAGCGAAACTCTCGCTCCAAGGTATTTGCTCCGATGCCTTTAAACAAAAGAACAACAGCTCGTTCGGCAGGAATCTGTAAACTGAATTCACCAGCGTCATTGGCTGCAGTGCCGTTGGCCATGTTGTCCTTTTGCTGAACGATAACGCCGGCGGCAGGCAAACCATCTAGGTCGCGGATAGCACCTTTGAGAATAGCCGTTTGAGCGAGCCACTCCAGTGGAACAGAAAAGAAAAATAGCAAGAGCAGCAATCGCATCATAGCGTGTCAAAAATACGGTCGACCCGCGCTTAACCTCAAACAGCAGGTTTTATTTCATGCGCGTCTAATTATTGCGCAATCACTTTGGCATCCCACAAGCGGCGGCGCCCCTGAACGTCGGTTGCAGCAATCACAATGCGATAGGTACCTTGTGGAGCATCGGTAACGGTGTAGCCGGGGATAGAAAGTGCTGTCGGATTTCCAAGGAATGGAATGGAATCCACATACCCCAAATTGCCCAACATCGACATCGGATAGACGCACACACTGGCCAAACCATTGGGCGCGCTTACCTCTGTACTCAACGTAAGTGTTGAATCGGCTTGCATATGCACAACGCCATCTGCATCGTATGCCGGGTTGGTCTGAACGCTAATTCCCGGCAGATTGGGGTTCTCTACTTTAATGAGCACGGTGTATTCGAGCGACACGGTTCCATCATTATCCAGCGCAGTGACCACCAGATGCCAGTTACCCGCCACATCGTCAGGCACGTTCAGTTGAAATAGTGTAGTATTCGATGCGGCGCCGATTTCATACACATTGTCTACACCCCAGCTGCCTGAGTTGAGATGAAACTGACCGCCGCCGTTGCCATTTCCAGCGTGCACATGACCATTGTCGGCATCGTGCACTATCACACGCAACTCGCTGAGAATTGCATTGTCGGTTGATGAAATACTCACGTTCAAGGCATCTCCCGCCATGGCCATTACAACACTGCTTTCACTTCCGTTCACCAATACTTCGGTGATACTCGGTGCGGTTACATCCGTGCTGCCATCTGGATCACAAGCCACAACCAGCAAGATTATTAACGCCAGGAGAATTCTATTTTTCATACCATCGATTATGTCTTCAAAGCTATTGCATCGGTCTGAGTTTGTATTTTCGGCGACTCTAACATTACCAACAATGCGTTATTTATTCCTATTCGCCATCTGTCAAGTCATTGGCGTAATGACAGTCACTGGTCAGCAAAAGCTCACCATCGAAGAAGCTGTAACCGGTCAATTCCGTCAATTCGCGCCGGCTTCTATCCAACAACTGCAATGGGTTCCCGGCAGCGAGCTGTATTCATTTGTAAAAGAGGAGGCACTCTACGTGGGCTACTTGAAAGAGGGCAATCCGGAAAAGAAAATCCTCACTGTTGAAGAGCTCAATCTGATGCTTGGAAAAAGTGAGATGAAGAAAATGCCGGCCATTCATTGGCTCACCACAGAGGCATTTTATTTCGAAGATAAAAACGCATTCATGGAAGTGAATCTAAAAATGCGTCGCGCCATCAAACTCAGCTCCTACCCGACTGAAGCAGCCAGCGTCGACTTTCACGAAAAATCGCGTCGTGTGGCCTACACCAAAGACAACAACCTATTTGCGACCATCAACAATGCTGAGGTCACTATTACACGCGAGGCCGCGAACATCGTGAGCGGACAGAGCATTTCGCGCAATGAATACGGCATCAGCAAGGGCACCTTCTGGAGCCCCGATGGCAGCAAACTCGCCTACTACGTAAAGGACGAGGCCTACGTAACCGACTATCCCCTCACCGACTACACATCAATTCCTGCCAAGACACATCTGATCAAATATCCCATGGCCGGAGGCAAAAGCGAATGGGTTAGCGTGGGCATTTATGATGTGGCCACTGCGCAATCGGTGAAATTGAAAATGGGCAAAGCGCCACTGAGCGATCAATACTACATGACCAACCTTACCTGGTCGCCCGACAACAAAACG
>CANHPZ010000134.1 GCA_947462725.1 Flavobacteriales bacterium
ATATTGAGCCCTTGGCCGATTGTAATCGGATTGCTGCTCTCGATAGTCATGTAGTAGCATCCGTCTTGCACGCAAACTGTGGTATCCATATATGGATGTGCTTCTGAATACGATGCGTATCCGTTGACGATAATACTCCCTGTAACAACCTCAGACAGCATATAAACCAAGGAAGTTGTTCCACCTTCGAGTACATAGCTATCGATGGCCAGCGCAGCTTGATTGCAAATGGTATCGCATCCGGCAACGGTTATTTCTGTGCAGAGTTCCACGCCAACCGGGCATTGCGGAGATGTGTAGAAAGCGCACACTTGATAGGTGCCTGAATTCGCATAAGTATGACTGAAGAAATGACCGCCTTCCACAGCACCTGATTGGTCGCCGGGGAACCAAGTCACAAGTTCACCTTCAACGAAAGATCCGATTTCGAAATTCATCACTCCGCAATCGAGGCCTGCGTTCATGGTTATTTCTGTTGGGCACGCTAATATGGCGGCGCAGTTGATTTCAACGGTGAACTCCATGGTGATGATGTTCGTTGGTGGTACAATCGGACACTGGGGTGCGTTGATTTCCGCAGTAACAACGTAGACCCCATTTCCAGACCAGGTATGATCGGCGTTGATTCCCCCGTTTGTGATAGTACCGTCGTTGAAGTTCCACACAACTGAAGCATTGTCGATGCCTTGCACATGAAAGATATATGAGTCGCAGTCGATGGCTTCGGCAGTGATGCCCGTTGGACAAAGGTTCGTGTTGCACGCTTCAACAACGATATCCGTGCAGAGCTCTACGCCGTTGGGGCAAAGCGGAGTGGTATAGAAAGCGCACACATGGTAGTTTCCAGGTGTGGCATAGGTATGACTGAAGAAATGACCGCCTGCAACCGCGCCGCTTTCATCGCCTGGAAACCAGGTCACGTTTTCACCTTCAACGAAAGATCCGATTTCGAAATTCATGACACCGCATTCGGTGCCTGCGTTGGATGAAATTTCGGTGGGACAAACTGGTGTGGATGCGCATTCTGCTATCACCATCGTTGTAAGCACTACTCCGTCTGGACAATCCGGTCCACTGAACGTAGCATTAATTACATATAAAGCGTTAAGTTCAAAGCTATGGGCTATTTCGATGCCACCGGTTGTGGTGGTTCCGTCTCCAAAATTCCAAATCACATTGCCGACCGGAGTATTTTCTAAATGAAACACAAATGAATTACAGTCTTGCACTGTCGTGGCAATGGCTGTAGGGCAGGCATAGGCTGAAATGGAAAAGATAAAACCGCAAATAGCAGCTAGTAAAGATTTGGTCATGGTTTAGTGGTTTCTAATAGGACTTGGAAAATGCGAAAATGGTTGCAAATCAGCTGAATCGTGGATCGGTTTCCATCACATGGTGGCATTTTTTGCAAGTGCGGTAATCTAGGCTGGAGTAAAACTCGCGAAAGCGCGGCAGGAAGTCTTTCTCAATATTATTCAGCACGAAACGGTATTCGTGCAACAGGGTGTTGCATTCCTCGCAATACCATTGCAGGCCGTCGAGCATATCGCGATCGGCGCGCTTGCATTCTATCACAAGACCAACTGTATTAGCGCCTCTGCGCGGCTGATGGGGCACATTGGCCGGCAAAAGAAACATTTCGCCTTCTTTGATTTCGATGTCGACAGCCTGACCATTTTCTTGAATTCCAACAACAATATCGCCTTCGAGTTGGTAGAACAACTCCTCCGTTTCATTGAGGTGATAGTCTTTGCGGGCGTTGGGTCCACCCACAATCATGATCACATAGTCGCCCGATTCATGGTAAAGATTTTTGTTGCCAACCGGTGGTTTAAGTAAATCGCGGTTGTCTGTAATCCATTGCTTGATATTAAAGGGTCGTCTGATCATGATCTTGTTTGCAATCGTTAATTAACGAGACAGTGCAGCTGCGTTTGCTATGGAGAATAGCAGTTCAGGGTTTTCTTCCACTGCGGTACCGACCACGATAAGGTCTGCTCCGGCATCAAATGCTTCGCGGGCTTGGTCTTCATCACGAATCCCTCCGCCTACAATGATAGGCGTAGCCACGGCGCTGCGAACCGCAGTGATCATCTGGGGTGATACAGGTTTTTGCGCGCCACTACCGCCATCGAGATACATGCATTTCATGCCAATCATTTCACCTGCCATGGCTGTCACCGCTGCGATTTCAGGTTTGTGATAAGGCAGCGGGAATGTTTGACTGATATATGAAGCTGTGGTGGTGTTTCCGCAATCAACCAACATATAACCGGTGCTGATGATTTCGAGTGAAGACTTGGCCAGCTTCGGAGCAGCGGTCACATGGTGTCCGATAAGTAAATCGGCATTGCGCCCGGAAATTAATGAGAGCAGAAGAATGGCATCGGCTTGATCGCTCACTTGGTCGGGGCTTCCCGGAAAAAGCACCAAGGGGAGGTCGATGTGTTTTCTAGCTAATTTGACGCACTGTTGGAAGTTGTCTTGTGTCATCAGGCTGCCTCCGATAAACAATGCACTCACATCAGAATGACGCAAAAGTTCGGCCATGGCTTTCATCTTACTATCGCTATTCAGTTTATCAGGGTCGATAAGCACAGCCAATCCTTTCTTGTTGTGGATGCGCAGCGATTGGAGGGAGCGATAGAATGACATGGCAGTCTTAGGCTAATTTTAGTTTAGCGAATTTGAGTAACAATTGCTTTTGTCCGGCAGACGGGAAGAAAATAGTTGCTTTCACATCTGGCGCTTGTCCTTCAACAGCAACGACTTTCCCCTTGCCGAATTTATCGTGGACGACATCTATGCCCACTTGAATTTGTTCCGGTGCAGCATAATCGCCATGCATGGGAATGGATGCTGTGGATGCGGCATTTACTTTTTTGAATCCGGCCGGTGGCGCAACGGGAGTAATCGGCTCGGGTTTGGCTTGAGCCTGCGCCGGGCGCTGATTCTCCGCGGGGTTATATCGGGGTTTGAAACTCTCGCGTTCGGCTCGGAAGTCGATGGTGCGTGTTGGAGTTGAAGGGGCGCGTTCAGCAGGTGGTAGTTCGAGGTATTGCTCGTCAATTTCTTCAATGAATCGCGAAGGTTCGCAATACTGCAATTGGCCCCAGCGATAGCGTGTAAGCGCATAGCTCAAGGTTGCTCTTTTTTCAGCACGCGTGAGCGCCACATAAAACAGGCGGCGCTCTTCTTCGAGATCCTCGCGCGAGTTCATGCTCATTTGCGATGGGAAGAGTTGTTCTTCCAATCCAACGATATTGACGTAAGGGAACTCCAATCCTTTGGCGGAGTGTATCGTCATCAGCGAGACTTTGCCTTCCTCTTCTTCTTTATCATTATCGGCATCTGTAAGCAAAGCAATATCAATCAAGAAATCACCAAGCACGTTGATGCGATCGGGGAATTCAGGGTCTTCGCGATCACTGAATTCTTTCATACCATTGAGCAACTCCTGAATGTTTTCATATCGAGCAGCTCCTTCTGGAGTTTTGTCGCTATACAGTTCTTTCAAAAGGCCGGATTCGGCAGCTATTTGATGGCCGAGGTCGTATGCGTTTTTGCTATCGAGCTGCACGGCGAAACTGCGAATGAGCAACACAAATTCATTCACCTTGTGCATGGTTGCACCGCTCAATCCTACTTCATGAGCGCGGCCAATCATTTCCCAAATACTGATGTTGCGCTCAGCTGCGCCTACCACTAGTTTGTTGATGGTGGTATCGCCAATGCCTCGGCGCGGATAATTAATTACGCGCTTGAGCGATTCCTCATCGTTGGGATTGCAGGTGAGTCTATAGTATGCGATGAGGTCTTTTATTTCTTTGCGCTGGTAGAAGCTGAGTCCACCGAAAATTTTATACGGGATGTTGAGTTTGCGTAGCGCTTCTTCAAACGAACGGCTTTGTGCATTGGTGCGGTAAAGAATGGCGAATTCCGATGCCTCAGCGTTTTCTTCGTTGCGTATGCTGAAGATTTGATTCGCTACGAAATAACCCTCATCGTTATCCGTCAATGCACGATGCACCTTAATGGGCGAGCCTTGATCATTGGCTGTCCAAACCGATTTCTTGATTTGGTCTTTGTTTTTGGAGATGATGGAATTGGCGGCCTCAACAATTGTTTTCGTGCTGCGGTAATTCTGCTCGAGTTTATAAAGCGCGTATTCGGGATAGTCTTTTCGGAAGTTCAGAATGTTGTGGATGTTGGCACCGCGGAAAGCATAGATGCTCTGCGCATCGTCACCCACCACACACACATTTTCATAGGCTGCAGCGAGCTGCTTAATGATGAGGTATTGCGAGAAGTTCGTGTCTTGATACTCATCCACCAAGATGTACTGAAACTTGTGCTGATACTTGTGCAGGATGTCCGGAAAGTCGCGCAGCAACTCATTTGTCTTGAACAACAAATCATCGAAGTCCATTGCGCCGGCTTTGAACAAACGCAAATTGTAGGCGGTGTAAATTTCGCCCATGTGTGGCTTGCCGCTGGTTTGATCTTCGGCTTGAATCTCGCCGTCGTTCATATAGTCGGCAGCGCCGATAAGGTTGTTTTTACTCGATGAAATGCGGTTGTATACCAATCCGGGTTTGTAGATTTTATCATCCAACCCCATTTCTTTGATGATGTCCTTGATGAGGTTTTTTGAATCTGTGGTATCGTAAATGGAAAAGGTGCGCGGGTAGTTGATGCGCTCACTCTCGATGCGCAAAATGCGCGCAAAAATGGAGTGAAAGGTACCCATCCAAATGTTGCGCGCCTCGTGATCGCCCACCAATTTGCCGATGCGCAGTTTCATTTCGCGCGCGGCCTTATTGGTAAACGTGAGTGATAAAATTTGGAATGGATCTACTCCCTGTTGAATGAGGTGAGCGATGCGATAGGTGAGCACTCGCGTTTTGCCGGAACCTGCACCTGCAATAACCATGAGTGGTCCATTGACATGAGCAGCTGCAGCGCGCTGTGCTTCATTGAGTTCGGATAAAAAATCTGTTGTTGCGTTCACTCTGCGAAGTTAATTCGCGGCATGCCGAATTATTTGGTAGAATATGAACAACGAACCAACGTGGCGGAGGCTGAAAGAACGCGAAATCAACCGAAGTTGGGCACCGCGTATGCCTTTACCAATTTGTCGTCAATACTCTTTCCGGAAAGGATGACCAGTCGTTCGATCACATTGCGGAATTCGCGCACATTACCTGTCCACTTCAGTTCTTGCAACGCTTTTATAGCTGCGGCCGATATTTCTTTTTTAGGTTGACCATATTCCTCGGCAATGAGGTTTAGGAAGTGGTCGGCCAGCAATGGAATATCTTCTTTTCGCTCGCTGAGTGAAGGAACACGCATGACGATAACTGAAAGGCGATGAAACAGGTCTTCTCGGAAATTACCCGCTTCTATTTCTTTGCGCAGATCTTTATTGGTAGCGGCAAACACACGCACATTCACTTTGAAATCTTTGTCACCACCTACGCGGGTAATCTTGCTTTCCTGCAAAGCACGGAGCACCTTGGCTTGCGCGGCCAACGACATGTCGCCAATTTCATCCAAGAAGAGCGTGCCGCCGTCTGCAAGTTCGAATTTGCCCTGACGTGTTTTTATAGCTGAAGTGAAGGCGCCTTTTTCGTGACCAAACAATTCGCTTTCGATGAGTTCGGTTGGAATGGCGGCACAGTTAACTTCGATAAAGGGCATGGAAGCGCGTTCGCTTTTTTCGTGCAGTTGACGCGCCACAAGTTCTTTTCCTGATCCGTTGCCTCCTGTGATGAGCACGCGTGCTTCCGTAGGCGCAACGGTGTCGATCATTTTTTTAATCTCTCCAATAGCAGCGCTTTCTCCAACGATGTTGCTGCCAGCTGATTTATTAATTTTCTTGCGCAGCGTTTTCGTTTCCTTTTGCAGGGCTTGCTGATTGCTTGCATTGCGAACAGTTACCAGTATGCGGTTAAGGTCAAGAGGTTTTTGCAGGAAATCATAAGCACCCTTTTTCAGCGCATCAACAGCGGTGTCAACATTACCATGCCCGGTGATAATGATTACGGGTGTTTCTATTCCTTTTTCTTTCAGTTTTGCAAGCACTTCAATTCCATCCATGCGAGGCATTTTTACATCACAAAAGATGATGTCGAAAGTTTCTTTTTCTGTGATTTTTAAAGCAGTAGGGCCATCCTCAGCTTCGGTAATTTCGAATGATTCGTATTCTAAGATTTCACGCAGTGCATTGCGAATGGCTTTTTCGTCGTCGATGATAAGAATCTTACCCATGTTCAATTAGCAATGGTGAAAGGATTTTAAGCCTTATCGGTGGGTTTGTTTTTGAACAAGAACACCGAATTCAGGCTAAGCACAGCAATAGACGTAACGAGTAGGAAACTCACGTTTGGCGAGTACTTGGGACTCATAAACGTGAGTAAAATAATTGCTATGGAGAAACCGTAAAGTGTAAAGCACGTTTGACGGTGAGTCATGCCCAGAGCCAGTAGCTTGTGGTGTATGTGGTTTTTATCGGCTGAAAAAGGGGAGCGACCTGCCAATGCACGCAGAATGAAAACCCTGAGGGTATCGATCAGCGGGTATGCAAGAATGGCCATGGCGAGAACAGGCTTGGGCACAGGCTCCATGTGA
>CANHPZ010000135.1 GCA_947462725.1 Flavobacteriales bacterium
GCGCGCACTTCGTTCATCTATATCCGCGGCGAATACTTCTATGTCGCTCGCATTTTGGAACAAGCCATTGCTGAGGCCTACGAAGCAGGCTTGCTTGGAAAAAACATTCTCAACTCCGGTTTCGATCACGACTGCTATGTGCAAGTGGGAGCCGGAGCCTATATCTGTGGTGAAGAAACTGCGCTTATCGAATCCCTTGAAGGCAAGCGCGGCAACCCACGTATCAAACCACCATTCCCTGCTATTGCAGGTTTGTATGGCTGCCCCACGGTAGTAAACAATGTTGAAACTATCGCAGCTGTAGTGCCTATCATAAAAGAAGGAGGCGCTGCATATGCTGCAATTGGTGTAGGCAAAAGCACAGGTACGAAATTGATTTCGGCTTCAGGTCACATCAACAAACCGGGTGTTTACGAAATTGAACTTGGAGTTCCTGTTGAGGAATTTATCTATTCTGATCAATACTGCGGTGGTATTCGCAACGGCAAAAAACTGAAAGCAGTTGTTGCCGGTGGTTCTTCCGTTCCGATTCTTCCCGGTGATCTCATTTTGAAAACCGCCGCAGGCGAACCGCGTTTGATGACTTATGAAAGTCTTTCTGATGGCGGATTTGCGAGCGGCACAATGCTCGGATCAGGCGGTTTCATCGTAATGGATGAAGACACCAGCATCGTGAAAAATTTGTGGAACTTCTCGCGTTTCTACCACCACGAAAGTTGCGGTCAGTGCTCTCCATGTCGCGAGGGAACCGGCTGGATGGAAAAAATACTCCACAAGATTCTTGATGGTAATGGCACGCTCGCCGATGTCGATTTGCTTTGGGATATTCAGAGCAAGATTGAAGGTAAAACCATCTGTCCGCTTGGCGATGCTGCTGCGTGGCCTGTTGCCAGCGCCATTCGTCACTTCCGCAGTGAATTCGAAGAGTATGTGCGTAACGGCAAAAGCATCAAAGATGTGAAGCACTATTTCCGACTCAATCAACTCGCCGGCGCATAAGCAATGAATAAAGCGCGTCATCATATTTGGTTATTTCTGCTGCTTGTGGCTTCAATGGCTCATGCACAGTGGTTTCCGGATGTGCAACGCAAAGGCGATATTTACGGTGGTTGGGGTTGGAATCGCGCTGCTTACACAAACAGCGACATTCACTTCCATGGCGACGACTACGATTTTACACTCAATGATGTGCATGCGAAGGATCGTCAAACACCTTTCAAAGCGGAAACGTATTTCGGTTTGAAAACCGTAACCATACCGCAAACCAACATCAAGCTTGGTTATTTCATTAACGATCACCTAGCCATTACACTTGGCGTAGATCATATGAAATACGTGATGGTGCAATATCAAACAGTTGCCTTTGAAGGATCCATCGACGACACTACCTACATGAACATGGTGAGCGATAATCAAGTAACACTGACCCCCCGATTCCTCACCTATGAACATACCGACGGCTTGAACTATCTGCTCTCTGAAATTGAATACTACGCGGGCATTCGTGAAGGACGTTTCTTCGATTTGAATGTGTATGGTGGTTTTGGAATTGGCGCAATCATGCCCAAGAGCAACGTAAAGCTCATGGGTTATCCGCGCAACGATGCCTTCCATTTGGCGGGTTTCGGCACCAACGTGAAGGCGGGTATAGAGTTTCTCTTCGGCAATCACTTCTATGTGCGCGGCGAAGCAAAAGCCGGTTACATCAATATGCCCAGCATCGTGACACGCATGGCGAGCATCGACGACCGTGCATCACAACAATTTGGTTTTGCAGCCGTGAACATGATGATTGGCTTCAACATCCCAACGAGCAAACAACAACGCATCAGTAATGAAAATCCAATTCCATCAAGCAATTGATGGAGGAAAACAATAGCAAATGGCAAAAGTTACAATAGACGGAATAACCATTGAAGTGCCCGATGGCACAACGATTCTCCAGGCAGCGAGAATGATTGGCGGCGACATCGTGCCTCCAACCATGTGTTACCATTCCAAGCTAAAGACAAGCGGAGGCTACTGCCGCACGTGCATCGTGAAGGTGAGCAAGGGTAGCGAGAAAGATCCGCGCCCCATGCCTAAGCCTGTTGCGTCGTGTCGCACAACAGTCATGGACGGAATGGAAGTGCAAAACTTAACCTCACCCGATTTGCTTGAAGCACGCGCAGGTGTTGTAGAGTTCCTGCTCATCAACCACCCGCTCGATTGTCCTGTTTGCGACCAAGCCGGTGAGTGTGATTTGCAAAACCTCGCCTATGAAAATGGTAAGGCAGGCACGCGATACGAATTCCCACGACGCGAATTTGAGCGCATCGATATCGGTGACAAGATTCAGTTGCACATGAACCGTTGCATCCTCTGCTACCGCTGCGTGAAAACTGCAGATCAAGTAACAGATGGTCGCGTGCATGGTGTTATCAATCGCGGCGATGTTGCTGAAATTTCAACCTACATCCAAAACGCTGTCGACAATGACTTCTCCGGTAATGTTATCGACGTATGTCCTGTTGGCGCACTCACCGATAAAACATTCCGCTTCAAGAGTCGTGTGTGGTATACCAAACCTATGGATGCTCATCGCAATTGCACCAAGTGCTCGGGCAAAGTGCGCTTGTGGTACAAAGGCGAAGAAGTATTGCGTGTAACAGGACGTCGCGATCAGTTTGGTGAAGTCACCGAATGGATTTGCAACGAATGCCGTTTCGACAAGAAGAAAAGCAGCGACTGGACGATAGAAGGTCCGGCACACATCGACAGTGGTTCCGTAATTTCAGCCAATCACTACGAAAGTTTGAAGGCATTGAAAACGGATATCGAACGTCAGCGCATGGCTTTGCCACACGGACAAAAAGTAACTCTCGGACACGGAGCTCTCGACCCAAACAACCAATAAGAACAAGATCAAGCTACTGCTTATGGACGCATTGCTTATTTATAAATTCATTCTGTGTGTGATTGTATTCGTCATCTCTCTGGGAATGGCGGCTTACATGACATGGGGTGAGCGCAAACTCGCTGCAATTCTTCAAGACCGCGTTGGTCCCGACCGCGCAGGCCCACTCGGATTGCTGCAACCGATTGCGGATGGTGTAAAAATGTTCATGAAGGAAGAAATGCTTCCCACACAATCCAACCGCTTCCTCTTCATCCTCGGTCCGTGCCTGTTCATGATTACAGCTTGCATGACAGGAGCTGTTATTCCATGGGGAAGTGGAATCACCATTGGAGATGTGACCTATCCAATGCAAATCGCCGACATCAACATCGGTCTGCTTTATTTACTTGGCGTAGTCAGTATTGGTGTGTATGGAATCATGATCGGTGGTTGGGCTTCAAACAACAAGTACTCGCTGCTTGGTGCGCTTCGCGCCTCATCGCAAATGATTTCTTACGAAGTGGCCATGGGCTTAGCGTTGATCGCTTTGGTGATGATGACAGGCACATTGAGCCTTGGTGAAATTTCTCGTCAGCAAGATGCAGGATTAGCCAACGTTGTTTACCAACCGCTCGGCTTTCTCATCTTCATCATCTGTGCGTTTGCAGAAACGAATCGCGCACCTTTCGACTTGCCTGAGTGCGAAAGCGAATTGGTGGGTGGATATCACACCGAATATTCTTCCATGAAGCTCGGGTTGTTCCTATTCGCAGAGTACATCAACATGTTTATCAGCTCTGCTGTGATGGCCACGCTCTATTGGGGTGGATACAATTTCCCATTTCAACATGAACTCGGATTGGAAGGCAACACGCTGGCCATTCTTCAAACGGTTGCATTGTTTGCCAAAATCATCATCTTCATTTTCATTTTCATGTGGGTGCGTTGGACACTCCCTCGCTTCCGCTACGACCAACTCATGCACCTCGGATGGCGCGTGCTGTTGCCTCTTTCACTGGCCAATATTTTCATCACGGGTATCGTGATGTATTTCCTGGGCAAATTGAATTAATAGAATAACTACTGCACTTTTTAAGCAATACAATGGCATTAACGAATCGATCGAAAACGGTAACTGTACGAGAGCTCACCTGGAGTGAGAAACTCTACTTACCGGCCATCTTCAAAGGAATGATGATCACATTCAGTCACATGTTCAAGCGCACACCGACCATTAAATATCCGGATGTGAAGCGAGAAATGGCTCCTGTGTATCGCGGGCAGCACGTGCTCAAGCGCGATGAAGCCGGCGCCGAACGCTGCACGGCTTGCGGCTTGTGTGCAGTAGCTTGCCCGGCAGAAGCCATCACCATGGAATCTGCTGAGCGCAAAAAGGGTGAAGAAAGTTTGTATCGCGAAGAGAAATACGCAAGCATCTATGAAATCAATATGCTGCGCTGCATCTTCTGCGGATTGTGCGAAGACGCATGTCCGAAGGAAGCCATCTTCCTCACAGATCGCATAGTGCCATCATCGTTTACGCGCGGAGAAGAAGTGTTTGGAAAGGATATTCTGGTTGAGTCGCAAGACACACCCGTGGATGTAACCAAGCGCCAAAGTCCGGAAGTGCTGGAGTTCAAAAAGAACAAAAGCCACTACCACAACCGCACATTTAAAGATGCCAAACCTTTGGTGAACAAACACCACTAAACAATCAACCAAAAAACAAACAACATGCTCTCTGAATATGCATTTTGGTTTCTATCGTTCGTAGCTGTGTTTAGCGCAGCTGGAATGATTTTTTCCAAGAACCCCGTATATAGCGTGCTATCGCTAATCATCACATTTTTCGCTGTGGCAGGTCATTACTTTTTGCTCGGCGCTCAATTTCTCGCAGCGGTTCACATCATCGTATACGCAGGTGCCATTATGGTACTCTTCCTCTATGTGATCATGATGCTTAACCTCAACAAACTCGAAGAAGAAAAACGCAGCATATGGTCTAAATCCCTTAGCGTGGCTACAGGTGGTATACTCATGCTGGTATTGCTCGCCGCTGTGCGTCGCACCGATGAACTCAATGCAATCGCAGCGGGTGAATACGATGCCGCCATGGGACTTACTCAAAACTTGGGTAATGTGCTATACCGCGAATTCCTAATGCCATTCGAATTGGCCAGCGTGCTATTCCTGGGCGCCATGGTTGGTGCTGTTTACTTATCTAAAAAAGAACTTGCCTGATGGAACTCTACCACAACATCACCATCAATCATTACCTCGCATTGTCGGCCGTGCTATTTGGCATGGGCGTACTAGGTATTTTGTTTCGTCGCAATGCCATCATCATGTTTATGTGCATCGAGCTCATGCTGAATGCCGTGAATATTTCGCTTGTGGCATTCTCGAAAATGTGGAATCACACCGATGCTCAAGTCTTCGTGTTTTTCATCATGGTGGTAGCCGCTGCTGAAGTAGCCGTTGGCCTTGCCATTCTGATGATGCTTTACCGCAACACTCACACTACAGACACCTCTGTACTTAACAATTTGAAATTCTGATCGGCATGGAAAAACTCGTTACACTCATACCGTTGTTTCCGCTTGCGGGATTTTTATACATCACCTTCTTTGGCAAAGGCTTGTCGAAGAATTTCATCGGTGGCGTTGGCTCTTCGGCCATCTTCCTTTCATTCGTAGTATCACTGCTGGTGTTCAGCACGCAGATGCACGGAGCACATCCGACTGTGGTGAAGGCATTCGATTGGATCACTGCCGGCAGTTTTGATATTGACATTTCGTTTTTGGTTGATCCACTATCATCCATATATCTTCTGTTCATCACCGGTGTCGGATTTCTGATTCATGTGTATTCAATCGGCTATATGCACGAAGACGAAGGTTTCAATCGCTTCATTGCCTACCTCAACTTATTCGTGTTCTTCATGCTCATCCTCATTTTGGGTGATAGCTATGTGACCATGTTTGTGGGTTGGGAAGGTGTGGGCTTGTGCTCATTCATGCTCATCGGCTTTTGGTATAAAGACATGAAAAACAACGATGCGGCTAAGAAAGCGTTTATCGTTAACCGCATCGGCGACCTCGGCCTCATCCTCGGCATGTGTTTGCTATTTTCTTACACCGGCACATTGCGCTTTGATGAGCTCTACATTTCTGAGCGCGGCATAGCAGGTATTCCAAGCGATGTAGCTACAGCAATTGGTATTCTCCTATTCATTGGCGCTATGGGTAAAAGTGCACAAATCCCATTGCACACGTGGTTGCCCGATGCTATGGCCGGTCCTACTCCGGTGTCGGCGCTCATCCACGCCGCAACGATGGTTACCGCAGGTATCTACATGGTAGCGCGCAGCAGCAATTTGTACGCAATGACCGCGACAGCGAGCGACATAATCACTTGGGCTGGTATCCTCACTTCCTTGCTTGGAGCCACCATTGCGCTCACGCAAAACGACATCAAGAAAGTCCTCGCCTACTCAACCGTTTCGCAGCTCGGACTCATGTTTGTTGCACTAGGCATGGGCGCATACAGCACGGCTGTATTCCACGTAATCACACACGCTTTCTTCAAAGCATTGCTCTTCTTGGGTTCCGGTTCTGTTATTCACGGCATGGGCGGCGAACAAGATATCCGTCGCATGGGTGGTTTGAAAAAACACATGCGCACCACGCATTTGACCTTCCTTATTGGCACA
>CANHPZ010000136.1 GCA_947462725.1 Flavobacteriales bacterium
CGTCGACGGGATTCATGTAAAGCGGGTTGCGTTCTATTCTCACGATTGAACCTTCGCCTATGGGGGTGCGCAGATCCACCACATGTCGGGCAAGAGCCAGGTATTTGCGCTGATTCTTTCCCACGCGCACCGGGCATGTATGTATCACCCGATCATCAAGCCAAATGCGCAATGTGAATTCCGGAATGTTCACGTCGATGAGCACTGATTGCAGCATGCGCCGTATGCTGTCGCATTCAGATGAACTCGGTATATGAAGACTATCGCCCCGGTGCAGGGCAATGAGCTGTTTTTGATCTTCGATCAGCACTCCCCTATCTTTCGCTATATAATAATCCTGCGCCATCAAGGTGTCGAGCAACCAGGGGTTGGCGTGTACGAGTTCATATGCATGGATTGAATCCTGTGAAAAGGTGTTGATGGAGTCGCAAATGCTGTCAATCGATTCAAAGTAATTCCCCATGCGGATGTCTGAAGCAATGGTGTACCACCGATGTGTGGTATCCAGCGCAACGATTGGCTGCGGCTGATGGACGTCGTCATTGGCGGAATCCAGCAGGTTTTCTGTCGCAGCCGGATGGTTGCAATTGAAGCACAAGAAGCAGATGATTGAAAGTCGGACGCGCATTGAGCGCAATGAACGATGCCGCGGCGAATGACCATGTGTCGAATATCAGATGCGCATTGTGTTTCTCTCAGCACACGTTGCATGTTGCTGCTGACTTCTCGAATCGCATGGATAAGGAAATCGCACCTTGATTGAATCTGCTACCTTATGTCTCTAGTAGCGTTCCTTAATTACGTTGACGTGATGCTCAGTGTGACCAACGATCATGAAGGCCAGCATTTCGGCCGTTACCGATTGGCCATTGGCGCTACCGTTGAAATGCAGCATTTCGGGTGTCATCGATTCGAACAGACTAAGAGTTGCTTCGCGTACGGTGTTGAATTCTCGCAGCAATTGTTCCTTCGAAAACGAAATGGACTGCAGGTTATGAATGAAGGCGTTTTCATCAAAGCCTGGGTTTGGTGTGCTATCCATGCGCGAAAAACGCAAAGCGCGATAGGCGAAAATGCGTTCCGTTTCGATCATGTGTCGGATCACTTCTGCCACTGTCCATTTACCATCTGCATAGGCAAAGTGCCATTTCTCGTTGGGCATTTGCTCGATAAAATCGGCAATTGATGTTTTGTTCTTTCTCAATTCTAGCACGAGATCGTTGGATTCGACCAGATCAAAGTAGTAGTGATAATAAGCCGGCGCTTGCGGGTAAATGGATTTGTCGAGCATGGGGCGAAGGTAGAATGATTTTGGAATCGAACTAGCGCTTGCTTAGCTCCGCCTTGCAAGGCGCGCCAGCAAAAAAAATCCGCGCCCTTCATTCAGAAAAGCGCGGATTTTGAGATGTGCAATACGATTAATCTTTACTCAATACCAACTTCTGCGTTTCTCTTCGCGTTGGTGTGTTGATCTGAATCGTATATATACCGTTCGGGTAGTTGGATAAATCCAACATGAAAGTGCCCGCATCAATCGTGTTTTGAACAGAGCATGCATGCTTTATCAATCTTCCCTCTGCATCGTATAGATCAATGAAATCGATATGCTCCATGCCCCCGCATGTAAGTAGCAATTGGCCCTGAGTTGGATTGGGTGACAATACCCAATGCGAGGGCTTGAGCAATTCATTTCCAATACCGGTTATGAAATTCTCATTGAGAACTTCACAACCATTGGCGTCCG
This sequence comes from Flavobacteriales bacterium, assembly GCA_947462725.1. Classification (GTDB taxonomy): domain Bacteria; phylum Bacteroidota; class Bacteroidia; order Flavobacteriales_D; family Sanyastnellaceae; genus JAIBBG01. The sequence continues at coordinate 1,745 of CANHPZ010000136.1, forward strand.
TTACGATCACAGTGTAGTTACCCTCGCATAAATTCTGAGCGCTCGAGCTATTGAGTGTTGCGTCGTGATTCCATTCGAACGAATAGGGAGCGACTCCACCGATTACTATAAGTGTTATGGAACCTGAACAGATAGCATTTGAGTCGGCCACAATGCTGCTTTCAACCATCAAAGCGGTTGGGGAAGTAATCAAAACACTCGATTCGAACATGCAGTGGTTTTGATCCACAACTGAATAGTTGTATTCGCCCACCGGCAGTGCGCTGGGATCTTGTCCGCCCCAAACGACGTCGTACGGAGGCGTTCCCCCTGAGATTTCAAGCGATACGCTTCCTGTTTCTCCGAAGCAAGGAGCAGACGATACTAATGCATTAGCGGCAATGACAGACGGACTTTCAACACTGTAAGTTTCCTGGAATTGGTTTCCAATGCCATCTACAACTGTCGCTGTATAGTCGCCTGCAGCCAAACTATCGAGCTGAGTGCCGGTTTCTCCGTTGCTCCACAAAATCGTATAATTCCCATCGCCACCAACCACGTTCAGACTGATAGAGCCTGTGGTATCGGTCGGACATAATAGATTGACAATAGAAACACTGGCCTCAATTTGCTCCGGCCAGGGCGTAAATGTCAATTCAGCAATCGGTTGTTTAGCCTCTCTATTTCCGCATCGATCAGCACCAACGCAATAGAATGCATAGCTATCGCCATAATCGCCATGCACAATCAGTTCACCATTCGGACCCAAATCCTCTAGGTAAATGAACTCACCGCCATTGATAGAGATATAAACCGTGTAGGTTCCAATTCCCACTCCTGCATCTGTGCTTTCACAAACCAACGTGAATGACGCACTATCCGTGGGGATTACCTCCGCAGCGAGCGTAACGGGAGGAATTAAATCCAATGTCAATTCCCACGTATTGGTTATAATAGCTGGATTGCCATCAAAGATGATGTTCGCTCGATTTTGAATGACCTGACCATGTGTAAGTGAAGTCTTTCTGGCGACTGTATATCTGCACTCTGCCTGACCTTCAACTCCATTGACATTGGGAGGGAGAAATCCGTAGAATATATCAGCAGGGTAATCCAGCGTAAGACTGTCCAAGGTGATAAAGTGCCAATGAATAACCCCATTAAGAGGGTTCAAATCAGCATCAATTCGAACTATATTTCCATCGCCCAAACCATATTTCGTGCTGAATTGGCTTAAACTTCTCGGCACAATTACATTGTGCGTTCCAAAAGAAATAGCTCCCAATTCGAATGTATTCATATCGAACAATTCTGTATTCAATGTATCATAGACATCCACTTCTGCCGCGCTTGCGGTCGCTGTAGGCTGATTTTCAAAAAACACCGAGTAAGGCAACACCACTTCATTGGTGAAAAAGTCGCCTTCGTTTATACCCACTATTTCGTTGGGGTCCATTGAATTTACAGCAGATGGACAACATGGCGGTGGTGGTACCTTGGGTTTAAAGCAATTATCTCCTATCCCACTGGCGTCCGATACAATTGTGCTTGCAGCGGTTACATTGTTTATAGAGGAGGTTGCTTTTCTCAAAGTACTTATCAAACTCAATGCGGCTATTGTTGCCGGACTGGTTACAATTAACGCTGCAAGCGCGCAATTGGCTGTTGTTGCAGCTAAGCTCGTCATTAAGCTTAATGCGGTTAGATTGTCGCTGTTCGAGTCTGATGGGCCGGTTGCAGCGCAAGCAAGCGATGCAGCGGCCTGACCCACGCCGGCTGCGCATGAAACTACAGGGCCAACCGCTCCTGGGATAAGTCCCAAAGCGTCTGCAGCGGCACCAAGCGTAGCAGCTATACAACCAAGTGGACCAGCTGATCTATCGCCCGAGTTGTAAACTACTTGCGCGTCAAGTAAAGAGCGATTAATCGGCAATGGCGACTCATCATTTAAATTAAGGACAAAGCCATGAGTCCTATAGGGGCCATTTTGATTCATGCGCACCTTAACGGCATAGGTGATGCTTCGGTCGGCGGGCACAATAGGGCAAACCCCCAGGAATGCCTTGAGATTGGCAAAATCTTCCGCGTCAGCGCCCAATGGAGTAAAATAGTTAGTGGTCGTATCATTTACTTCCGGCATGGGCACATTGGAAATTTCAAACTGCGGTATTAGTGTGGCGTAATCTGGGAAGTACATTACAAATGGTACAGCATTAATATCTATGTTGGAACTGTTTGTAATGGTAAGACTAAACGTCGAGAGCCAGCCCGATCTTACGGCCATGGGTTGATTCCATGCATAGGAAATGCCTCCCACTAGTGTATCTTCTACTACAAATGGCTCCGGATGGACGTAAAGATCAAGTCCCTCAATTCCAACTTCAACAGCATACTCGCCTGTGGGATGATTCAATAAATTAAATTGAACTACCGCTAAGGTATTGTTGTCATTGAGAACAACATTAGAACCCTCAATAACTTCAGGGCCGTTCAACCGAAAAGTTGAGTTTTCTGAAAATCCTGCGCCATACAAGTACATACTCACAGTTCCTAAGTGAGATCCCCTTAGAGGTGATAGCTGCCCTACACCATTCAGAGCAACGGTATCTAAAACTGCATTACTCCCGCAATCATTGAACGTTGTGAGGGTCAGCGGATAAATACCCGGTATATAGGTTTTCGTTGGATAGAGAGAGTTGGAAACTTGCCCGTCATGGAACGTCCATTCGATCGAATCAGCATTGATAGACTCACTTGAAAAGTTCAACTCATAACCATTCTGCTGGTAAGTGTAAATAGAAAGCGGGCCATATTCCGTGCAAATGGTAAAATCATGAGTTACCGGTGCAGACCAATAGCCATTGCTTGATTTAAATCGTATGGAAATAGAATGTAAGCCCAATTCAGTGCCCAACAGTTCGATTGACTCATTTAATGTAATGTTACTACTAGGGTTTATGGCAATTGGAATTCCCAAACCAGGACCCGGGTCTGCATCCGTGAAATACTCCGCGGCCACTATCTCGTAAGATTCTGCTATACCATTATCGCCTTCGTGAATAGAGAAAAATCGAAAGATTGGAACACTCCAAAGACCGGATGTTGATTTTGTGCGCAATCCCATTCGGTGCAACCCAAGTGATAAAGTGCTGGTGGCAACAATCTCGTCAATGGAGTTCATTGCATCCAACGATACTGCAATGCCATTTCCCGGACCGGGGTCTACATCAATAAAGTATTCTGCGGATACAATTTCTACCGATGTATTTACTCCCTCATTATTTTGTTGAACAACAAAGAATCGAAAGCCCGGCACACTCCACAGTCCGCTGAGCGATTGCGAGCGTATACCCATTATGTGCAATCCTACCGACAACTGATTGGTAGCAATTAATTCGGAAGTCGCTAAGTCTTGATCAAGAATAAGCGTAACGCCATTTCCCGTGCCGGGATCAGTATCCATAAAATATTCAGAACGCACAATGTTTTGCGCTTGAAATGCATTTGCACTTACCAGTACAAATAGCAAAAAGTGGAGGCATTTCATTTTTATTCTGCAGCGGGAATAGTTGAAACTGCTTGTATTTCTAGCTGACCATTCTGCTCAATAATCGGATTGACTATCGTAAACAGGTCGATTACCGGCATACCGGGCACAAACAAGCCATAGTTTAAACCCTCACTAGGCGGAAACAAGCCGGCATGAATGCCAATGTCAGTTCCATTTACACCAGCATTAATAGCAGTGCTGCTCACAACAAGATTAAAATCGGCTTGACTCAAATCTGAGGATTCATTCACGAACGGATTCGGCCCATTTTCAATATTATTGATGGAAACCGCACTTGAAATATTTGAGATTAGGCAACTTTGACAAAAAGAGTAATTATTTTGAAATATGCACGTGTAACAGGCGTCGTTGGGAAACCCGTCTAGCACATTTTGGAATATATTGTCATTGAATAGAAGATTGGCAGACCTAAACCTAACCGAACCCTGAAAATAGTTATTGCCAAAAAAGGTTGCAGTAGTCGAAGGATTGTTCAAATTTTGGTTGCCTACTAAGATTTCTCCAGTAAATGGAGATGCGACAAAAACATTATTTGAAAAAACAAGCCCGTTGTCATCGTACATAGCATCCAAATAATTCATCCCAAAGCAATGCTTTACTAGGACATTGTTCCAGATTCCCGCTAGGTAAAAATTATTATTAATTTTACAAGATTCAATAATCCAGTTGTTTCCACCGATTGTAGTATTTTGTCCCAAATAGCTTATTTCTATCCCCAATAAATGAACAGCTTGAACAGTAGCACAATCAATGCTGGAAAAAAAAGATCTGAAACTCGAGCCCAAACCAGATCCAATTAATGTAATTCCATGTGTGATATTGAGATCCCCATAGGATGTCACCGAAGGGAAAACTTGCACCGTATCGCCGTCGGCAGCTGCATCAACAGCCGTTTGAGCAGCGTTATACATGGCGGGAAAGTTAGGTGTGTTGGAAACTGTAATAACAGTTGCCCATGAGCTCATAGCAATCAAACATGCTACAAGTGAGAGTGTAAATTTCATTTGTTGGTGTGATTAGTTTGCTGCAATTATATGCTCTTGTACAAGTAGCGCATTACAAAAGAAATACACATGATATCGACATATGTAATTTGCGTTGCAGCAGAATGACTTGTCCTGAAATAAGTTGACACTTAAATACCAAGTTCAATGAAAATTCAGTTAACAAGAAATCAAGGTGGCGCTAGGCATTTTCCTGACGCTCTAAAAAAAGAAATTATCAATGCATTCAAAACAACAGGTCGAA
>CANHPZ010000137.1 GCA_947462725.1 Flavobacteriales bacterium
AAACCAGGCACGGTGTATCCTCCGGGACAAGCCGGCGTTGATTTCAACAAGAAGGATCCCAAAGGCAAGCGCGATGGGTTGTGGATTCAGCAATGGAAGGATACACGCAATCTGTTGTACAAAGGGCAGTATGAGCATGGCAAGCCCACAGGCGAATGGCAGCGTTTTTATCCCGATGGGAATTTGGCGGCAACGATGAATCACATTCAGGATACGGTAGTTGTTGACGCGGTGTTTTTTCACGCCGACGGCATGACGAAAGCGTCGCAAGGTCGTTTCATCAAAAAGAAAAAGGACGGTAACTGGAAATTATGGAATGAAGCTGGAAAGCTCATCGCGGATGAAAATTTCAAGGACTCATTGCTGGATGGGACCTGCAAATACTTCTTTGATGGCGGACAATTGCTCAAGGTGGAGACCTATAAAATCGGACGACTTGAAGGGGCTTTCACGGAGTATTATGAAAACGGAAAGAAGAAATCAGAAGGCACTTATGCTGCCGATGAGAAGGATGGCGCATACAAGCAATGGTTTGAATCGGGTATCGTGGATTGCGAAGGGAAATACGTGAAGGGCGTGCAGGATGGCACGTGGTACTATAACTATGAAGATGGCAAGGCAAAGATTACCATGCTGTATAAGCGCGGCAAAGAAACCAAACGCAAATACGAGAATGGAACGTTCAAGGAGTATTATGATAGCAACATTCCTAAATCGGAATATTCTTTTGAAAACGGAATGAAGAATGGTCCTTTTACCGAATGGTACGATGTGGGTCAGTATGTGCAAGTGCCGGCATCGAAGGAAGATCAGGAAATCGGCATCGTGTATCGCGAAAAATTGGATCGCACACAAGTGAAATTTAAGGGCGACTACCTCAACGATAAGCTCGAAGGCGAAGTGGTGTATTACCGTGAAAATGGTAACATCGATCGCGTCGAAGAATGGTCAGAAGGAAAGTTGGTGAAAACCCGCGCTGCCGGCAGATAGAAGTTCTATATTCGTGCAGCATGAACGCACGTAGCGCATTTATTTCAATCCAATTCACAGTACTCTTCAGCATTGCTGTGCTGCAGGGTTTCGCACAAACAGCACCCGGCAAGTATTGGGTGCAGTTTACCGACAAGAACAACTCTCCCTACAGTCTTTCCCGCCCGAAGGAATTCCTTTCCTGGAAGTGCATTGAGCGTCGCGACCGATTGAGTTTAGGTTTTGATGCACTTGACCTTCCTGTGAATCAACAATACATCGACGCTGTGCTCGCCACCGGTCCGTGCACGCTGCATCGCAAGAGCAAGTGGTTCAATGCCATTACAATCAACACGGAAGATTCGATCACGGTAGAGGAAATTCGCGCGCTGCCTTTCGTGGCTCAAGTGCGCTCAACGCAAGTGGAAACAACCGGTGCGCGTCCCGATAAATTCCTTTTCGAACAGCAACGGTCGGCATTAGATAACTCAGACATAGCATGCGACTCTTTTCCGGAGTATGGCGTTGGATGGCGACAGATCGAAATGGTGAATGGTCATTGGCTACACACCTTGGGTTATCGCGGTGAGGGCGTGGACATCGCTCAATTCGATGCCGGATGGAGTAAGGCTGATCAACTTCCTGCGCTATCACGCCTGCGCGACGAGGGGCGCATCAAAATGGTAAAGGATTTTGTGTTCAATAATGATGCGACGATCTATGGATTGAATAGTCATGGAACATACGTGCTGAGCATTATGGCTTCCTGGCTTCCCGGACAATTGATTGGAACTGCACCGGAGGCCAATTACTATTTGTTTCGCACCGAAGATCCTTTTTCTGAATTTCCGGTAGAGGAAGATAATTGGGTAGCAGCAGCAGAATTGTGCGACAGCTTGGGTATAGATGTCATCAATTCAAGTCTGGGTTATTCCGAGTTTGACGATCCGTCACTCAATCATACTTATGCTGATATGGATGGCAACACAGCGCATTCCTCCATTGCTGCGGATATAGCAGCCCGCAAGGGAATCATCATTGCGAACAGCGCGGGCAACTCAGGCAATAGTCCATGGCATTATATCACAGCACCTAGCGATGCCGATGATATCCTTTGCGTTGGGGCAGTGGATGCCAATGAAGAGCACGCCAGTTTTAGCGGGTATGGCCCTTCATCGGATGGGCAGGTGAAGCCGACCGTTTCGGCGATGGGATTGGCAACGGCATATGCAGCGCTCGATTCAACAATATCAACCGGTAATGGAACTTCGTTCAGTTCGCCAGTTATTGCCGGTGTCACGGCTTGTTTGTTTCAAGCGTATCCCAATCTCAGCAGCAGCTTCATCATCGACGCCATCAAACGCAGCGCTTCACTGTATATTTCTCCAAACGATATGTTGGGCTATGGTATTCCTGATTATTTCAAAGCTTGGCAACTGTTGCAGTCGCAATCAGCCGCTGTTGGTGATTTCTCAGCGAATGCATTTCCCAATCCATGCAGCAATCACATGCGCGTGACCTTGCACGATGCAAAATCATGCACTGTGCAATACGATATTTATGATGCCATTGGTCGCAGATGCCATGCGGGTAGTGGCGTTGCCATAGTTGATGGACATGGATTCTTTGCATTGGATGACGTTGTTCAGCATTTGCCGGGTGGTCATTATACGGTGCATATTCATTGGGAATTGCGCAATGCTATTATTCCGTTTCAAAAAATATAACTGCCATGAGAGTCCTTCTTGTTTTACTCCTTGCTTGCATTGGAATTGATGCAGCAGCGCAATACCAAGTGGGTCACCTATCGCGTACGTTTAATGATCCTGCGCGCAACGATCGAGCGATTGCATGCGAGGTGTATTACCCGGCGAATAGCACGGCCGACAATGTTCCTGTGGCAGATGGCTTGTTTCCGTTCTTAGTTTTTGGTCATGGCTTCGTGATGAATTACACGGCGTATGCGCATATCACAGAGCATCTCGTGCCTGCGGGCTATGTTATGATTTATGTGGAAACCGAAGGTGGATTTGCGCCCGTGCACAGCGACTTCGGGTTGGACCTGGCCTATGTAGCCGATCATTTTTTTGCAGAGAATTCCGATGGCAATTCCATTTTTCAATCGCATCTGATTGACCGCTGCGCCATCATGGGGCACAGCATGGGTGGCGGTTCTACATGGCTTGCGGCATCGACGAGCACCAGTGTCGATTGCATAGCGGGACTCGCCCCGGCCGAAACAAATCCTTCGGCGATTGCCGCAGCTGCCAACGTTACGGTGCCTGCGATTGTCTTTTCCGGCAGCAGTGATGCAGTGACACCGCCGGCGACGAATCACATTCCTATTTTCGATGGCACTGCTTCCACGTGCAGGATTTTCGTCAACATCATCAACGGTTCGCATTGCGGCTTTGCCAATAGCGGATCGCTATGTGATTTGGGAGAGTTTGGATTCAGTGGTTTGAGTCGTGCCGAACAACAGGTGATTGCGCAAGATCTGTTGCAAGCCTTTTTCGATTTTCACTTGAAAGAGATGGGCAGCGGTAACGACGTGTTGCAGCAGTATGATAGCACGCAGTTGAATACACAGACTCAGATAGCGTGCCTTGTGGGTCTTGAAGAAAGCGAAACTGCCGAGGTGAACGTGTATCCCAATCCTTGCGCCGAGCGGCTCATACTGCAATCGAAGGTTGATGGAAGAAAGACCTATACCATAAGTGATTTCATGGGCCGCAACGTGGACAGCGGAAGTCTTACCTTTTCGAATGGCCGCGCTGAGTTGGAAACGCTGCAGCTGCCATCGGGGATTTGCACCTTGCGGATAAATGACACGCACGTTGTGCGATTCGTGAGGCGTTAGGGTTGTTCGTTATCGTTTCTCAAAATACAATGACAGAGGCTGCTTATAACGCCACATTGGCGTATGTCTTTTATGCTCTTCGCCCTGATGCGGGAAGCAGATTATTTTGGTAGAGTTTTTTTAATTTGATACAGTACAGGAAGGACAAAAAGTCTCGGCCCGATGAAGCTACCTGTTATACACAAATTACACTTACGTCGTCCCTTGCAATCCGAAGAACTTCACTATCTTCGTTATTGAATCAAAAGCGGAATGACTTCACTGACTCTTTACACACAAATTGAGGCGCTTCCTTCAAAGCTGAAGAAGGAGGCGAAGAAGTTATTGGAGGATATGCTGAAAAAGCAGGAAGAAGCCAAGTCAAAAAAATCCTCCTTAAAGAAAAGGACGTTCGGAAGCCTGAAGGGCAAAATACACTTATCGAAAGATTTTGACACTCCGCTCACTGACTTCAACGATTATATGTAATGGCCTATTTGCTTGACACGCATGCGTTTCTTTGGTTCCTGGAGGGGAATAAAAGTCTTTCAAAAAAAGCTAAGGATATTATTGTTAATCCCAAAAACAAAACCTTCGTCAGCATAGCCTCCATTTGGGAAATGGGGATTAAAATCAGTTTAGATAAACTCCAATTGGACCTGACACTCGAAGAGTTAAAACACGAACTAATTAAGAACGAATTCGAAATCCTGCCGCTTGACTTCGATCACGTCATTGAGTTGTCCGGATTGGATTATCATCACAGAGATCCATTTGACAGGATTTTAATCAGTCAAGCAAAAAGCGAAAAGCTCACTATTCTATCTAAAGACAAGAATTTCAGATTATACAAGCAGGTAAAAGTTGTTTGGTGAACTGATGATCTGCGCATAGCATATGCTTCCGCCTTCGCCTTTGGTTGGCGTTTCTATCCAATATTTACAACTTTTTGAGTACGGTGCTTCGCACTGAAGTTCGGCGCTTTTAGTTGCCGGGTCCGCACTAATGGAGGCTATTTCATCTTCTCCGCTACCATCGCCCGTATCGCCGCTTCCTTCGACTCTGCTAGCTTCTCTAGATTATCTGCTTTTGCCAACAGTGCATCGGTGAATGCTTTGTCTTTGATGCCGCCTGCGTTGATGCGCACATTCATGACGGCACCCAACACTGCGGTGCGCGCACACAAGGCGCCTACACCCGCGTCGGTCACGGAGTTGGGGTTTCCAATCTCGACCATGCGCTCCATCACTTCCATGCTGGCAAAGGCAATGGCTGCGGTGCGGTAAGGAATCTCCATGGCGTATTTCGAGGCGCTTTCAATGGCCGCACTGCGCGCTTGCTTCTCGTCGTCGGTGTTTTTGGGTAATGAGAACGCTTCCATGATTTTGTTGAACGCCGCGGTGTCTTCATCCACCAAATGCATAAGCTGCTTTTGATACTCCACGCCTTTCACAGCCCACGTGCTGAACTCTTCCCAACGCTCATCCCAGCCGCGCTTGTGCGACGACAGGTTGGCCACCATCGCTCCGAGCGATGCGCCCAAAGCGCCCACATACGCGCTGATGCTGCCACCACCGGGTGCCGGCGACTCGCTCGCGGTTTCGTCGGCAAATGCCGTGAGGTTCATGTTCACCAAACGCTTGTTGCTTCCCAACTTTTGCTCGATGAGGAACTCAATGATTTTCTCTTCGGGTTTGAAGGGCGCCAGATCATCGAGCCCCAACGACTTCACCGCAATTTTAATTTTTTCTGTTTCGGAAATACCGAGCGAACGCTCTTGCTTGCGCAGGAAATAATCGGCTGCATCGAGCAACGATTGCTTCGGAATCAATCCCACCAATTCGGAGCCTGTGACGCGCACTCCGCGCGCATCGGCTTTCTTGCAGGCTTCTTCAAACGCCACGTGCACTGGCGTGATGTTGATGTTGGTGAGGTTCAAGCTCAACTGCGCGATGCCGTATTCTTCGATGTACCAACCAATGCCCTTCACCGATTTCAAGGTGCCCGGCACGCGCTGCGGTTCGCCGTTGGCATCGAGCAGAGGTTTTCCTGTTTTGGCGTCATTCACTACGCGGCCCGCTTCACGGATGTCGAATGCAATGGCGTTGGCGCGGCGGGTAGAAGTGGTGTTCAGATTAACGTTGTAGGCCACGAGAAAATCGCGCGCACCAATCACGGTGATACCCGATTTGCGCACGCTGTCGTTCACAGCTGAAGGACCGAAATCCGGCTTCCATTCAGCTGTCGAAATTTTTTCGATGGCCTCGTATTCGCCCTTGCGGCAATGCGCCAAGTTGCGGCGCTCTTCGCTGTTGGCTGCGTATTCGTAGAAGTAACCGGGAATGCCGAGCTCACGTCCTACGCGCTCACCCACTTGCTTTGCAATGGCCACACATTCTTCCATGCTTACGCCGCTGATGGGTACGAAAGGACACACATCGGTAGCACCCTGACGCGGATGCTCGCCCTTGTGTGTGCGCATATCGATGAGCTCCTGTGCTTTCTTGATGAGTTGAAATGCAGCCTCCGCAACGGCTTCGGGAGATCCCGCAAACGTGATGACCGTGCGGTTGGTGCTGGCACCGGGATCTACATCCAGCAGCATGACGCCCGGAACGGTTTCTACTACGGAAGTGATGGCGTT
>CANHPZ010000138.1 GCA_947462725.1 Flavobacteriales bacterium
TCTTCGAGCCACATTTGCTCATAGTAGGTGCGGAAGTTGAGCACCTCTTGCCAATAGCCATCCAGGGTTTGCATGTATTCGCCGTAGATGTCGAACGAATGCGTTTCGATGGCATAGCGCGGGTCGTTGCCAAACTCAGACAACGCCATTTCATAGACCTCCGGATTGTCGTGCTTGATGTGAATGCAACCGCCAACTTTCAAAAACGAACGGTATTTCTCGGCGTAATACTTCGAGGTGATGCGCCTCACACCTACTTTGTCTTGCGGCTGCGGATCACTGAAGGTGAGCCAGATTTCATCCACTTCATCCTTGGCAAAAAACGACTCGATGAACTCCACGCGCGTGCGCAAGAAGCACACGTTGGAAAGACCTTCGCTCAGCGCATCCTTCGCGCCCTTGTGAAAACGATGTCCCTTCACATCCACTCCGAGAAAATTGGTGGTAGGATGTAAACGAGCGAGGCCTACGGTGTATTCACCCTTGCCGCAACCCAATTCCAATATCAATGGATTCGTGTTGCCAAACGCCTTGGCGTGCCATTCCCCTTTCATGAAGGTCTTCGCCTCTTTGATAATCGGCAAGAGCTCGGGCTCGTATACATGCGGAAAGGTTTTGTTTTCCGCCCACTTTTTGAGTTTGTCTTTTCCCATGGCAAAAAAAAACCATCGCGCGAACGATGGTTCTATAATTCATAATGCAAAAATACTATTCAGAGAACTCAAATTCCTTACCGTCAACAATCACAATCTTGCGCTTTTCTGTGCGGAAGTTGGTGTAGTTAGCTCCGTAACCGGTAACTGAACACTGATACACCTTGACAATTCCCAGATAATTCTTCTTGGTCATCACATAATTCGCGTGAACCAAAAAATCATAGTCACCTTGCGACAATGCTTTGTAGGCAGCAGCAGCGCGGACTTCATGTGCGTGTGACATCCGACGCTTCACCTTTCCTTCTGTTGAATAGGCAATACCATCAGCAAAGGTGTTGTCGCCGTTCACTTTAAACGAAAACACGTATGTGCTAAAGCTCTCACCCTTGAGTTTTGTCTCCTCGTTTACTTTGATATCCGCTTTGATGGGATCCAATTGAACGTCACGAGAAACTACAGGCGAGGATTGAAATCCCTTGTTGGTAGCCACACAGCTTGCCAACGTACATAATGCAGCAAGCGACAGCACACATAATTCTTTTCTCACTTTTTTTAGTCCGTTTTAGTATGGATTATTCTTTCGTCGCAAACTTCTCCACCACATCTTGCGTCACACCCGTAATGCTGAAGCCTCCATCGTGGAAAAGGTTCTGCATCGTCACATAGCGTGTGAGGTCGCTGAACATCGCTACGCAATAGTCGGCGCATGCGTTGGCATCGGCGTTACCCAGCGGCGACATCGCCTCCGAATAATTGATGAACCCGTCGAAACCCTTCACACCGCTGCCGGCAGTAGTTACTGTCGGAGATTGTGAAATGGTATTGATACGCACCTTCTTGGCAGTGCCGTAATGGTATCCAAAACTACGGGCAATGCTTTCGAGCAAGCTCTTGGCATCAGCCATGTCGTTGTAATCCGGGAAAATGCGCTGTGCCGCGATGTAAGTCAAAGCCACTACAGAACCCCAATCATTGATGGCGTCCTTCTTCCATGCGGTAGCGAGCATCTTGTGTAAGCTGGTGGCGCTCACATCGAGCGTTTGCTTGTACCACTCGTAGTTCACCTCCGTGTAGTGCTTGCCCTTGCGCACATTCGGACTCATGCCAATGCTATGCAATACAAAATCGGCTTTACCGCCGAAGTGCTCCATGCTCTTGGTAAACAAGTTGTCGAGATCTTCCATGTTGGTGGCATCAGCCGCGATAATGGGAGCGTTGCCGATCTTGGCAGAGAGCTCATTGATTTCGCCCATGCGCATCGCAATTGGTGCGTTGGTGAGCACAATCTCGGCGCCTTGCTCGTAGGCCTTTTCGGCCACCTTCCAGGCTATCGACATATTGTTGAGCGCACCACTGATGATGCCCTTCTTTCCTTTGAGTAGTTGGTTTGACATGCGGATAAAATGATTTGCGCAAATCTAATCGGAATTGTTTACGCACGAAATCCGCATTGGACTATGAACGCTCTGCTATCGCCTTCGCGGCAATCCAACCCGATGTCCAAGCCGCCTGAAAATTGAAGCCGCCTGTGATGGCGTCAATGTTCAACACTTCGCCGGCGAAATACAAACCGGGAAACAACTTGCTCTCCATGGTTTTGAAATCGACTTCCTTGAGTTCAATTCCACCTGCCGTTACAAACTCATCCTTGAACGTGCTCTTGCCCTTTACCTGGAAATAACACGCGCAAATGGCCTCGGCAATTTTCTCGAGTTGCTTGTTGGAAACATCGGCCCACTTGAGGCGGTCGATTCCATCCACCTGACTCAATAATGACACCCACAACCGATGCGGCACCTTCGCCGCGCTGAATGCCGTTACTAAGTTGCGCGAATGCTCTTGCTTCCATTCCTTCAAGAAATCGATGAAGCTCTCGCGTGTATAGCGATCGTCCCAGTTGATGCGAATCTGAAAGTCGTACTTCACATCGGCCAGCTCGCGCGCTGCCCAGGCCGAAAGCCGCAATATACCCGGACCGCTCAATCCCCAGTGCGTTACCAACACAGGACCATCGGCTTCGAACTTGGTGCCCATGATGCGCACATCACATGAAGGCGCCGAAACGCCCGCCAGTCCTTCGATGCGAGCATCATCTATATTAAAAGTAAAAAGCGATGGCACGGCGGGAACGATGCTATGTCCCAAGGTGGCCAGCTGCTCATGCATACTCGGCGCGCTGCCCGTAGCAATGAGCAAGGCATCTGCTTCCATCGTGGGTTGATCGAGAATCTCGATCATCCACTTTTCATTTTCCTTGTAAAAACGCTTCACGTGAGTTCCTGTGCGCACACGCACTCCCACTCTGTTCGCTTCATTCAGAAAACAATCGATAATCGTTTGCGATTTATCTGTCGTAGGAAATACACGTCCGTCGTCCTCAGTCTTCAAGGCCACTCCGCGCTGTTCGAGCCAGTCGAACATATCGCCGGGTTGAAAAGCATGAAAAGGTCCGAGCAATTCCTTCGATCCGCGGGGATAGTTCCTCACCAATTGCTTGGGCTCGAAACAACCGTGCGTCACGTTGCACCGACCGCCGCCGCTCACCTTCACCTTGGCCAGAAGGTGTTGTGACTTCTCAATGATTGTCACCTCGAGGTTGTCATTTGCTGCTGCAGCATTGATAGCCGCAAAGAATCCTGCAGCGCCTCCACCGATGACGATTAGACGTGATTTCATTGAGCAAAATTAGTGCTCGTGATTCTTACTACTACTCGTATAAATAAACAATCAAAGAACTATCTTTGAAACATGGTGCAGCGATTTTACTTCGACACATCCGTGTTTGGTGGAATTTTCGATGAGGAATTCGAAACAGAATCGCAGTTATTATTCGATATGGTTCACAATGGAATGGTAAGATGTGTTTATTCTGAACTATCTGAAAAGGAATTGCAAAATGCTCCGGAGCGCGTCAAAGCTTTCTTTCAAGAATTAAATAGCACCCAACTTGAAAGAATTCAAATCACCGAAGAATGCTATCAGCTGGCTAAGATGTATATCGACGAAAAAGTGGTGGGCCTTACCAGCTTTGATGATTGCCTCCACATAGCCGCTGCCACTTTAAATAAGGTTGACATACTTGTTAGCTGGAATTTCAAGCACATCGTAAATATTTTTCGTATTCGAGGATACAACTCCGTGAACCTAAGACTTGGACATGGAACACTCGAAATACGCTCACCTAGAGAAATTGTATCCAATGACAACGAAGACTAAAAAAAAGTTTGACTCGGTAAAAACATTCCGAAAAATCAAAGAGTCAATTTCTAAGGAAATACAAGACATGAGTTTTGAGGAACTGAAGAAGTATCTGGCTGATAAACCGATTAAATCGGCTCAACCAACGAAATCGTAGTAAACGAGTGGCTGATCTCACCGCATGAAACGCATCGGTTTAATCTCCGACACCCACGGCTGGCTCGATGAAGCCGTATTTCGCCACTTCGCCAACTGCGATGAGGTGTGGCATGCCGGCGACATCGGTGAAGAATCGGTGATTGATGCGCTCGAAGCATTCAAGCGCACGCGCATCGTGTTTGGTAATATCGACAGCACGCAAATCCGCAAGCGCACTCACGAGCACCTACGCTTCAACTGCGAAGGACTAGATGTGTGGATGACACACATCGGCGGTCGCCCCGGCAACTATGCCACACCTGTTCGCGCCGAACTCAAAGCCAATGCACCGGGACTTTTCATCTGCGGTCACTCGCACATCTGCATGGTGAAGTATGATGACACACACCGCATGATTTACATGAACTCAGGTGCCGCCGGCAAACAAGGTTTTCATCACATGCGCACCATGCTGCGTTTTGAGATTGAAGCTGGGAAAGTGCAGAAGGCGGAGGTGATTGAGCTAGGGGTTAGGGGTTAAATGGAGAATGGAGAAAAGGTCGCCTTATTCTCCTTTCTCCATTCTTCCTTCTCCTTAATTTCGTCCCATGGAATCCGCACGCCTCCGCATTACCGAACTCACCACCGCGCTCAACGAGCACAATCACCGTTATTACGTGCTCAATGCGCCAACGATTTCTGACTTTGAATTCGATCAGCTGATGAAGGAACTGGAGGCGCTCGAACAAGCGCATCCCGAGCTGTCCGACGCCAACTCCCCCACCAAACGCGTGGGCGGCGACATCACCGAGAAGTTCGAAAAGGTGAAACACAAATACCCGATGCTTTCCTTGAGCAACACTTACAACCGCGAGGAAATCATCGAATGGGAAAGCCGAGTGCATAAAGGTTTGGGCGCAAGTGCCGACCTATTTTCTTCGGTCGAAATCGAATACGTGATGGAACTCAAATATGATGGCCTCGCGATTTCGCTCACATACGAAAACGGACAACTCGCACGCGGCGTGACGCGCGGCGATGGTGAAACGGGCGAAGACATAACTCCCAATGTGCGAACCATTCGCGCCATTCCACTGCAACTGCGCGGCAATCACCCGGGTGAATTCGAAATACGCGGCGAGGTGTTTATGCCCAAAGCAGAATTTGAAAGACTCAATGCAGATCGTCTCGCCAAAGGCGAAGAACCATACGCCAATCCGCGCAACACGGCTGCAGGCACGCTCAAGCAACAAGACAGCGGCGAAGTGGCCAAGCGCAAACTCGACTGCTTCCTCTACTACGTATACGCTGAAGATGTGACCTTCGACAATCACTTTGATGCGATATCACACGCCAGCGACTGGGGATTCAAAACGCCACCCACCACACTGCGCTACATCGAAAAAACAACCTCGGTGGATGGTATTATGAATTTCATTGAGCACTGGGATAAAGCCAGACACGACCTGCCCTTCGAAATCGATGGTGTGGTGGTGAAAGTGAATCGCTACGCTCAACAAGAAGAACTCGGCCTTACCGCCAAAAGTCCGCGATGGGCCATTGCCTATAAGTTCAAGGCCGAAACGGTGAGCACCTTGTTGCACAAGATTACCTATCAGGTGGGACGAACTGGTGCCATTACGCCGGTGGCCAACCTCGAGCCGGTGTCACTCGCCGGCACCACCGTGAAGCGCGCATCGCTGCACAACGCAGATCAAATCGAAAAGCTCGATATCCGCGAAGGCGATTATGTGTTCGTTGAAAAGGGCGGTGAAATCATTCCCAAAGTTGTCGGTGTAGATACCGCACGACGACCAGAACACAGCCAACCTCACGCTTATATCACGCATTGCCCGGAGTGCAACACTGCGCTCGTTCGTCGCGAAGGCGAAGCCCTGCACTACTGCCCCAATGAGAATGGCTGTGCGCCGCAGATCAAAGGCAAAATGGAGCACTTCATTTCGCGCAAAGCCATGAACATTGAAGGCATGGGATCGGAAACGATTTCGGGCCTCTTCGATCAAGGTATGCTGCGGACTGTGGCCGACATCTACGATCTGCGCAGCGAGCAACTGTTGGGCATTGAATTCACTGTGAGCGATGAGTTTGGCGAAAACCCAAAGAAACGCTCCATGCAAGAAAAGAGCGTTCAAAATCTGATGGCGGGCATAGAAGCAAGCAAACAGGTTCCCTTCGACCGCGTGCTCTTCGCTCTGGGCATTCGTTTCGTGGGTGAAACCGTAGCTAAGAAACTTGCGCGTCATTTCAAAACCATTGACGCCATTGCCACTGCGACCTTCGAACAACTCATCGAAGCGGAAGAAATCGGCGATAAAATCGCTCAAAGCATTTTGGATTGGTTTGCGATTGAGGACAATCGAAATATAATAAACCGCCTGCGCAACGCAGATGTGCAAATGGCA
>CANHPZ010000139.1 GCA_947462725.1 Flavobacteriales bacterium
ATCTTGTGCATCGCTAATCAAACCCATGAGGTTGATAGTTGCGGAGCCTCCCTGGCAAACGCTTCCAGTATAATTAGATGCGGCAGGTGGTGTATTGGCTTCGCCTTGTGATACTACAAAGAATGTAATGGTGCCCTCATCGCATGCATTGCAAGGATCACACGCTTGGTATCTAATATAGAATAGACCAGTTGTATCAGATGCTGGTGTATAGGTATAGCTGCCGTCCGAATTCAGAACGAAGCTTCCACCGGAGTAATCTTCAATGATAGAATAAATAAGTACCTCGTTATCGAGCTCAATGTCGTTGGTTGCAACACTTCCATCCATTGTGTTGTTGACGATAATCTGTATAGATTCATCAGAAACATTAGGCAAATCATTCAAGAAAGTAACGTTGAAAAGGATAACTCCTGACGCGCAAGTGCTTTGATTATCGCATACAACAAATACTAGTGAGTCGGCTCCGAAGAAATTCGCGGTGGGCGCATAAACGAAATGACCCGTGGAGTCGAAAATGAATGTGCCGTGTTGAACATCTTGCGTGATACTGACTTGCAAAGAATCACCATCAACATCTGTGGCATTGTCGAAGAAGTTGCCTTGCGTTGCTGAGTCTTCTGAAAGCGAAATGGTGAAGGATTGAGCCACGGGAGCATCGTTTACAGCCGATACTTCCATGATAATTGTTCCGGTAGTACAACCACCATCTGAATCGCAAACGGTGAATGTTAGAGTGTCTAATCCATTTGCATTCGGAGCAGACTGCCAGTAGAATTCACCATTTTCACTTAGCGTGAATTCACCAAGTTCTGAGCTATCGCTGCTAGTAAATAGGAGTATGTCACTTTCGACATCTGTAGTTTGATTGATTAGGTCGGTCGATACAACTCCATCCTCTTGCACCTGTATGGAAGAATTGCTCACCAAAGGAAGATCGTTTATCGGCATCACATTGATGTACACAATACTCGAATCGCAAGCACCTTGATCATCACAAGCCTGCACTGTCAATTGGTCTTCCCCAAAGAAATTCGTGAAGGGTAAATAGGTTAGCTCGCCTGCTGATGACAATGTTGCTGCACCGAACATAACATCTGTAATGACGGAATAGGTAAGCGAGCTGTTTTCGATGTCACTATCGTTGCCATTGATATTGAATGCAATCAGAAAGTCCTCCTGCGTTCCAATATTGTCGTCACCAAGTAACGGCATATCGTTTAGCGGTTCAATGTTCACTGTTACTGAAGCCAATTCGCAAAGGCCGTATGCGTCGCATACTTCAAAGTCAAAGGAGGCTTCACCAAAATAGTTGGCTTCCGGTGAAAAGGAGAAATTTCCATTGGCATCCATTGCCGCTTGGCCATGAGATACATTCCCTCCCAAGCTGAAAAGCAATTGATCGTTTTCGAAGTTGACGACATCATTGACAAGATTGCCTTCAAGAATTTCGTCTTCGCTGGCATTGAGCGCAATCATGCCGACCATTGGCGCATCGTTGACGGCCTCAATGGTTATTTCCATGATTGCAGCAGTGCAGTTGTTACTGGCATCACATACCGAATAGGTAATGGTTTCAACACCGAAATAGTTATCCGCCGGTTGATAGGAAAGAATACCTAACGTAGACAAAGACAATACTCCATGTTGTGCTAAAGATGTTGTCGCGTATGCAAGTAATTCACCTTCGATTTCAAAATCGTTCTGCGATAGGTCGAATTCGAATGCATTGTCTTCAGATGTAACAAGAATCTCATTCTCCACTTGTGGTGCATCGTTGATGGCAGCAATGGTCAAGAAAACTTGGGCCTCGGCGCACAAATTTCCGGAGTCGCAAACACGATACGTGAAAGAATCTCCGCCATTGTAATTCGATTGCGCTGCATACGTGAAGCTGCCGTTGGGATTCCATACAAGTGAACCGTGATTGGGTCCTGTGATTGTCGAGAAGAACAAGACTCCACCTTCTGCGTCTGTGATGAAGTTGCTGAGAAAGTTGGTAGTCGATTGATCTTCGGATAATGTGAAATTGCTATTGGAGGCAATAGGAGCGGAGTTTCCGGAGAGTATGTTGATATGAGCGGTAGCAACGTCGCAGCGTCCGGAAGGATCGCACGCCTGATAGACCACATTTTCTTCGCCAATGTATCCCGGCTCAGAAATATAGCTGAATGACCCATTGGTATTGAACACCCATTGGCCATGAATGGGCGCAGTGATAATGGTGTATTGCAGAACGTCGGTGTCGCCGTCGGTATCGTTGTCGGCAACAGTTGACAGCAGTGTTGAGCCATCTTCCATTACAAAATCATCGTCGGTTGCATCCGGATTATCGGCTACAGGCAGAACAGTGAATGTTATTTGAGCGGCGTCACATAAGTTCGATGGATCACATGCGGTGAGTGTGATGGTTTCGGTTCCGAAAAAATTAAGGTTTGGCTGATAGCTATACTGGCCATTATTGGATGCGGTGAAAATTCCATGCTGAGCTGTTGTGGTAACCGAGATGATAAAACTTGAGTTGTCGACATCAGTAATCGTAAGTGTTCCGCTTTGAAGGTTGTCTTCGTTTAAGCTGATGGTTGCATCATTGAATACTGGCGAATCATTGATTGGGTTTATGGCTATAGCAATGGCAGAAGATGCGCATGCCCCTGCATTGTCGCAAGCGGTGTATGTGAAGGTGCTCGGCCCGTTGTAGTTCGCTGTTGGAACGAAGGTGAAGTTGCCATTGGGTGAAACGGTGAAAATTCCGTTGGCAGAATTTGTTGATACACTATAATTTAATGTTGCTGTTTCGACATCCGAAGCATACGCACTTAAACTTCCTGATAGCGTTACATCCTCATTGGTAGAAAGAGAAATGGCAGTAGCAATAGGTGAGTCATTCACGGAAGCAATAGTCAAAGTCAATTGTGTGGTGCGACATCCGCCATCGCCATCGCAAACTGAAATTGAAATGCTTTCTGTCCCAAACCAATTAGTGACAGGCGTGTATGTGAATGCTCCATTGGGGTTCAGCGCAAGTGATCCTGTGGTTGTTCCTGCAGCTACAGTATATGTGAGCGAAGGACTTTCCGTATCAGTTTCGCCTATGCTAAGCGCACCTTGTAATACCTGATCTTCCTGAATGGAAAAGTTATCGTTGAACACGACGGGTAAATCGTTCACCGGATTCACCTGAATCGTCAGGGTAGAGGTGGCACACAAATTCTGTGAGTCGCATCCTTGAATGGTAATTGATTGTGTGCCGAAGTAATTAGCAGCAGGTGTATACGAGTAGGTGCCATTGCTGTTGATCGATAATCCGCTGATGCTGTTGCCTTGTGGTGCAGTAAATACTAACGCGCCGGGTTCAATGTCAGTGATGCTGGTAAATGAGCCTTGGGTTGAATTGTCTTCATTGATGGTGATTGTAAATGGCAAGGCCGTCGGAGCATCATTGATTTCGTTGATTTGCATGTACACAATCGAAGTGCTGCAATTCACTCCATCACAGGCCTGGATGACAAAACTGTCGAGCCCGGAATAATTTGCAGCGGGAGCATAACTAAAAATACCAGTGGCGCTCACCAATCCTACCGTGCCATGTGCTCCTTGTGAAAAGACACTGTAGCTTAATGCTGCTGTATCATCGGTGTCATTGGTTGCTACAGCTACATTGGTTGGAGTATCCTCATTGATTATTTTGTTGTCGTTTAAGAGTTGCGGCGGGTCGTTGTCGACATTATTTACTACGAGGTTAACGATACCCTGATCGCACTGTCCAACGGCATCACATGCTTGATAAGTAAAAGAGGAATTACCTGTAAAATTTGGACTGGGAGTATACGTATATGTGCCGTTTGCGTTGATTGTTATTGCACCTGAATTTGGGGCAGTGACGAGCTGAAAAGTGAGAGGGTCATTTTCCGGGTCAATTGCTAGTTGTGAAAGTGAGCCGCTATAAGCTACATCTTCGCTGAGTGAATTAATAAGTTGATCATTAGCTGTAGGGTCTAGATTAACTGCGACCACGGTGAGATACACAGTGGCAATATCATAAAGTCCGCAATGATCTACTGCATAGTATTGAAAGGAATCGCTGCCTATAAAGCCATTGTTTGGGCTATAGGTAAAGGTGCCTGAAATACCGAAATTGGTCACAATGCCATTTGTGGGATTGGTGAATTTAATCCAATCTAATGAGCGGTCAATGGGGTCGGTCAGTGAATCCGGGTCACCATCATTGGCGGTTACGTTGGCTGTGCGGCTAGCATTCATTTCGACAGTGAAATAATCATTTTCCGCAATGGGTTCGTTGTTGTGGAAAACCACAACAAATTCCGCGAATCCGATATCGCATATTCCATTGGAGCAAATTTGATAGTAGACGGAGTCGCGATAGCCAAATTGATTTAAGGGAGGTGAGTATGTGAAGCTCCCGTTGGACTGAAGAATAATTGATCCACGGGATGGTTCTTCTGTAATCGTGAAAACAGGTATTTGTCCGGATGGCCAAACATCGTTGTCAGCAAAAGTTGCTGATTGAGATTCGTTTTCAAAAATTAGATAGTCATCATTTACGGCATCGACCTGCGCATATGAGCTCCAAGAATATTGGAGAAGTGATAGCAGAAGAATGCATTTTATATGAAGCCTTTGCATTTGCCTAACGATATAATTATTAGATATGCTGAAAAAGGTCGCTCAGGAAGTTAATTTCTTCAGAATTGACATTCTGACATACGGTTTTTCAGTTCTCACAAATATAGGCCAAGGTTATGGAAAACACAATTTTAGAGCCTGATATTTGCAGGTTTGGTGATCAGGAATGACTTGCGATTGTGCGGATAAAATGATCGATTTCTCATCTCATTCTTTTAGCTTAAAACGGAATCAATATAGACAAGGGTAATATCAAGGCGTGTTGCATGGCTGATTTGTTGCCCTTATTACGTATAGCCAGCATTGACTTGATGGTAAAAAAAAAACCGGCCTAAGCCGGTTCCTTTTTACCATATTTTCTGGTTACAGTGATAAGATCTTGAATTCTGTTCTGCGGTTAACCTCGTGCTCTTTTTCATCGCACTTAGCTCCGTTTTTGCATTTGTTGAGCAGTTCTTTTTCGCCATAGCCTTTAGCGATGATGCGTTTGCTGTCGATGCCTTTGCTGATGATGTACAATGCGGCACTATTAGCGCGGTCGTCAGAAAGCTTCAGGTTGAAGTTGTCATTGCCGCGTGAGTCAGTGTGCGAACGCAGTTCAATTCGCATGTTCGGATACTTGTTTAGAATGGTTACAATCTTATCCAATTCCAAGGCGGCATCCGGACGAATGTCGAATTTCTTGTAGTCGTAGTAAATGTTGTCAATTTGAATCACGTCATTTTTACAAAGCATAGCGATGTCCATCGTAATGGTTTTCGTGCCTACAATGCCACGTGTGTTGAAGGGTTCAGTGGGTTCACCGCAATCGGTTTTTTTCGTCCGCACTTCATAGTCGCAGTCGATGTCCAATTTCTCAAAGCGATATTTACCGTTGACATCTGTTGTGGATGTTTTGTTTTCACCGGTCTTTTTATTTACCAGCACAACCGTGATATTGGCAACAGCGGTTTTGTCGTCGGCATTGAATACGCGCCCTTCTACGTGTGCCACGCTATCCGGTATGCGTTTCATGCGTACACTCGATGATGCACTGCCGGAACTTGCTGAAAGTTGAGAGCCACTGATTGCAGCGCGACCTTCGTTGTATTTATCACGTGTAGCAACGAATTCATAATTGCGTGATGGGTTCAAGCATCGATTGATTGTACCTGAATCATCAATCAGCACGCTGCTGATTTGAATTCCGTTTTCAATTATTTTAACTGTGGCACCAACAATGGGCTTTCCCGTTTCCTCATCGGTAACTGTAATGTTTGTGCCGGTGCATTGTTTCTCATAGAAGTAGAGGTCGTCGTTTATCCCTTGACCGCTGCGATTGCTTGAGAAGTATCCGGTTTTGGTTGAGGCATTATAACTAAAGGCGAAATCATCATCCGATGAATTGACATCGGCTCCAAGGTTTTCGGCTTTTCCCCATGCATTGCCATTCATTTCGCTCATGTATACATCAAGTCCACCTAAGCCAGGTTGACCATTAGACGCGAAGTAGAGGATATTTTCTGCCGTTACAAATGGAAACACGTCATCGCCGGCCGAGTTAATTTTATTTCCCGCATTCACCGGTGCACTCCATTCTGTGCCATTCCAAGTGCTTGTCCAAATGTCCATCCCGCCTTGTCCGCCAGGCATGTCTGAAGAAAAGTAAAGTGTGTTGCCATCATTACTCAATGCCGGATGAGTGCAAGAATAATTGGTGCTGTTGAATGGCATGGCTACTTCAATTCCCCAACTGTTTTCACTCAT
>CANHPZ010000140.1 GCA_947462725.1 Flavobacteriales bacterium
TCGTGTGCTTCACGCACAGAAACGACCATGTCGGTGGCATCGTTAAACATCGCAAGCATCGCTTCAGCGTCTTCCTTTTTACGGATAGGCGACGTGGGTTGCAACAATACCACGCCATCGTAATGCACGCCACGCTCAGCATAGGTATCAAGGGCATGCAGAATTACCTCGCGACTACCGGCAGTATCGGAAGCCAATGCCTCAGGCCGATGCAGTGGCTGCGCAATTCCACACTCCTCAGCTATTTGCAAAACAGATTCATCGTTGCTAGTCACACAAACATTTGCTTCCTCGGTTAACGCAAGTGCAAACTCGATGCTGTGCTGCACCAATGGTTTGCCTGCAAGCAAGCGCGTGTTCTTTCCGGGCAAGCCCTTGGATCCTTTGCGCGCCGGTATGACGTAAAGCAACTTCATCAGAATCGAATGTATTTGATGTCTTCCTGCGCCTTCATGTAGTCGGGATATTTGCCGATGTCGAGCCAATAACCGGTGTGCGGATAATGGATCAGCTTGCCACCATCGGCCAACAACGCTTCCATAAAATCAGTCGCATTATAGAATTGATTGCCGGGCAACCACTTCGTCAGCGCGTCGCGATTGATCAAATACATGCCCGCACTTACATGGTAATTGTAGCCTGGTTTTTCAACGAATCCTAGCACTTGTTCGTCACGGGCCTCTAGCACTGCATAAGGCACATCCACGCGGTACGGAATGCTGGCAACACTCATGTTTGCGCCATGCGCATGATGATCAGTGTAGAATTGCTCCACATCAACGTTGGTCAACAAATCGGAATTGAGCAGAAAAACAGTCTCATGAGCAATCGATGGAATGAGCGATAGTGCGCCCATGGTGCCCAAGGGTTGTGTCTCTTCGATGTAGCGAATGGAAATACCCTTAGCGCTGCCGTCGCCGAAGTAATTTTTGATCTGCTCGCCGAGGTAATTGATGCTGATATAAATCTCGCTTATTCCGAATTGGATAAGTCGATCGATGTTGTGTTCAATAATGGGTTTTGCTCCGATATGCAGCATGGGCTTCGGCACGCTATCGGTGAGTGGTCGCAAGCGTTCGCCCCTGCCGCCCGCCATAATCACTGCGGTAATGGGCAGCAGTGTGCGCGTGCGTTCGAGGTCGAGCATATCCACTAATACTCCTTGTGTATCTACAACAGGAATAAGCATAATGTCGAGCTCTCGCCAGCGCTTCAATTCTGCAGGATCGTGTTTATGCTGAACAATGCGCTTGCAATTTGCGTTGGCAAAAGATCCTGCTGTATCTGAAATTTCAAGCCCACGCAACAGTCCTCGGCGAATGTCGCCATCGGTGAGCGCGCCTTGCAAAACGCCATTTACGTCCGTCAAGAACAGCGTGCGATGCGTGAATTCCTTCAACGCTTCGAGTCTACCCAAAGCTTCACGCGCAGTAACTTCTGCGCTGATAATATGATCAGTAAATTGATTTAGCATAGTTCATTTTCAATAGCAAGTACAATCCCTTCGGCAGCGCCTCCGATATCATACATGTTGGTTCCTTTCCAATCTCCCAATTGTCCAATTTCTCGCACTGCATTCACAATAGCTGCTCGTTCAATGGCCACATGCACCACGTTGCTTCCGTGCGCCCTTCCGCGTTGACGTTCACCGAGATCAATTACATATTTTCCAAGTGAAGCCGCCTCTAAAATCCCACTCGATGTGTTGCCCAGCAGAAAACCACAGTGCTTCATTACGCTCATGTAGCCATGAGTTCCTAAATTCTCTACCAATTGAACGCGCTCGTTGTCGGCAAATGCATCTACAAACATGCGGCGAAGGGTATCACCGGAAGTGTCAGCATTAGGCAGTGTAATGATCACGTGATGGTGCGCCAATTCAAGCAAAGCGGCAATCAATTCATTGCCATAATCCGCATTCCGCTCATGTGCAATGGTCTCGGGATGAAAGGTGCACAAGATGGTTTGTTTGTCAACGTTTACGTGAAATTGCGACGTCAGCTCTTCGGGAGTGAGCAACTCCATGTTGCGCAAATTATCAAGACTTAGCGCACCCACGGTATAAATACCTTCCGACTTTTCTGTTAGTGATTGCACGCGCTCAGCATAGGCCGGTGCCGATACAAAATGGAGCTGAGCAAAATGCGTGATGCTGTGGCGAAATGCATTATCGATTGCACCCAGAGTAGTTTCGCCACCATGCACATGTGCGACGCGCACACCGAATGGAGCCGATGCAGCCACTGCTGCAAACATTTCATAGCGATCGCCCAGGCAAAGCACGACATCAAATTGCTTGGCATGAGCATTCCAAAATTGAGCAAACACCTGCATGGTCTTGCCCATGGCGCTTGCTATGTCGGCAGGCGAATCTCCATCAGGCAGGGTATCCAAACGGTGTTGCACTTCAAATCCATCATTCAGTATGGCATCGATAGTGTGCCCATGCTTGGGCGAAAGGTGCGTACCAAAGGCGATGAGTTCTACATGATGCATTGCATCCAATTTGAAGCGCTGCAGCAACGGCAACCAAATGCCATAATCGGCACGTGAGCTGGTGAGTACCGCGATATTTAAAGCACGTCGTTCCATGTGAGCTTGTGGTGCATAGGAAATGATTGCTTCAGTTGACGACCCACCAACTCATCCATGCGCATGGGAGAAATTCCATCACCGGGGCGCATCATGGTGAAATCGGAAAGTTGAAGAGTATGTCCTTCAGTAAGCGAAACTGCCAGGTGAATGCTCTTGCGTGCAATCCCCATATTTTTCATTTCGGAAGCGCTTGGCTTTTTAATGCCGTCACCTGAAAGAGCGGCCTCTATATTTCTAATCGCGCTCACCATGGCCTTCAACTCAGCGGGCTCCAAAGAAGCGCGATGATCGGGACCAGGCAAACTACGATCGAGAGTAAAATGCTTTTCGATGACCACAGCACCGAGCGCTACCGCTGCAATGGGCACTTCTATTCCGAGTGTGTGATCGCTATAACCTATCTCCGTTTGACACTGTGAAGCAATATGTGACATAGCGCGCAGATTCACATCCTGCATGGGTGTTGGATACTCGGTGTTACAATGAAGCACCGTGATTCGCTGGCGCGAAACACCCTCAGATTCAAAAACAGCTATAGCTTCTTGTACCTCTTCCATGGTGCACATGCCTGTGCTCAGTATAATATCTTGAAAGCTCTTCGCCATCTGTTGCAGATAGGGCTTATTGGTAATTTCACCCGAAGGAACTTTGCCCAACGTGACCCCCAATTTCACCAGCAATTCCATACTTTCAAGGTCAAACGCAGTAGAAAAAAAACGCACATTGCGCTCGCGGCAATAATCAATCAGGATGTGGTGATGTTCTTCACTCAACTCCAACCTTCTCAGCATATCAAACTGCGACTCCTCGATGCCTGTGTTGGTCTTTTGATATTCAGCCATTTTCGCATCACGACTCACCAACTTATCGGCTTTAAACGTTTGAAACTTCACATAATCGACTCCGGCATCTGCAGCAGCATCAATCAACTGCTTTGCCATTTCAAGGCTGCCATTGTGATTCACGCCGGCTTCTGCAATTATCATTACTTGGCTCATGCGTGTAAATCATTTAAGAAATTAACCTCATGATCCAAAGCCTTTCGACTTTTCTCTTTGATTTTTCGTGCAGGAATGCCGGCATACAGCGACCACGGTTCAAGATCTCTTGTTACCAGTGTCATAGCACCCGTTCCGCTGCCCTCGGCCAATTGCGCAGGACCAATAATAGTGGTGCCGGTTCCGAGAATAACGTGCTTGTGCAATTCCACACATCCACCTTTGAGCTGGGTGTATTGCGGGGGAATGGCTTGTCCTGTTAGGCTATCACCGCTGTAATCATCCGATGCCGAATAGATCGTCACGTTGCCGGCTAGAGTTACAAAGTTGTGAATGCGAATACCCATCGTTCCACTCAAATGACAGCCACGCGCAATAAACACATGACTGCCGATTTCAATAAATCCATTGGCGGCCGATAGAATGGCGAAATCATCGATGCGCACATCGTCGCCGATAGAAATATTTCGCTCACCATATATGCGCACGTCAGAAGATATACGCACGTTCTTTCCGAGCGATCGAAAACCATAATCACGGAGATCGTCCTCGCTCAGGTATTTACTCTTCAATACACTCATGGTCGAAATGAACTAGGTAGATTAACGAGACGATCGGCGATATCGATGCTGTTGGGTAATCCATCATGCATACAATGGGCAAACATGGACAATCGATGCATGAGCTCCCACACAGGCCTCGTCATTACACCATGATCATTTGTATATGTCAAGAAATCGTCGCGCTCTGCGCGTGTGGGAAGTAAGATTGCGTTGAGCCAATGGTTACTTCTGCACTGTTGATCAACGGCAAAAAAATGCCAGTTAGAATTCGCAAAAAATCGTTCATAGTCTGATGCTATTTTTTGCTTGTCTTCGATGTAGCGTTCAAGCTGCTCCAATTGAGCAAGTGCGAGCGCAGAATTGATATTCGGACATCGATAATTATAGCCGATATGATC
This sequence comes from Flavobacteriales bacterium, assembly GCA_947462725.1. Classification (GTDB taxonomy): domain Bacteria; phylum Bacteroidota; class Bacteroidia; order Flavobacteriales_D; family Sanyastnellaceae; genus JAIBBG01. Next base: position 4,555 of record CANHPZ010000140.1, read on the forward strand.
ATGAACAAACTCCCAGCGGTGAGGGACTTTTGCTTGCGTGGAAAGATGCTTGGCCATTTTTCCCAAATCATCATCATCTGTTATGATGATGCCGCCGCCGCCGCTGGTCACCGTTTTATTTCCATTGAAACTATAGGCACCTAGCAGTCCGAAACGACCGGTGTGTTTGCCTTTCCAAGTGGTGCCCAGCGATTCTGCTGCATCCTCAACGAGTGGCACATAAAAGCGTGCACACAATTCAGCAATGGCATCGATTTCGGCTGCAATGCCAAACGTATGCATGGGCACACAAGCAGCAACGCGCTTACCTGTTGCTTTGTGATAACAGGCATTGTTGCGTATTTCGCATGTACTGAAAAATGCCTCCAAAGCAGCGGTTGACATGCCGAGTGTTTGCTGATCCACATCCACAAAGCAAGGCTCAGCTCCGATATAGGATATAGCATTGCATGTAGCGATAAATGAAAGCGCTTGAGTTACTACGAGTTCATCGCGCTGCACACCGGCAAGTTGCAACGACAGATGCAATGCCGCAGTTCCGTTGACTACCGCAATGGCGTACTTCGCGCCTGTGTATTCGCGCATCCATGCTTCAAAGCGATCCACAAACGGACCAACAGAGGAAACGAAAGTGCTATCGATACATTCGTTGAGGTACTTCTTCTCGTTGCCAACAAAATGAGGTGCGTGAAGCGGTATAAAAGCCTCCGGCTGCCCATAGAGCTCACGAATAAATTGAACGGTTTGGGCTGCGGTGATTGTCGACATCTGATTACAGATTATAAATATTCGATTTGTAGTTGGCTCGATTTTGCGGATCTGCAAACCAAGCAATAGTTTCTTCCAGTCCTTGATCGAGTGTTCTCGATTTGCTCCATCCGGTGTGTGCTACCAGTTTTTCGCAACTGCCCAGCAGACGAAAAACTTCACTCTTTTCCGGACGCAAGCGTTGTTCATCGCCAATGATGCGGCTATGTGGACGTATTATGTTAATGAGTTTCTGCGCCAAATCACCCACCGAAATTTCCTCGCCTGTAGCAATGTTGCAATCCTGGCCGATAAGGGCATCACATTCCGCAATAGCTACAAAAGCCTTCGCCGTATCCTTCACGAAAAGTAAGTCACGAGTTGGAGTTAAATCGCCCAACCGAATCTCATCCATGCCGGCCATCAATTGCGTAATGATTGTTGGGATTACAGCCCGAGCACTTTGACGAGGGCCATACGTATTGAATGGTCGCACAATGGTGATTGGCGTGCCAAAACTTCGGTAAAACGATTCAGCGATACAATCAGCGCCAATTTTGGATGCCGAGTATGGCGACTGTGGTTGACGCGGATGCTTCTCATCAATGGGCACATAGGTGGCGGTGCCATACACTTCACTGGTTGAAGTAACGAGCACACGAGAAACACCAAGGTCTTTAGCTGCCTGCACGATGTTGAGTGTCCCCTTCACATTCGTGTCGATGTAAGTGTCGGGTGAATGGTAGGAAAACGGAATGGCAATAAGAGCCGCCAGGTGAAATACCACATCGATATCTTTCATGGCCGTGCGCACGCCATTGGGATCGCGCACGTCGCCGGCGAAGATCTCCAACTGCTGCCGCTTCTCTTCCGAAAAGCTATCAATCCACCCCCACGAGTTGAATGAATTATAATACACATAGGCACGAACCTGCGCACCCTTCTCCAGCAACTCCTCCACCAAATGACTTCCAATAAAGCCATCGGCTCCGGTTACCAAAACACGTTTGTTTTTCCAATCCATCATAGATGGGGTAAAGGTAATAGAAAAAGGACGAA
>CANHPZ010000141.1 GCA_947462725.1 Flavobacteriales bacterium
GACTATCACGTTTGGAAGGGATTCTATGTCAATCAAACCAACTATTTGGCATTTGGCTTTAAATCGAATGCTAACAAGGTCCACGATTTTACAACGGTTTCGATCACCCCGCGCTGGGAAAATAAAATTGTAGGTGTTTTCATCCCGATTACATACAACAGTTTGATGGGAATGCGCACCGGTATGGGATTGCGATTGGGGCCGATTTCAATTGGCACAAGCAGCGTGTATCCCTATAGTGCTTTCTTGAAGGCGGATGGTTCGGGGACCAAGGAAATTCGCGGTATCGATGGCTATGTGATGCTGAAGATACCTATTGCTTTTAAGAAGACTAAAGATCGCGACGATGATAAGGTTTCAGATAAACTGGACCAATGTGAGAAGGTGCCCGGAGTTTGGGCCTTGCGTGGATGCCCTGATCGCGATGGTGATGGCCTTGGTGATGGCGAGGATCAATGTCCGGATGTTGCCGGAACAAAGGAGCTCCATGGATGTCCTGATCGGGATTTGGATGGAATCACGGACTTGAAAGATGATTGCCCGGATGATAAAGGATTGGCGGCTTTCAACGGTTGTCCTGACCGCGATGGTGATGGAGTAATGGATCGCACGGATGATTGTCCGGATGATAAAGGATTGGTTGCCTTCAATGGCTGTCCGGATCGTGATGCAGATGGCATTATGGACCGCGTAGATGATTGCCCGGATGAAAAGGGATTGGCTGCTTTCAATGGCTGCCCGGATAAAGATGGCGATGCGATTGCCGACAAATTCGACGTATGTCCGGATGTCTTTGGTGTGGCTGAACTCAAGGGCTGTCCTCAGCCTGTATTGGCCCATTATGCCGAAAACACGGTTGTTGAAAGTGTTTCAAGAGCAGCTGATATGTTTAGCTATTCCCAGAATATCGATAAGAACACTTCTAAATTTAAGTTATCCGGTTACGGCATCGATACGGTTAAAACTGTTTTGGTTTCTTCTCCTTCGATGCGCGCCAAGAATGCATACTTAGAGGCTGACGGATTTTTCAGATTTGCCAAAGAGGCCGAAGCCGTTGTGCTGAAAGCAGAGGAAAAGGAAGTGATTAAAAGTGCTTTTGATAATCTAGAATATGAAACCAACAAGGCCATAATCGTTGAGACCTCATTCGCGAGCTTAAACGAGTTGGCCGATTTAATGGTGAAATATCCAAGTTGGAAATTGCGTATCAGTGGTCATACCGACAATGTGGGTAAACGTGCGGCTAACCTCGACTTATCGAAACGCAGATCGGAATCCGTAAAGAAATTCTTGATGCAGCGAGGTCTGAGTGAAGATCGCTTTGAGATTTTCTACTTCGGTCCCGATAAGCCCATTGCAACCAACGACACGAATGAAGGTCGCGCCAGAAATCGACGTGTAGAGATGTTAATCATCGAATAGAAAAGACTCCATGCGGGTTGCCGCTTGAACTGCTATGGCCTTTATGCGTTAGGATGTAAACAACTCGTTTGCCTTTCAGTGGTGGTATGCGCTAATTTCGCGTGTAAGTAAAATTCCATGAGCATCTCCCGTCAAGCCATCGTTGAGGCACTATCAACCGTTATTGAGCCGGATCTCAAGAAGGATATTGTATCCCTTCATCTGGTGAAAATTTTAGATGTTAAGGATCAGATTATTCAGCTTGAAGTAAAGGTGAGTAATCCTGCCATGCACAGCAAAATGCGCATGCGTGAGGCCGTTGTGTTTGCCATTGAGCGCACGTTGGGCAAGGAGTTCAAGGTGGAATGTGATGTTATTCCGATTAGCGGCGATGAGCGTCATGGGGAATTGCGCAAGGTGCTGCCTGGTGTGAAACACATCATTGCAGTGGCATCAGGCAAAGGCGGAGTAGGGAAGAGCACGGTGAGCGCCAACCTGGCTGCAGGCATGGCACGCAGGGGGTATAAAGTGGGATTGCTGGATGCGGATATATACGGTCCATCGGCGCCTACGATGTTTGACCTCACCTACGACAAACCACGTGTGATTGATGTGGATGGTAAGAGCATGCTCGAGCCCATTGAACAATATGGTGTGAAGGTGCTTTCGATCGGATTTTTTGCCGAAGTGAATCAAGCGGCAGTATGGCGTGGGCCGATGGCCACCAAGGCGCTCAACCAGTTGGTGAACGATGCGCACTGGGGCCCGCTCGATTATCTCTTCCTCGATTTACCGCCGGGCACCGGCGACATTCATTTGTCGATTGTACAATCCATTCCGCTAGATGGAGTAGTGCTCGTGAGTACGCCACAAACAGTGGCATTGGCTGATGCGCGCAAGGGAGCCTACATGTTTCGCATGCCGGCCATCAACATACCCATGGTGGGGATGATTGAGAACATGGCCTGGTTTACACCGGAGGAATTGCCCGACAACAAATACTATCTCTTTGGGAAGGATGGGGCTATGCATTTGGCCGAAGAACTCGAAGTACCTTTCCTCGGTCCGTTGCCGTTGATCCAAGGCATTCGCGAAGCTGGCGATAGTGGTCGTCCGGCCATTATGCAAGAGGGTACGCAGGCAGTCCACTATTTGAACACAATCTTAGATAACTTTGAGCGCGAAATGCGCATGCTCCCTTTCCGTAAGAAAAACAAGGAAGCTGTTACAACAGATCAACCCTGATATGAGCACACGATCGATCTTCGATAAAGTCAACGAGTCACTGGATATCATTCGTCCATATCTCGAAGCCGATGGCGGCAATATCTCGCTGGTAGAAGTGACCGAAGACCTCACTGCTCGTGTCGAATTGCATGGCGCCTGCAGCAGTTGTTCGATGAGCGTAATGACGATGAAAGCAGGTGTTGAAGGTGCTATTCGCGCGGCTGTTCCGGAAATCAGGGCCGTTGAAGCTGTGAACGGTCAATAATCTTAAGCTATTTATTCTCCACTATTCAGAAGTTCATGTGTTGTATTTTCTCGCATGAATGGTTTTCTACATAATCATTTTTCTGAAAGGATTGGTGCTTAGTTAACTCAAGATGAAATTATTGTTTACAATCTTCTGCGGGTTAGTTTGATTCGATTGACCCTATTAATTTGCAGCGAATCATGGAATCAAAAAAGAGTCAATCGGGATGGATGTATATGCTGAGAACAACTCAGCAGCATCATGTGCAGCTTAGCCATATTGCAGATCAAAAGGCGAATATTTTGCTGGCATGCAACTCGATTATTTTGTCATTGTCATTGGCGAGAATGGATTTTTTAAGGGGCTATTGGTGCACCTACACCATGCTCACAGCCTCCGTCGTGTCGATGCTGCTGGCGCTATTTGTGGTTGCACCCTTATCGCGCAAGAGGAAGCAGATTCAACCTGACGATCGTAATTTTAACTTACTGTTTTTCGACCATTTTACGACCATTCCCTTTGATCAATTTCGCGATCGCATGTTCGACACCATGGAATCACCAGACCGAGTTCAAGAGGCGATGGTCAAGGATATTTACCAAATAGGTAAAGTCCTATCAACTCGCAAGTATCTCTTTTTGAAATGGTGTTCGCTGGTCTTTTTGATCGGTGTAGTGGTATCTGTTATTCTATTGGCCATTCAAGTGATGTTTTAAGCACGGTGGTATCTTCGCCCAAGGAAAGGTCCGGAATTTCTTACGTTTGAGCATCGTTATTGAGCAAAAGAACATATTGGTAGCTCCACTGGATTGGGGTCTAGGGCACGCCACACGCTGCGTGCCACTCATCAAGCGTTTGCTTGCTGAAGGTCATCGGGTGCAGCTCGCTTCGAATGGACGCAGTGCGCGCTGGCTTGCCGACTATTTTCCACAATTGACATTACATACCGATATTCCCGACTACGCGATAACCTACCCGAAGAGTGGCAGCATGCCATGGCATTTTCTAATGGAAGCACCCCGCTTGTTGCGTGTCATACAAGACGAACATGCTTGGCTCGATCGATTTGTTGAGGTACATACCATCGATGAAGTGTATAGTGATAACCGCTATGGGTTGCATCACAAGCGCGTGAAGTGCACGATCATTACGCACCAACTGTTTATTCGCGCACCTTGGTATGCTCGCGCTGCGTTGCATCGATTAACTCTTTCTTTTATCAACAAGTTTTCGCAGTGCCTCATACCCGATTATGCTGGAGAGAAGAATCTCAGCGGGGCACTCTCACATGGAGCGTCTTTGCCTCCCAATGCCGAGTATATCGGACCTCAATCACGCTTTGCGGGAATGGACGTGGAGCCAGCTTCGATGGTATATGAGGTGGTGGCCCTCATCTCTGGTCCTGAACCTGCGCGCAGCCAATTTCAGCATGAGGTCATCAAGCGATTGCATGCAGAGAAGAAATCGGCGCTCGTTATTTGCGGCACACCTGAGCAGCATCATGATAGGACAGAGGGTAAGGTTCGCATTTTGTCGCATCTAACCGACAGCGAAATGGCCGCGACACTCAAGTTTTCCCATCACATCATTTGCCGTCCTGGCTATTCCACGATTATGGATCTTCACGCGCTTGGTTGCAGAGCGGAGCTTGTGCCAACGCCCGGGCAAACTGAACAGGAGTACCTGCGTGAAGTGCTGAGTACTGATTACAAAATACCTGTGGTTCAAAATTTTTTCCAATCTCGAAAACGTCAGACCATTCGTTAAATACACGTTGAACTTTGTCTTTGCTTAATTCTAATTTTTCCACTTCCATCCGCAACGCCTTCGGCGGCCTTACGCGCGCTATTTGGCTGCTGGCCTTGGCGCAGTTCATCAACCGCGCAGGATCGATGGTTGTGTTTTTCATGGCGGTTTACCTGCGCGAGAGTATTGGGTTGGATTTGTCGCAGGTGGGTGTGGTGATGTCGTGTTACGGCATTGGGGCTTTAGTGGGAGTGTATGTCGGAGGCAAGCTCACCGATAAGATTGGGCATTACCCGGTGATGGTGGCGAGTTTGCTTGGCGGATTTGTAATGTTCATGATAGCAGCTGAAGTGGAGTCGTTTGAGGCGCTGTGTGTCGTGATGTTTATGCTTAGCGCCTTTGGTGATGGCTTTCGTCCGGCGGGTATGGTAGCCATTTCCCATTTCAGTACGAAGGACAATTATACTCGGTCGGTGTCGCTTTATCGCCTAGCCATCAACTTGGGCTTTTCCATTGGTCCTGCCATGGGCGGATTGTTGGCCGCCATCGATTACAAGTTGCTTTTCTGGGCCGATGGCGGCACGTGTTTGCTGGCTTCTGTTTTTGTGTATTTCTTCTTAGCGAAATCGCACCGCGACAGTGTTGCTGAATCTTCAGATGATGCAACAGAAGTTTCGAAGGAAGTATCAAGGTCGCCGTGGAAGGATAAAGCATTTTTGATGTTTCTACCGTTGGTGACCATCTACGCTATTGCCTTCATGCAGTTGTTCAGCACCATGTCGCTGTACTATAAGAATCACGAGGGGTTTACCGAAGGGCAAATTGGCGGCATGCTCGCTCTCAATGGCTTTCTGGTGGCTGCGGTGGAGCTGATTTTAGTTTCTAGAATTGAACGCAGGGGTAGCTTATACCGATGGATTATTTGGGGTTCGCTCATGCTCACGGCAAGCTATGGGATGATTCTGTTTCTGCACGGCTACGCTTGGTTTTTGTTCATCATCGTTATCGTGTCGTTTTCCGAAATGTTTGTGATGCCGTTTACCAATACGTTCATGAACAATCGCTCCGGCAAGGCTAACCGTGGTCAGTATGCTTCGTTGTATGTGATGGCGTGGTCTGCGGCAAATGTGTTCACTCCTGTAATTGCAACACGCGTGATGCATAACTGGGGATACGACGCGTTGTGGTGGGTGATGATTGTTTTTACACTGGTGGTGGTGGGCCTTACGGTGTGGGTGAGGAGAGTAGTGGGTAGTGAGTAGGCCCTCGACTACGCTCGGGCACCTGCCCTCGACTACGCTCGGGCACCTGCCCTCGGCTTAGCTCGGGCACCTGCCCTCGACTTCGCTCGGGCAGCGCCTCTCGGCTGCGCTCGGGCACCTGCCCTCGACTTCGCTCGGGCAGCGCCTCTCGGCTGCGCTCGGGCACCGTCTCTCGGTTTCGCTAGGGCAGTGGATACTTTGCGATTAGATGCGGCTTCGGCTTCGCTCAGCCGGCGCGCACGCGATGGCTGAGCGTAGTCGAAGCCAAGAGCTGATGCGAGTTTCGTCGCCCGAGCGAAGCCGAGGGCGGGTGCCCGAGCGAAGCCGAGGGCCGAAACTTTATGCCTCACCAACCCGCAATCTGCGGGCTATTCATTTGGTAATATTCCACATCCGAATATATTATTTCAGTAGCCTGAATAGAAGTTTGGTACTTCGTCGGAAAATGAACTCCGATGATTCGCGTATATGTGC
>CANHPZ010000142.1 GCA_947462725.1 Flavobacteriales bacterium
CCTTCGATAATGGCAACATCCGATGCGGGTACATAGGCGTGCAAATCGAGGCGGCCTGAGGCGATGGCTTTCGCCAGGTGCGATTCTACTGTGGAAACCGCGATAGCGCGCTCCGCTCCTATTTCTTCGAGACTCTTACCGGCGTTGAAGAGCTCAAGCGTATGTGCTACAGTATCTTTCTTATCCTTCTTGGCCGACTTGGCTGCGGCACCGGAGGTTTTCTTCTTGCTCTTCTTCTTTGCGCCCAGTGCGGGCTGGCTTTCGGCCATCGACAAGGCCTGCGTGCGCGCATGCTCCAACCACCGCAAGCGCAGCGACTCGCGGCGCTTATCGATCACAGACACATCGATAAATTCTTCACGGTTCAACAAGCCATGAATAATGATGGCCGACTTTTCAATGTCTTCATATTTCTTCATGAGCAATTGATCAACTTCACCCAACATCGTCAGGTAAGCCTTTACACCACTCATCCACTGCACCTGCTGCATGTGCAACAACAGCTTGGCTATATGCTCGCTCAACAGCTGCATGTAATAGGCGCTTCCCTTCTCGAGACGCGTGCGCAACGCATCCTGATCGGCTTGCTGCAAAAGCGATTGCAGCTGCTGAACAAACTTGTATGTATTTGCCTCTTCACTGCGCATGACTTGCAATATGGAGCTCAACACCGAGCGCATGCTCTCGTCTTCAAACTCTCCGGAACTATCGCCATCCTTGATGTGATGCTCAAGCTCGCGCACAAGCGACGATAGCTGAAACGTGCTTGCCATCAAATCGTGCATGTAATGCATGCGCCTCTCATGCAGCATCTGCTGAAGCTGATCATGAGCATGTTTGGTTTTCGAAAAACTCACAACCAATGCATCATTGCTGATCGCCGAGGGTTCAATGCGCGTCTTTAGTATCAACCCATCGAGTGAGCGCAATCGCGAAAGAGCGACATACACCTGTCCCGGCGCAAAGGCTTGTCCAACATCGATAATCGCACGATCAAAAGTGAGTCCCTGACTTTTGTGCACGGTAACCGCCCATGCGAGTTTGATTGGAAACTGACTGAATGTTCCCACAACCTCTTCGTCCAAATCACGCGTGGCGGCGCTTACAGAGTACTTTTTATTTTCCCATTCATCCCGCTGCAGCGCCAACACCAATCCACCTTCTGCTTGCCTCACCTTCACTTCATCGTCGCCAAGTTCGCAAACCGTGGCAAGCATACCGTTGAAATACCGTCCACCGGCATCGTTGCGAATGAACATGACTTGGGCGCCCACCTTGAGTTCCAATTTGACCGGCAATGGATACATCGATTCAGGAAATTCACCATCAACACGAGCTGCATATTCGAAAGCATGTTCCTTCAACTGCTTCAGCTTCGATTGATTCATCTCATCGGCCTTGTAGTTGTGCGTGGTGAGGGTGATTACTCCTTCCTCGTGCACATCACCAGGAGCATAGTAGCGATTGAGCAGTTCGATGTCTTCCTTCGACACCGTGTTCTCGCGCAGGTGATTGAGTACGGTGATGAAACGATCGTCGGATTGTCGGTAAATCTTATCCAATTCGATGTACACAAATCCCTCCGTTTGCAATGCCTTTGCTTCGAAAAAATGCGCGCTGTGGTAGTAGCGCTTGAGCAATCCCCACTCATGGTCCTTTACGATTGGAGGTAACTGAAACAAGTCGCCAATCATCAATACCTGCACGCCACCGAAGGCGCGCTCGAAGTTGCCGCGCACGCTGCGAAGGCGATAGTCGATGGCATCGAGCACATCGGCACGCAACATACTCACCTCATCAATGATAAGCAGATCTATACTGCGCAGCACTTGCTTCTTCACCGCGCTGATCGGATGCTTGCGTGAAAGTGTAAACTGCGTGTAGATATTAACCTCAGAAGCGAATTGTCCGGAAGGCGTACGATCGGGCAAGAAGGTTCCCAGCGGCAATTGAAACATCGAGTGTATTGTGACACCACCTGCATTGAGCGCGGCGATGCCCGTTGGAGCAACAATCGCAAATCGCTTGTGTGTGCGTTCACCGAGACTGCGCAAGAAAGTTGTCTTCCCCGTTCCCGCTTTACCGGTGAGAAATATGTGGCTCCCTGTGCTGTTCACAAAGGCCGCAGCAGTGGTGATCATATCGGCAGTTGCTTCCATGCGGCAAAGAAACGAACACAAAGCGCAGTGAGGGCCTTGGTTATGGGATTTATTATGCCATATGCGTTGCGAATGAATAATGACGATTGACTAATGACTAATGACGGCAGAAGGTGTGCATCCAGAGTGCTGAAGAGGCTCTCAAGCCCACGATTTCTGTTCGTGGGCGATGGCCGCGCGAAGTAGATCCATTTCATTGAAATTTGCTGGATTACAATTCAGAATAATTATATATAAAATATTCCCCTAGAAGTAATCAAAGCAGATGAGTGAAGACCTCACATACCTCCTAATATGCTACCTGATTTTCGGGATAACACTCGCCATACATATTTTCCGGAGCAAGAATAGAAAACGCACAGTGTCAATTCACTTCAGTGTGGCATGCATGTACAGCGCGTTCTTCATCTACAATTTGAATACGAACAGTGCTGGAGGCGCGGGACTGGTGTGGTTGGTGTTCCTAATGATCGCTTTGCTCGTGCATAGCGTAATCAACCTCATTGGGATAGCTCTGGATTTTCTGAAGAACCGCAAATAGACTGCAGTTAATCGACAAAGAAAAACAAGTGCACGGGATGCACTATACAAAAAGAAACTGACTCAACACGTCAGCGTATCCTTACTTCGACGCCTGAATGAACGAAAGCAAATTGCTCATCATTTCCTCGCGCGATTTCAACTCGGCTTCAAGCTTCACTTTCTCTGCTTGCAGCATGTCGATTTGAGCCTTGAGATCAAGCGTCTCTTCGGCCTTAGGCTTGTTGTTTTCCGGGGTATTCACGGTAGCAAATTATTGCCGATAAAATCCGTGTAAGGGATTTGTTCGGGGTTTTAGTTGAGACAAGTGTAGGGCAATGAGTTCACATGAGCAAGAGTTGTGGAAAAAATCCTGTTGACTTATGACGAATGTCGATTGACGAATCCTGATTAAAGATGAATCGCGAAAAGCATCCGCGTTCTGAGGCGACATAAAAGAAAAAACACTGACCATCTGCGTGCAACACTATCGTCCATCTGTCAATTCCATTATTGTCCGCAAAATTTCCATCCGTGTATTGGTTTTTAGTGCATATTGCCCTCAAACCAGATCCACGATTATGAAAAGATTGCTACTCTCTCTGAGTCTTGTTGTGATGCAACTTGCTTCCATGGCGCAAAACAACCTTTACGGCACACTCGACGCCCATGAAGTGCGCTTCGCGCAGAGCAAACCATACGACCTCCATGCGCAACAGCGCATGCGTGAAATGCCGGCTTGGCATTCATTCGCTCAGTCACATGGTACGTGGTACGTTCACTTCAACGAAATAAGTGGTATGCCACACCGCGCCTATGGCCAGCCCTTGCAAGTCGCTGGCAGCACACCGGAAGAGAAAGCAATATTGTTTGCGCAAACCTCACTGCAAGCGTTCAACCTGCCAACATCAGACCTGGTGAGTACAGGAAAAACGTATTCGGGTAAAAACACCTACGTGAATTTTCGCCAGCAGTATAACGGGTTGGAAGTGTTGGGCAGTCGCTACACCGCTAAGTTTCACAACGGAGCACTCATCATGTTCGGTTGCGATGTGTATCCGCAAATCGACCTCAACACTATTCCGGCATACAGCGTGAATCAAGCCATGCAACTGGCGAGCGCAGGCATCGACAACACCATCGTGAACACATCGTGCACAGGCACGCTCAGTGTATTGCCTGTGCCGAGTGCTGATGGCTTCGCGTTTCATCTGGTTTATGATGTGCTCGTGAAAACCATGAGCGCCGACCACGTGCCTGCCAACTACCGCACACTGGTGGATGCGCATACTGGCGTGGTGTTGAATCGCCAAAATCAGGTGAAACACAGCGGCCCGGTGAAGCCATCATCGAGCATGCTTCAAGTATCTGCAACCGTTACCGGTGGTGTGCAAGAGCAAACCCCCAACGACGCGATTGTTACGCAAGATCTTGAGAACATTTATGTAACTGTGAGCGGTACCGACTACGCTGCCGATCAAGACGGTAACGTCGTATTGCCTGTGAATCCGGGTTCAACTGCCACTGTGCGTTTGGAAGGTCCTTGGAGCAGCGTGAACACTGCAGGAATTACCCCTAGCCTAACCTACACCTTGGCTGATGGCCCCAACTCCATTTCCATGGATGGTACTGCCAACGTGAAAGAAATGTCGGCCTACCGCAGCGTTCAGCGCATCCACGACTGGCACAAGCAATGGATGATTGGCTTCACCGGCATGGACTTTCAATTGCCAACGAACATCGACGTTACGGGCGGCACATGCAACGCCTTCTATGATGGTACTTCCATCAACTTTTATGATTTGGGTGGTGGCTGCAATGCTTCTTCTCTTGTAGCGGATGTATGCTACCACGAGTATGGTCATGGCATCAACGACAACTACTATCAGTCGATGGGCTCGTTCTTCAACAACGGCGCTATGGGCGAAGGTTACGCCGACTTCTGGGCGATATCGGCCACCAACAATCCGGTGCTTGGCGTTGGCTTCAATACCGACAACCTCGATCCTATTCGTCGCTACGACACCGACCCGAAAGTGTATCCATCCGACCTCATAGGCGAGGTGCATTCTGATGGTGAGATCATCATGGGCGCATGGTGGGACACGCACCTCCTCATGGGGGCCGACTGGAACTTGACCATGCCATTATTTGTAGAAGCCTATGCCGGCTTGCAAGCTCAGGCCAACGATGGCAATGAGGGTGAAGCCTACACCGATGTACTCATCGACTTATTGCAAGCCGACGACGACGACGGAGACATCACCAATGGAACACCACACGGCAACGCCATTGTGGAAGGTTTCTACATTCATGGCATTACTTTGATTTCAAATGCAGTTCTCGACTTTGTGCCAATCGCACAAATTCCTGCGAATCAAAACCTCGATCTAGAAGTTGATCTCACGCTCACCTTCCCTTACACGACCTACTTGCAGGATGTGAAAGTGTTTTACAAAATCAACAACAACGCATGGCAAGAAGATGCCATGACCGGCGACGGCACAGGCATTTACAACTTCACCGTTAGCGGGCAAGCTCCCGGAAGTGTGGTGGCCTATTACTTCGGCGCACACGACGTCAACGGAAGCATTTCTGCGGTACTTCCAATTGGAGCGCATCTGAATCCATTTCCGAACCTCCCCTACTTCACGCTCATAGGTGTGCAAGAGATTGGTGTGCACGATAGCGACAATAGTGCAGACTTCGGCAACTGGGCAACAGGTATTGTTGGCGACAACGCTACCACCGGTGATTGGACTGAAGACGCGCCACTCGGCTCCTACACCGTAGATGCAGCGCCAGGCACCATGGTACAAGTAGATACACAACATACGCCCGGAGGTGAGTTTTGCTTTGTCACGGGCAATGGTTCAAGCGCTACAGCAGGCATTGGTGAAAACGATGTAGACGGCGGTAAAACAACGTTGCAAACTCCCGTGATTAATATGTCGGGATTGATGGAGCCTATTGTGGCCTACTGGCGTTATTACACCAACAACCCTCCCGGTGGTGCCAACCCCGGCGCCGATTGGTGGCAAGTGCGCATGAGTAATGACGGCGGTCAAAACTGGATATATGTCGAAGAAACACAAACAGCAGATATGAGCTGGCGCCGCAACGCCATCCGCATTTCCGACTGGATGACACCAACAGCTCAGATGCGCTTCCAATTCATCGCCAGCGATAGCACACACATTGGTCAAAACCTCGATGGAGGCTCTTTGATTGAGGCTGCAGTTGATGACTTCGTGCTGTACGATCGCTTCATTGTAAATGTGGAAGAATTGGAAACAGCCAAGCGTGCCTTTACCGTTTATCCAAATCCGGCCAGTGACCGCATTCAATTCCAAAGCAAACTTGCATTGGCGCGTAATGCATACATCCAACTTGTTGCTCCTACCGGTCAAATTGTATTCGAACAGAAACTCGGTGACGTTCCAGGTGGCCGCAACGTGACTATCGACACGCCATCACTCGCTGAAGGAGCATACACGTTGCGTTTCATCAGTGATGAGATGAGTCAGGCACAGTCAGTGGTGATATCAAGGTAGGAAGATAGGAGTATAGGAG
>CANHPZ010000143.1 GCA_947462725.1 Flavobacteriales bacterium
GGGGCGTATCAAATTGCACATCATGGTGGCGATAGCTCCATCGAGCAAGGAATCGACATGGCGCTTTCGAGGTACGCGATGAATGGAACCGTTCTGTCTTGGTCCACTTTCCTTGGTGGTTCAGGAGATGAACTTCCGCATAGCATCATTGTGAATGACCAAGATGAATTGATCGTATATGGTTCTACCGGCTCAGCAGATTACCCCATCACGCCGGGAGCAATCGACAACACATTTGGCGGCGGGGGTGTATCAGCGCCCTCAGGCACCGGGGCTAGTTTTCCCAATGGAAGCGACATCGCTCTCACGCATTTCAGTTCGGATGGAATTTCACTGATTGGTTCCACATATATCGGAGGAAGCGGCAACGATGGCATCTGCGATGCAGCTGCACTCAAATACAATTACGCCGATGAATTTCGTGGTGAAGTTTCGCTTGATGCCGTTGGCAACATCCTCATCGTTTCTTCCACACGATCAACCAACATTGCAACAACCAACGCTATTCAATCAGTACCAGGGGGAAGTCAAGACGCGCTAATCGCGAAGCTCAACCCTCAACTTAGCACAGCGTTGTGGTTGACCTATTTCGGCGGCAGTGGTGATGATTCCGGTTTTTCCATCACCGACAATGAACAAGGCGAACATTACATCTGCGGTGGCACATCCTCCGCGGCACTTAGTTTCGGCACTAGCGGTGCACAGAGCATCAATGCTGGTGGTGCTGCTGATGCCTACATTTTAAAACTATCGGCCAACGGAAATCAGATTGCCGGCGGCACCTATTGGGGAAGTGCGGCTTACGATCAAGCTTATTTCATCGAAGCCGATGCCGATGGGTTTGTGTACATCTACGGACAAACCGCAGCCACCGGTTCAAGTATGATACACAACGCAACATACGGAACGCCCAACAGCGGCAACATGATTGCGAAATTCAGCAGTGATCTTAGCGCGAATATTTGGTCTACCGTAATCGGCACGGGCGACGGAAAACCCAACCTCTCACCATCTGCATTCCTCGTTGACTATTGCAACAGAATCTATATCTCGGGTTGGGGAGTAAATGATGTAGTGGGAAACGCGCTCAATCCAGGCAGTCATTTGCACGCCATGTTCAACATGCCAACCAGTGTTGATGCATACGACAACACCTGCAGCACAGGCGATTTCTACATGGCCGTATTTGATGAAAACATGACCACACTCGAGTACGCAACATTCTTCGGTGGCAACAGCAGTCAAGAACACGTGGATGGAGGCACCAGTCGATTCGATCGCAAGGGTGTTATTTATCAAAGCGTATGCGCCGGCTGCGGTGGTTTTGATGACTTCCCTATTTATCCGTCTAACGCCTGGAGCGCCACCAACGGAAGTTCGTGCAACAACGGCGTATTTAAATTCGATTTTCAACTACCCATTTCGGTGGCCGACTTTGAAAGCCTTCCAAGCGAATGCAGCGGCAATCAAATACCATTCTTCAATACCAGTATTGGAGCTGAAACATGGCATTGGGATTTCGGTGACAGTGCTACTTCAGAAGATGAAAATCCAACGCATATATTCACTTCGGCAGGCACCTACACGATTACCCTCACCATAACCAGCAGCACCTCATGCAATGGAACCGACAGCATCCAGCGCACCATTGTCATTACCGGTCCGCAAAACGTAAATCTCCAAAGCCAAGTGACATGCCCCGGACCACAAAGCACACTTAGCGTGCCTGCCACAGAAGGCACATTCAGTTGGTCACCTGCAGATAATTTGACCAGTCCGAATGAAAACACCACCAACTACACAGGAACGGATAGTCAAGATTTTGTGGTAACCCAAAACAACGCCGGATGCATCACCACATACCATCTGCATGTGGATGTATTGCAATTTGCAACCGTAACGGCAGACACTGTGTTGTGCGAAGAAGCTGAGCTCACACTTGCTGCGAGCTATGCGCCTGCCAATGCACAAATTGTATGGAGCGACACCAACCAATGGGGATTCAACAGCATGCTCAATTCAGACAGCACGGATACAGATATTTTTGTGCTCGTTTGGGTGCCGATGACATACTACGTAGCCATCTTCAGCGGAGGCTGCCAGGTTACCGACCAAGTGAATATTTCATTCGCCTATGCGCAAACCGCTATTCAAGAAGACTTCACGCTCTGCAGTGGTGAAGATGTAGAGTTAAATGTGATCAATCCAAACGCCACATTTAGCTACCATTGGGAGCCCGCCAGCGCCATCATAGAGGGGCAAAACTCAACGGCAATTTTGGCCAATGTTGACGAAACAACCACCTTCAGTGTGTCTTCAATTTCCGCCGATGGCTGCACCGCCAGTGATTCAGTAACGGTTGCCATCAGCAATCTATCGGCTTCATCGGCCTTGGCAACGGCATCTGATTATTTCATCGCTTTGGGTGAATCGACGCAATTGACGGCAACTCCAGTGGGATACAGCTACACGTGGTCGCCGGCAAATTCTCTCAGCAATGCATCGAGTGCCACGCCCGTTGCTACGCCCGAAGAGAATACGGTGTACACGCTTTCCATCAGCGATGCCGAATGCACATCCACAGACACTGTAGAAGTTCGCGTGCTTAACATAACGTGCGGGCCGCCCAATATCTTCGTGCCCAATGCATTTACACCAAATGCAGATGGAAAGCATGAAAAGCTGTATGTTCGCGCTATTAACCTTACGGAAGTTCATCTGGCCATTTTTGACCGATGGGGTGAGTTGGTTTTCGAAACACGATCGCTCAACGACGGATGGGACGGCACTTTTAAGGGCAAAGCCGTAGATCCTGATGTGTTTGTGTATTACCTCGAAGCCGTGTGTGCAGGAGGTGAAGAGTACTTCGATGAAGGAAACATCACCGTGATTAGATAAACTTCCAACCTGACCAATCCGAATTATGTTTTTTTCAAATCGTACGATAGCATTTTTAGTTTTCGCCAGCATCGCACTTATGCCGTCAACCCTGCGGGCGCAGGACATTCATTTCTCACAGTTTTTTCAATCACCGATGCTGCTTAATCCAGCTCTATGCGGACAGTTCGACGGCTCGTACCGTTTTGGGATAAACCAGCGCACACAATGGCGTTCGGTGACCACACCCTACTCCACTTTCGCAGCGGGTGTCGATGCTAATCACATCACTTTACCCGATGGCATTCTAAACTCTGAAGACGGTAATTTCAAAGAAGTACCCTTTCATGGTGGCGTTTCATTCTATTCCGATAAAGCCGGCGACTCACAACTGAAGACGACCGGATTTAATGTTGTTGGTGCGCAACAATTCAAGGCGCCTTTCGACAAGAAAGCAACACTGGCTGTTGGTGCTATGCTGGGATTCACAACCATGCGCATCGACTACTCCAACCTCACGTTCGACAGTCAGTGGAATGGTGTGAACTACGACCCCAACACTCCGCCGGGCGAAGGATTTCCGCGTGCGAGCCGCGGCTACTTCAATCTGAATTTAGGGGGAGTATATATGCGCCCTATTGACGACAAGCGCTCGTTCACAGCAGGCATAAGCATGTTCAATCTGTCGCGTCCGAAACAAAGCTTCTTCAACGAGGGATATGTGAAACTCGATGGTCGTTTCAATGTGCATGGTAGTTACAAGCAAATCATCAATGAGCAAATCAGTATCGAGCCCATGGCTCTCATCATGCGTCAGGGCAAATACACCGAGTTCAACATCGGCGGATTGGTGCACTACACCTTGAGTCAAAAACCATGGACACGCAATGGCTTGTATGCGGGTTTATTTGTGCGTGCAAAAGATTCAGCATTCTTTACAGCCGGCTTGCAGTATGGGTCATGGAATGCTGCTGCCAGTTACGACATCAACACCAGCTCACTTCAACCGGCCAGCAACGGCCGCGGCGGTCTTGAGTTTTCGGTGCTCTATACCCTATCGAAGTTTCCGAAAAAAGTGAAGGCGAAGAGTTGCCCGAATTACATGTAAGTCGAGCATCAATCAGCAATCACCACCTTCACAAATCTTCTGCCTGATTTACTTTCAACCACGGCTACGTATACTCCGGCAGCAAGAGTTGACACATCAATTAAGCCTGCGTTCACAGACAAAGCGACGTGCTCGCCTTGAAGAGAATAAAAGTCAACCGAAGAAGGCATCACAGGTAAGTCGGTTTTCACATACAACCGATCAGTCGCAGGATTCGGATAGAGTGCAACCGATGATGAAATTTGTTCTTCGGTGTTCAATCCTTGAGTAGCCAGAGACAATAAAACAGCAGCATAGGCATTCACCTTGCCCATTCCCCAGCGCGTGTCACCAGGTGCAGCAATTACACCCGTGTAATTATCGGTGCGTGCGGTAGCCTTCAAAATCTCCTTCACTTGCGCCGGTGTGAGCAATGGATTCGCATCGAGCATGAGCGCCACTATACCGGCCACGCAAGGCGATGACATTGACGTACCTGAGAATCGTGCAAAATCATAATTGACTCCATTGAAGGTTACGTTATCAATGGCCGTGTATGTATGGTCGGTCCATGAAGAAATCGATGAACAAACATTCACTCCCGGTGCAGCGATATCCGGTTTCATCACTTCATTCAGAAGCGGGCCGGTACTTGTAAATGTGGCAATACCACCACCGGTCAGATTACCAAAATTGCTCAGGTAGCGCGCAGAATATGCTGCTATGGAAATGCACGACGATGCGCAAGTCGGTTCTGCAATGCTGTATTGCGAATCACCTCCAACGCCTGTTGTCCCAAACGATGTGAATGCTAATCCCCAATTGCCAACACCGTTGAGCAATTCAACCACATTCCAATAATGAACAGTGCCGCTTATCGCTCCTGAGTTGAGTACCACACGCAAAGCACTGTTGGTTGTGCGCACACGCAAACGCATATGCGGACGCTGATTGGTCATAAATGCAGGATCCGTAGCAATATTGAAAAAGATTGTATCAGCACCAATAACCATCAGCGAATCGAAGTACGCCGGCATGGCATTCGTGTAATAGTGAGGTGTAGAAGTTTGCAACACACTGAGGCTGTTGTAAATATTCAAGCCCGACCAAAACGTAGCATTCGGTTCACCCCACATTGTAATGGATTCGCCCCAATTGTTGGGCTGTGGTGTAGATGTATCAAAAGTGATACGTGTAAGTATTTCCGAATTATCGAATGTATGCTTGATGTGATGATTGCCGTCGCCGTTGTTGCCTGCAGAACTGACAAACACAACACCCTCTTCACTCATCTGATCAATGACCTGCGAAAGCAGTGACGTACCGTCTAAGGTTCCCATGTAAGTGAGTCCCCAACTCATATTGATCACAAGGCGCTTGCCCTGCTCTTGCGCCACCTGTTGCATCCAATGATAGCCATCGATTACCGATGCCGCATCAATCAAAAACGTGGTAAACAAAAAACCTACAGCCGGCGCCATTCCGCGGTATTGAATGCCCGCTCCACTGCCGCCTGCAATTCCGGCCACGTGACTTCCGTGTGTGTTGTAGCTATAGATGTTGGCCGTATCGCCACCGGCAGCAAGCAACTCCTCGATGGTATTGAACTCTGTGCCGTAGGTGTATCCCACAGGATGCGGTCCTTGGTTTCTGAACTGATCCCAGGCTGCCACCACACGCGTTTGCTGCAGAAGTGTATCATAAAACATCGGATGCGTATAATCGAAACCCCAATCCGTAATTCCGATGAGCACATTCTCTCCGTCAAAACCTTCTGGCAAACCCTGACCGGTAAATACGCTGTCGACCCCGACATCATAGCGCACGCGATCGAGATGCGGAGCAACCTTCGATGGAATTTCCACCTGAGTAAAAACCTGCGAAAGATCTATTTCAGCCATTGCTGACAATGGAATTTTTGCTGTCGCAATATCGCCTACCGTTGCGCCCTGCATCACGCCGAGCGCCTGCATGTAGTTCCAATTGGGTGTTGCATTCAATCGCCCCATGACCGACAAATAAAATTGACCGTTTATCCTATACACGGGGAAAGCTTCTAGTTCTTCAGGCTTAATATTTTCACCTTGCGATGCAATCAATTCAATCTGTTGCCACTGGTGTTGGCTAAAAGATGGCATAGTGAATTGCGCTGCAGCAGCTTGTCCGAGTAATAGGAAAAATAGGAGATGTTTCATGGTCATAATAACGCGTGAAGTTAAATAAAGAGCTACAAATCAACCTTTACATTTTCAACAC
>CANHPZ010000144.1 GCA_947462725.1 Flavobacteriales bacterium
CAAGGCAATCCTCTCAACGTAATACCCTCGACATCACAGATCATTTGCTCAATCGATGGATTCGGCAAGTCAGATGTTGAACTCGAATTTCTTCATGCCCTGCTTGAGAAAACGGATGAACGCTCGTGCTATGTCGAATGGCAGAAGTTAATTGCCACGATGGACTCGCTTCGAAAGTCAAATCGCGAATGGTATGATCTGCTGCAGCAATCTTCTATAGCATTTACAACACAAGATCCATTTAGTCCGGGCAACTGGTCGGTGATCGTTGCACTACATTCTAAAGCAAACGCCGAAGAGCTTATGAGCGTGTGGATGCCGCAATTGCCGGTGCGCAATTTCAAAGGAACCGACATGCGTGTCGGTAAGGATTTGAGCTGGTGCCTGCTCCAGCATTGCCTAATCGTATCACCTGCCGCTGCTGCAATTGAAGATATTATTATCAACACGAACTCAGGCGACGTGCTAGCCTCGTCGAACGAATTCAATGAGGCCTATGAACTGCGCAGCAAGGATGTTCCGTTGCATTTCTGTGCAAAGGTGAGTGACGGCGCATGGCTTCAACTCGACCCGATATTTCAGGAGAACGGAAGCGCCCTCAGTGGATATCTCACACAGTCAGATAATAATGCGCATGCGCTTCATGTAGCCACGGATGGCGCGGGTGAAATGACCATTCACAACACGCTGCCCGAAAACACAATTTTCTTGGACGCGATTGCCGCCGCCGATGCCGACTCGCTGTGGCACAGCCTAAGCTTACATTTTGAGCAAACCGATGCCGCGAAATTCTGGTCACAAGCCTGGCAAGACATAGGGGATTCATGCCAATGCGACCTGAACGAAATACTCCTCTCCTGGCGCAACGGTGAAATGGGCAGTGCTGTTATTGATATTGCCGATAGCGCTACTGCCGCGGTGGCCTACATCGGCATTCGCGACACTATCGATGTGATCACATTGATGCAGCCTCTCTTGGTGGATCAAGGGCCACAAGCTGATGGCATATACAAGGTGAAATTTCCTGCAGCGTTTGAACGAAACCTCGCTCCGGTTACTCCGGTTGAATGCAACTACATTACCACATACAAGAATTTCGTTTTCATCGCATCAACACCCGCTCAGTTAAATCTCATACGCAACTCAAGCGCCTCTCTCAGCAATCACTCCGATTTCAAGCGATGCCTCCAGCAGCACAACCCGGAAGCAGCGCGTTTCATCTATCAAGCATCAGGCACGATTGCACTTTTGCCATCAGCAATAAATACGCTGGTTGCCGGCTGCGGCAGCTTTGCCATCGACAACGAATGGGTTGGCAATAACCGTCAGCTCATCTCGATAGCGCTGCCCATCCAATCTTCAAAAGCTATTGCAAGTGTTGCTCCGCCCGAAAAAATAGAAATATCTGAGCCAGTAAGCACAGACATTCCTGCGCAAGGCCAAACGTGGACCGTAGTCAATCACAACACCAACGAAAAAGAAACCTTACGCAGCGATGGACAGAGCATGACGCTGTTAGACGCTGCGGGTAAAACACTCTGGAACCTCAGCGACCTTGGGCCCGTGCTTGGCGACGTCATTCAAATTGATGCGCTTAAAAACAATAAACTGCAATACGCATTCACAACGGCAAAAGGATTGTTTATCATCGACCGCAACGGCAACAATTTGACTGGCTTCCCCTACCTGCCAAAACCGCCAACCACATCTACACTGCTCGCCGCAGATTACGACAACACCAAGAAATACCGTCTCATTTTCGCCATGGGCGATGATATGCTGGTCAACATGGGTGTAGATGGCAAACCCACTTCCGGGTGGAAGTATCAGCCCAAAAACATGGGCGCTCCTATTGTCGCTGTTGAAACAGCCAAGGTGGGTAACGATGATGTGCTTTTCGTGGTCTCCTCCAACGGAGCCATTCAGTTGTTGAAGCGCACGGGTGAAGTAAAAGCCAATTGCTCAACCATTCTAGAGAGCTACAATGGCGGCGCTATTAGCGTGGTACCGGGTAATGATCTCAACAGCACTTCCATTGTGTACAGAACGGCTGCCGGCGAGCAGACGGCCCAGATTTCAGCACAATGAGCGAGACTATAAAAGCTCATTTGTGCAAAGACGCTGAGCTGAAGAAAATCGTAGCCAATTGGAACATCCCTTCCCTGGAGCGATCAGAAAATATTGCTCTGTATCTCTGCCTGTCCATCATCAGCCAGCAGCTCAGCACCAAAGTTGCGCGGGTAATCAGCGACAGATTTCTCGGTTTATTCCAAGGTACGAATCCTACGTGCGAACTGATTCAAAGCAAAGACACCGAAACTCTGCGCTCGGTTGGTTTAAGCCAGGCCAAGGCCAATTATATTCATAACGTTTGCGGGTTCTTCATTGAACACCAGATAACCGATCAAACATTACAGAGCATGAGCGATGATGAAATCATTGAGCTGCTCACGCAAATAAAGGGCGTTGGAAGATGGACAGTTGAAATGCTGCTGATGTTTGCGCTCGGCAGACAAGATGTATTTGCTGCCGACGATTTGGGCGTGCAACAAGCGATGATTAGAGCCTACAAAATCCCTACAGAATCCAAGAAAACCCTTCGGGTAGAAATGCTGCGTATCAGCGCCCGTTGGTCACCCTTCCGCACGTATGCATGCATGGCGCTTTGGCAATGGAAAGACAAAAAGGAAGTCTGATTACTAGTCGTAACGACCTACCTCACGCAGGTGGACCACGTGTGAGCGAACTGCAGCCAGCACGGTTCTGTGCTCATTGTAGGTGATACCAAACTTCGCACATGTCTCCTTCACGATTTCATTGATAGCAGGATAATGCACGTGTGAAATACGTGGGAACAAATGGTGCTCAACCTGATAATTCAATCCACCGGTAAACCAAGAAACGATTTTGTTCTTCGTTGCAAAGTTGCTCGTCGTGTTGATTTGATGCACGGCCCACTCAACATCTACCTTGCCTTCAACAGGCATAGGAAACTTCGCCTCTTCCACCACGTGCGCCAATTGGAATACAATCGCTATCACCAGTCCGCATGAACAAGTGACAACAAAATAACCCAAAACGGTTTCACCAACGCCCACCAAGAACATGGGGAGCACAATAAACATCGTAAAATAAGTCAGCTTCGTAACCCAAAAGCGAATATGATCGCCTAAGGTGAACTTTTTGATTTTCGTATTGCCCACTTTTCCGGTGAAATACTTCAAAAAGTCGAAGTAGAAAATCCAAAACATATAGTTCAACGCATAAAAAATGAAGGCATAGATGTGCTGAAAACGGTGTATCCAAAGTCGCTTCTGGTTGTTGCTGATGCGCAACACCGGCTGAATATCGATATCATCATCAAACCCGTCAATATTGGTAAAGCTGTGGTGAATCATGTTGTGCTTGGCCTTCCACAAATGCACATCTCCACCCATCAAGTTGAGTGAATATCCCATAATGTTGTTCAACCACTCATGCTTCGAAAAGCTACCGTGAGCGCTGTCGTGCATCACATTGAAACCAACTCCGGCTAGGGTTATACCCAACAAAGAGCAAAGCAACAAGCTAACAAGCACACCTGGAGTGAAAAACACCAACCAGATATACAAGCCAAACAAAAGAGAAAGGAAAACCGCAGTCTTCAAATAGATTTTCCAATTGCCCCAGCGGCTGATGTTGTTGGTTTCGAAATAGGAGTCAACACGCTTCTTGAGCTCATCAAAAAACGGATGTTCCTTGCTGTTGAATGATACAAATGACATGGTAATTTTCTTGCTTTCACATCCAGTTTTTCCCGAATGCGGCGGCAATGTACGCCACGCATTCTATACGCAACGTTAAACAGGAATAAAAGAGAACAGCAGGATGTTAATTCAAGCTCATACCCGGTCAAATAAATTTTCTTGACGACTTTATCAATCTCCTGTATATTTGCGTCGCTTTTGGCACTGATAATAAAGAAGTGAAGAGGGGTCTCAAGCCCCTCTTTTCTTTGGTATTAACTCCCAAAAACCTAAACAATGATTACCCAGGAAACCGTTACCCGGCTTATTGAAGATAAAATCGCAGGCAGTGACATGTTCATTGTAGACGTGACCGTGCGCCCGGGCAATGTTATCGATGTAACACTCGACGGCGACAGCGGCGTTACCATAGAAGCTTGCACTGATGTTCACCGTCATTTGCTGCATGAGATGGACCGCGAGGTCGAAGATTATTCCCTCGAAGTATCCTCACCCGATTTGACCAAGCCTCTCAAAGTAGTGCGACAATACATCAAAAATGTGGGGCGTGATCTTGCCGTGAAGAAACCCGATAAAACAAAAATCGAAGGTGAACTCATTGGAGCTACCGAAACCGGTATCACTCTGAAGACATCACAAAAGGAAGAAGTGCCGGGGAAAAAAGGAAAGAAACTCGTAGAGCGAGAAATTAATCTGGAATACGCGGAAATTGCGGAAGCCAAGATTATGATTCGTTTCAAATAATATAGAACAACAAGTAATATCATCTAAAAATCAATACCGATGAAAGGTTTAAATCTGATGGATGCGTTCGGCGACTTCAAGGAATTGAAGAACATCGACCGCGAAACCGTGAACCAAATCCTTGATGAGGTTTTCCGCAGCATGATTCTCAAGCGCTGGGGTGCCGACGACGGGTTCGACATCATCATCAACCCCGATCGTGGCGACCTTGAAATTTGGCGCACACGTGAAATCGTTCCTGATGGCGAACTCGACGACGAGGTTGCACAAATCGAAGTGAGTATGGCGCAAAAAATCGTATCCGATTTGGAAGTTGGTGAAGAATTGATCGAAGAAATCAAAATCGAAGACTTCGGACGCCGCAACATTTTGGCTATGCGCCAAAACTTGCAGTCGCGCATTATGGATCTCGAAAAAGATCACCTCTATCAGAAGTACCGCGAGCGTGTTGGCGATATCATCTCCGGAGAAGTTTATCAAGTTTGGAAAAAAGAAATGCTTGTGCTCGACGACGAGGACAACGAGCTTATCCTTCCAAAAGATCAGCAGATCCCATCTGACTTCTATAAGAAGGGCGATACGATTCGTGCCGTGATCTACAAAGTGGATATGCGCAACAACTCACCGCAAATTATCCTCAGCCGCACCGCTCCTGAATTCTTGGAGAAACTCTTCGAACAAGAAGTTCCTGAAGTATTCGATGGTCTTATTACGATCAAGAAAATCGTTCGCGAACCGGGTGAGCGCGCCAAAGTGGCTGTTGAAAGCTATGATGACCGCGTAGATCCAGTAGGTGCTTGCGTAGGTATGAAAGGTGCTCGCATTCACACTATCGTTCGCGAATTGCGCAATGAAAACATCGACGTGATTCAGTATACCAGCAATGAACAATTGCTTATCACTCGCGCATTGGCTCCTGCCAAAATCTCGAGCATCAACCTCGATCGCGACAACATGAAGGCCGATGTATTCCTCAAGCCTGATCAAGTGTCATTGGCTATCGGAAAAGGAGGTAACAACATTAAGCTCGCAGGCCGTCTTACCGGTTTCGAAATCGATGTATACCGCGAAACCGATACCGATATCGATGATGTGGATTTGGAAGAATTCTCAGACGAAATCGATGCTTGGATTATCGAGGAACTTAAGAACATCGGATGCGATACAGCTCGCTCTGTTCTTGCAATTGCCAAAGAAGACCTCATCAAGCGCACCGACCTCGAAGAAGAAACAGTAGACGAAGTACTCAACATCCTCAAGTCAGAGTTCGAATAAGGAAAGTCGCTTACACAGAGTTACTTGAGAACACTGCGTATGATAACATTGAAAAGCCCGCACTACGCGGGCTTTTTCGTGCTGTCTTGAGTTATGAGTTGTGGAGTTATTTAGTTATGTTAGAGAAATAGGGGTTAAGGATGAGGGGTTAAGGATAAATAATGAGGAAAGCTGATTATTCACTAGTCATTGGTCACTTGCAGCCCTCATCGCTGTATCACAAACGGCCTCGACTCATCGAAACCATCGCCATGCAAGCGATAGAGATATTGACCAGCAGGCCAATCGCTGAGATCTGCCGACTGTTTGTTCCAACCCATGCCGAAACTGCGCTGG
>CANHPZ010000145.1 GCA_947462725.1 Flavobacteriales bacterium
AAGAAGCGCTTGTAGCCCGATTCCCGGTGCATGTAGTACTGACTATATCGCGCCACAAGCAGTGTAATAAACGAACCTACGAGCAAATAAACCAGCGTGATCTTATCGAAGTAGAGATCAATAAAAAACTCGTAGTGCTCGGTATGCATGAGCGTCAGATCTCGCTCATCAATAATTTGATGTCCATTATAAAGCCAATAAATAGAAAGCGGCACGAGCAGCAGAAAGTGCAGCAATACAGAATAGAAAACAAGATAACCAATGGCATTCTCCTTTTTCTTACTGATAAGCAAGGAAAGGATGAACCCCAATAAAGGAATGATTACGAATATGGATAGGAGGTGTTGGTTCATGACTGAGGAATAAGCATTACCGGAATATTGTCGTGTTCTGTTTCGAGGATCTGGTTCAGATCCTTAGCCAGCTCGGGATGGTAGTCCGGCACATAGTTATAGAAAGCGCCATTCTCATAAATACTCACATCGCGGGATTCTGGATTTACGACAGCCAAGTGAACCCAATTGTTTTTGAACCACTCGTATGTTGCAGTATCCCGTTGAATCGTTTGGAGAACAATCTCCGTGAAATGCTCCACGATAATGAGCAGGCGCACAGGCTCGTGAACTTCTATCATCTGACTTGGCAAGCCGGGGCGCAAGTCGCCATCAATACCATTCGCTACAGCGAAAAGTCCCATCACATTGTGTGGCAACTTCGAACCCGCTCCGAGCTTATGATTATCGACGCGAGAAAAGAAATACTCCAGGTTTATACCTCCGCATACGGGTGCAGCAGCCTTCAGAATGTTGAACAAATATTTTCCTTCCGGATCGACACGGTAGTCATAAGAATTCATGAACGATCTGCGGTCCAGAAACAGGTGGCTCGTCATATCGCGTCGGCCAACTACGCAAAGAGCATTGGTCGCATGATTCAGCTCTGGGCGTGGCTCAAAAAGTGAAATAGAACGACGACGCACTTTTTCGTGAATCTTTTCGATTGACTGCTTAGAATCCACATTCATAAATCGGCGTGAGCGTTCCTTTGCATTCAGCGCCAAAGCGCGTTCAAAGTGTTTCTCATTACCATCATGCTGGGATCTAAGCTGAGCGGGGAGCAAGTTCTCATCAAAGAATTCAATCTCATCGCGCGTAGTATCGTGCAGCGCACCAACAAATTTTGTTGAGGCTGGTATATCCAATCCTCGTATGGCAAGTTCCTTGCGCACCTCCGGATGATTGGCCATGGTGCAAAAAACACGCGCATTCACAGAACCTGCCCTTCCTGAGCATGCGCCGCAATCGTAAGCTGCGTAATGCGGGTTATTAACGCTACTGGCTCCATGTCCCACCACATAAACTAAGGGAGCAAAATCCTTTACCAGACCAATGCTCTTCAGCATAGACTCAACGCGATCAGTCATTTCAACAACAGAAAATCCGGATAAAAGATTCCCTGTTATTTCCTCGTCTGTGCGCTCTACTTTGAGCTGAGCCATTTTGCTCATGTGCTTGAACGATGAGGTTGCAGCGGGTTGAAACCTTGGATTAAAGACATTCAGAAAAAGCTTTATCGCAGACCAAAACCCAAGAGTCTGACTGATAAGCCAACCACTATGAAACGAGTGGGATCCTTTACTGAAATGGGGATCCTTTTCGTGTTTGTTATTGGCTTCTGATTCGTGAATAAGGAATTTAGGGAAGACGGGTGCAGGGCAAAGTTTGGTGACAAACTTTCCGCCTTCCGGTTGAAAGTAAAACTCAACACCGAAGAATCCCGGTGTGCCATACGTTGCGCAAGTGGTGTCCGACTCTTCCAAATATCGGCGAAGTGAACACTCGCGATCATCGATACAAAACACAGCCTGAAAGGAATGCGAAACTGCTTCGCGCTTGGCCGGATTCGGAACTTTTATGCCGCCCAAAACCTGATCATAAAATGACCATTCGTAGGCCAAGTGCCACAAGGTGATGACCTCATAAAAATCATTGCTTCCGGAGTCCGCAAACAAATCGGGTGGAACATCTGAGAGCGAACTCGCTAATGGTTTCCAATCACTTGAAAACTGAAAATCGAGCGCATCAATTTCCATGAGAAGTTCGAGTGCTACAAGCTCTTTCAGCGAGATTTTTTTCTCATCTAGCAAAGTCCAGGGTTGATCTTCAATAGCTGATATCATTCCCGACCAACCTTGGTGTGCAAACTGTTGATCGAACAAATACTGCGCGTACCAACGTTCATCACCGACCAACACTTCGAGCAGTTCATGGATATCAGTTTTACCCTGAATCAGCCATTCGCGCGAACGCTTTCGCTTAAAAATGCTAGCCGAGCTCGACATCTCTAATTCGCGCAACGACTCCAAAAAGCCCTTTCCGCGAATTGGGAAACTCCAAATGGAAATTCCTTGATCGAGATAACTGCATAACAAACGAAACAAGGTTGGATGCACTAACGCATCGAGATCTACCTTATACGTTTTCTTCCAATTACCACGCAACTGTCCCAACTTCGGTAGTGCAGGATTGACCAATGTTTGATCAAAAAGTTTTGCCATCCAGCTTGCGCTGTCTGTCCCCTTCTGACGCAGTACAACCTTGTCTAATATTTCATGGCTTATGCGCTTCTTATCATATTCATTGCGGTAATCTTCCAATCGCAGTGTTACGTTGTAACCGAAGCGTTGGGAAGCTTGGCGAATGCCATCCATGAAAGGATGATGCTGAAATGCATGCAGCGTATTGTGATGAATAAAATCCTTCAGTGGCGCCTGTGCAGGCAACTGATGTTTTAATTCATGAAGGATGTGATCTTGTTGGAATCGACTGGTGTCGATGGAAGAATGATTCATAACTACGATTTAACGGTGAAACTCAAATGCATGGGACAAACCCAAAACACGAAGGAGGAATCACAACCGCAAATTTCGCAATTGAAGGAATCGCTGAACGTTCCTTAAAACATGAATATCTCCATGAAATATTTGGAACGAAAATGATTCAACACATGGCGGAAATGTGTGACACGGCTTAGCCAAATGACACAATTCATCATGCTCTGTTTCATCTTGCTCGGTCTCCTCTCCTTCTTCAACGGCTTCGGTCGCTAGCAGCCATGAAGTGTTATGATCATGATGCATATCGACGCTCGCATTGACCTCGGTCTTTGATGCAGCGAAACCGGATGCCACGACTTCCTTGCCGCCTATAAGAAGGCAAAGGAAGATGACAAGTATTCGCTGCAAATTGACCATATGAGCTGCGAATATGAATCTTATGTGAAAACCATCAGAAGCACTTTGACTTATCATTAACAATTTGGACCAAGCTGCTATGGCAGCGCCGGCAGCACGCGTCCGGAACATTCGCCAAAACCTATGCGTATGCCGTTCATTTCAGCATAACCCCGAATAGAAACGGTATCTCCATCTTGAATGAAGGTACGTTGCGAGCCATCATTCATTATAACAGGCTTAGTGCCCTTCCAAGCAATTTCAAGCATACTTCCGAATGAGCCTTCATGCGGTCCGCTGATGGTGCCGCTTGCCATCATGTCGCCGCAACGAATATTGCATCCGTTGACCGTGTGATGCGCCAGTTGCTGAGTCATGTTCCAATACATGTGGCGATAATTGCTATTCGAAACTACTGTTTCCACTGCGTGTTCAGGCTGAATAGCTACTTGTAAGTGAATATCGAAATTCTTCATGCCTTGATACTTCAAATAGGGAAGAACTTCCGGTTCCTGCGTTGGCCCGGGCACTCGGAATGGTTCAAGCGCATCCAGAGTGACCAACCAAGGCGACACGGTGGATGCGAAATTCTTCGCTAAAAACGGTCCGAGAGGAACGTATTCCCAACGTTGAATATCGCGGGCACTCCAATCGTTGAAGAGTAGCATCCCAAAAATATAATCATCAGCCTCAGCCGTTGAAATGCGCTGTCCAAGCGGCTTTCCATCAAAGGTGATGAAAGCCATTTCCAATTCAAAATCCAGTTGTTTGGTTGGGCCAAAGGTTGGCATCGTTTCATCGCTCGCATTCATTTGTCCCATGGGGCGATGCACCGGAGTGCCGCTGATTACAATACTCGACGAACGACCGTGGTATCCAACCGGCAAGTGTTTCCAGTTGGGCAGAAGCGCCTTCGCCGGATCGCGAAACATAGTGCCCACATTTCGAGCATGATCTTCACTGCTGTAAAAGTCGGTATAGTCTCCAATAGCTATGGGCAGTAGCATTTGCACTTCATCCTGACGAAACAACACCTGACGCACGTGGTGTTCCTTATCACGCAAATCGGGTTGATCGCTGCGAAGGAGTTTCGACACTCGGTTGCGCAAATCGCGCATAGCCTGCTTTCCATGGCGCATGCAGCGATTGAGCGTAGGGCTCACCATGTCTTCCAAAGTGAAGGGAAGATTTTCCAAGTAGCCCATCACGTGCAGTGCCTTCAAATCAATGAGCTGCTCACCGATAGCGCAACAAACATGTGGAAACTGGCTTTCCGTGCGGAAAATACCGAACGGCAGATTTTGAATAGGAAAATCAGACCCCTCCGGAACATGCACCCAAGAGCGCAGCATTGGGTCATTGGCTTTAATTTCAGACATAGCAAATGTTTGAGACAAACTTAAACCGCATAGGCCATTGTTGGCTATGAGGAATTACCTTCGGGCGAGGAAATGAAACCCACAAGCAAGAAATTACTCATCATCGTATTGACGGCCATTGCGTTCATGCATGTGGTAATGATTGGTCTGGGATCTTTTTCGGCACAGCTGCCCATGTGGTTAAAGCCGGTAGCCATTGACTATACCTATCCGCTTTTTCCTCAACCCTGGCAAACCGTCACAAGCCATATTCCGACTTCCGATGCGCAACTTGAATTTCGATCCAACGCCCATGGATCGTGGTCGGAATGGCAAGATGCGAGTGCTGCTTTTGACTACAACAACAATTCGGTAGCAGAGCGCATTGAGCAGGGAATCAATGAAGAGTTGAGGTGGCAGATATTGAACAATCTTTATGTGGAGGGCGGCCGACAGCAATTCGACCATATCGTTGAGAGCAGCTCCTATTCGAAGGCACTTTACTATGTGTTGCGTTTGCATCGGTATTATGAAAAACCCATGCCTGATACATTGCAACTGAGAATGGCATTGCGCTTCACTCCCGAGCCGGAAAACGCATATACTTTTCAGCGCACTTTCCTTGAGTTTCCAAAATACACATTGCCATAAACCAAGGATGAACCGTTCACTCAAATCATGGACAGCAATGTTTCGCACGCAGAGCCGCACTCAAATACTCTGTGCATTCATCTATGGGTGGCTGGCACTACAAAGCCTGGTTTTGTTTTTTGACAAAGACATACTTTGGGGTTTGAGCAACGTATTTTTTCGCTTTGGTCAGAGCGATCGATTCGTAGAAAACGCAGTGCTTCGCCTCTACTATCAGGCAGAAATTTTTCCGCTGGTTTACTATGGAAACATTGTCACTGCCGTGTTGGGAATGCTCAACCACCGTTGGTCATTTCTGCCTCGCTTACTTGCCTGGGCGAGCGGCATGTTGCTCTATTCTGCCGCGAGTGCCGCCTATGGCTGGAGTATGCCGCTTATGCTCAATATGGCATTGATTGCGGCCTTTATTCATGATGACTCCCCAATCCACTGGAGAAATTCGTTGAATTCGATACTGCTGTGGACCTTGCGCTTGCAAGGAGTAATTTTCTTCCTTGCCATGGCTGCATTTCAATGGGGCGCTTCACAATGGACGTCAGGCACAGCATTGTATTATCAATGGCATTTGGATTATAGCCTTCGCGGAAGTTTACATGCCATGCGCGAATTACTGCTGCCGTGGGCACGCATGCTTACGTATGCATGGATGCTCTATTGTTCATCATTTCTATTGCTCATTTGGATAAAAGGGTGTCGCAGAATGCTGATCGGCGCAGGGCTTGGCTTCACACTCGTATATGGCCTGCTGTGGTCCAATGGAATGAACGTTATTGCGCTATTGGCGCTATTGCTCCCATGGATGCATTGGCCAACGCAAAACAAACTTGAACGAAACGGAGAACCAACTTCTATTAAAGA
>CANHPZ010000146.1 GCA_947462725.1 Flavobacteriales bacterium
CGACAGCCGCGTGAATATCGAAGTTCCCTTGGCTCATAACAGTGAATCACGGGAGAAGAAGTTGAAGTTTGGAGCCGCAACACAACGCAATTATCGTAAAATAGATAATGAGGAATACCGTGTAATGCTAGGGAATAGCAATTCCAACGATCAGCCATTAACGGATGATTTGGATGCATTTATGTCTTATGATCGTTTTATCATGACCGATTCCATCATAGATTATTATTACCTCAATATTGATTATGATCGTAACCATAGTTTCGGTCATAGTAATGTGGACGCTTTCTATGGAATGATAAATTGGGAGTTTACTTCCGCGTTGAAATTTTCTGGTGGTGTGCGCGCTGAGCATACCGATATGTTTACAGATGTTGACAAGTATGCGCGCATGGGATATGCGCGTAATGATCCACGCAGAGCCAACGTAGCCAGTTTCCCCAATGTGAATCCGGCTCAGATTGATCAGTGGAATCTACTTCCTTCCGGAAGTTTGATTTATAAACTTCAGGGCGAGCGCTGGGGTAGAACGAATTTGCGTCTGAATTATAGTCAATCGCTCGCGCGTCCGAGTATTCGCGAGTTGAATGACGCGGCTATTGTGGATAACGAGTTCCGCACATTCATCTACGGTAACTCCGATTTGAAGATTGCTCATATCACTAATTATGATTTTCGCGGGGAAACTTATTTCGCCAATGGCGATAATGTTTCGGTAAGTGTCTTCTATAAAGACTTTCAAAACCACATCGAAATGGGTTTTGGAAATATTGGTATTACCTGGGAAAATATCCCGGAGTCTAATGTGAAGGGAATCGAGTTTGAGGGACGCAAGAAGATTACAGATCAGTTGGATTTGCGCGCCAATGTGACGTTAGTAAATTCAGAATCGAAGTTTATTCGCCGCGACTTTCAACTTGTAGAGGGGGAGAAATTCTATGTGCCTATTGATACGATAATGCGCCCCATGTATGGTCAGGCGCCTTATCTCATCAATGGTATACTGAGCTACAAAGCAGACTCACTCGGACTTATTGCTACGGTTAGCTACAATGTGCAAGGTCCACGTTTGGTAATCACCGGTGCTGTAAAGGGCCGCCCGGATGTGTACGAAATCGAGCGTCATCTGATCGACTTTAAGTTGAGCAAAAAGTTTGGCGAACACTTTACGGCGAGCTTAACTGTTCGTGATATTCTCAATGCACCTGTGCGTCGCTCATACAAATTGCCAAGTGGATGGTTCGACTACGATAATTTTCAATTCGGAACCAATTACCTGTTCAGCGTAGCTTATAAATATTGATATGAAAAAATTTGCATTCATTCTTTCAATTGTTGTTGGCTGTTGCTCTTCGGCATATGCACAGTTGGAGCGTGTGTTGGTGGAACGATACTATGTTGCCGATTCGCTCGATGCTACTGACACTATTGGTGGTGGAGTAGAGCAGGGCGCTGTGACGTATCGCATATACATGGACTTGGCGCCCGGCTCTCAGTTGTTGGAAATATATGGCGACACCGCACATCCTTTTCGCATCGAATCAACCGCACCTTTCTTCAATAACGTGGATGGTGCAACCTTCGGATTTGAGATTCCCAAAGTGTCTTATGAAAGCAACACCGTTGCTTTGGACAGTTACCTCACACTTGGGCAAACTGGATTCCAGGGAGTGAAAACATATTTTGGATTGCCGAAGGATCAAGATACCGACGGGTCGTTTATTGGCGGTGTCAATAACGATGGTGGAAGTGAAATGATTGATGGCGGCTTACTCGTGAATGCTGATGCGACAGCTGGTATTCCATTGACGCAAGCAGATGGAATGGACACTTTGAATTGGTCAATACAGGATTGGTTCAATTTCGGAGTACTCGATTTCGCTTCCGGAACAGATAGCACCATTTTCGGCACAGCAGCTCAACCGCTCAGTTTTGCAAGTTCGAATTTTTCGTTGCGAAATAGTGGCGTTGTTGGAGTAGAGCCGGATAGCAATGCGGTGTTGGTGGCACAACTTACCACGGTTGGTGAATTGTCTTTTTCGCTCAATGCGCGTGTTGCGGTGGTTGCAAATGGCGACACTTTGGTATACTCCTATGTCGGAACTAATACAGTTGATGAAGAGAATCAATTCTACAATGCCTTCTTGAATTATCCTCAATTGTGCGGCTGCCAAGATCCAAATTACTTGGAATACAATGCTGCTTATGCGTGCGGTGAGGAAGGTGCTTGTGTTACGCCCAATGTCATTGGCTGCATGGATACTTTGGCGTGTAATTATAATCCTCTTGCCAACGTCAATGTGGATTTGCTGTGTTGCTATCCCGGTTTTTGCGCCAACTTAGATATAGAAGAGGTTTGTCCGCAATTGAAGGGAAATACATTCGATATTGAAGTGTATCCGAATCCAACTCAAAATGAATTGGTGTTGCAAGTACTCAGCGGTGTCACTTCCGATGTTGAATATGTGATTTACAATTACTACGGAATTGAGATGGCACGTCGCAGTATTTCGCAAGCTCCTTTAAACTATGTAGAGCGCTTAGATGTGAGTGCTTTCAATCAAGGTATTTATCAGGTGAAGGTGAGTGGAGTAGATGGTGATCGTTATAAAATATTTGTAAAGCTATGAGGTCATTGATAGTGAAACTGATTCCTGCTTTGGTTATTCCTATGCTAATGCTTGTTTCATGCAAAAAGGATGAAACGGAAGAGCGCATCATAGAATATGGTGTGATGAGCGATGTGGAGGGCCATGCATATACAACAGTAAAGATTGGCGATCAATGGTGGATGGCCGAAAATCTGCGCGTAGGTTCGTTCAATGATGGTACGCCAATCGCTTATATACCACGAATCGATGGTGCGGATACAGCTTGGGCGAATTGCACAACGCCTGCTTATATGAGTATCAATGATTCCGTGTTTGGCAAACTTTACAACGGTGCTGTAATCGGCAGTGAGAAGAGCATAGCCCCTGTGGGTTGGCATGTGCCTACAGATGAGGATTGGAAGAAACTCGAACAAGCTTTGGGTATGTCGGTAAGTGAATCGAATCAAACCGGATGGCGCGGAGATAATGAAGCCGATTTGATGACTTCGAAATATAATTTGGGTTGGCCGGCCGGTGATAAGGAAAAGGGTTTGTACGGATTGGATACCTATGGTTTTGATGCACTACCTTCGGGTTGCCGCGGCGCTGATGGTCGCACCAATATCCAAAACAACACTGCCTTTTGGTGGTCCTCATCGCGCATCGGTAATGATTTCATTTATCGCTACATCGATCTGATGGAAAAGCGTGTGTTTCGTCAGCAAATTCCTGCTGGCTACGGTATGTGTATTCGTTGCGTAAAGAATTAAACAATATGAAAGCAGTCATTTTTAGTTTTGCATTGTGTTGGGCAACTCAGCTTGTTGCTCAAGATACCACACAGCATTGGAGTGGAGGAGTAGTGATGGGTGTAGATGCTTGCTACAGAAGTTTGAGTGCTACTTCTGATTTGGAAGAATCCCGATCGGCTTATGATTCTTTAGAACAGAATGTGCTTGGACAAACATTCGGAATCCGCTTAGGTTATGCGTTGAATAGTCGCTTGTGTTTGCAGTCCGGTGTGCACTTCATGTCACGCGGATATCGTGTTGATTCGCTCCCCGAAGCTTCCATTGCGAGCATGCAGTTTCGGTATCGAATGATGGAAGTGCCGGTTATGCTGCGATTTACCGGCGTATCAGGGGCCATTCGCCCTGTTGTTCGCGTGGGCTGCTCTTTTACTTACCTGTTGAGCGATAAAACGAGCTATCATCGTGTAGGAGTGAATGCCACCTATTTACTTGCGAATAACAGTGACTTGCGCAGCATCGGATTGAATGTTAACGCAGCATTAGGCGCAGCATTCACTTTGACTAATCGTTGGACTCTGGATGCTTTACTTTGTGGAAATCAAGCTGTATTGTCCTTAGTCGATGCGCCGCTGCAACGCAGATTAAATTCAGCCGGAATATGGTTGGAAATTGCCCGCAATTTCTAATGTTAGGACAAGGTTGTCGAAGGCAGTCAATTTGTGAAATACGTGTTACGAAAACATTCCAAAACGCCCATTTAATGGGCGTTTTTTGTATTTATTCTTTAATGATTCAGTAATAGATTTTTTATTTTCTACACGTTTTGATATATCACTTTTGGCCCATCAAATTTTCCATTAATTAACTAATATCAAAATCAAAATGAAAATCAATTTCGTAAAGGTTTTTGCTTCTATGGCAATGGCTTTTGGTGTAATGGGTTCTGCCTATGCACAAACTAACTTGGGTGCTTCTTGTGGTTGCCCTGCAGTAGGATCTCGTACAACTGTTAACGTATCTGGTATGACCGGTGCTGTAGCCATCGCTGGTGATGCTGATGCTTATGAGTTGACTTCAGGCGCTACTTTCACTTGCAACAACACTTACATCCTTGACAAGAAAATTTACGTTCCTGCTGGACAAACTTTGACTATTGCTCCTGGTACTTTGATTAAAGGTGCTGCCGGTGCAACTGCTGCTGATGCTACTGCTTTGGTTATTGAGCGTGGTGGTAAAATCATCGCTTCTGGTACAGAAGATTGCCCAATTGTTTTCACTGCTGCTGCTGATGGTTTGAATGGTAACTTCCCAATCAATTCTACCGGTCAATGGGGTGGTGTTGTTATCTTGGGTAAGGCTACCAACAACTTGGGTGCTCTCAATACACCACAAACTTTCGGTTCTAAAATCGGTATGGGTGCCGGTCTTGGATTGGTTGAAGGTTTCAACAATACTGGTGCTCACAACCGTTTCGGTGTGTTGACTTCAGGCACTGTTGCTGGTGAAACAGTAGGTACATTCAACGACGACGATAACTCAGGTATCATGCGTTATGTGTCAATTCGCCACACAGGGGTTTCTCTTGAAGTTGGTGCTGAGATCAACGGTCTTACTTTGGGATCAGTTGGTCGTGGTACTACACTCGAGCACATCGAAATCGTATCATGTGGTGACGATAACATCGAGCTTTTCGGTGGCACTGTTAACTTGAAATACATCACTACCTTGTTTGGTAACGATGACATGTTGGACTATGACTTGGGATGGACCGGTAAGTGCCAGTTCTTCTTCGGTATGAAAAACGATACCAACGGCAGCGTAGACGCAGACAACGGTATCGAAGGTGATGCTGATGACAACAAGTCTAACTATACTCCACGTTCACATCCTGTTATCTACAATGCTACTATCTTGGGTAGTGCAAAGGCTACTGGTACTTCGGATAACTCTGGTTTGGCTGCTATCCAAGCTAAAGAATTGACTGAAGGTGAAATCTACAATTCAGTTTTCGCAAACTTCCGCAATGGTTTGAACTTGGTGAAATCTTTGGGTACTGGCCGCGCTTATCCTGTGGGTGAGTCTTGGAACAACTGGTATGCTACAGGTTCTACCGGTGATGCTACGAACGGTAACGGTTCACAATCGTTGAAAGTTAAGTGTAACACTTTTGTAGGCGTAACTAACGCGATTACTTCAGGTGCTACTTCTGCTGCTTTCGGTACAGCTTTGACTGGTACTGAATTGACTCAATTCACGACAACCGACAAGAATGATATCGTTTCTGGTAACACTTTGCCAGGTTTCGATTACACATTCACACGTTCAGGTAACACGTTCTCTGCTAAGAACGACCCAACTCCAAACCCAGCACTTTCAGTTGTTGGTTGCCCGGTTGCTCCGTTCGATGGTTTCTTCGAGCCAGCTTCTTACCGTGGTGCTTTCTCTTCTGAATATGGTGACAACTGGTTGTCTAACTGGTCTTACTCAACTGTATTGAATGCTACTAAAGGTATCAGCGCTTGCCCAACAGATTTGAACTACGATGGTCAAACCAACGTGAGCGATTTCTTGATCTTCGCTCCAGCTTTCGGTACTTCTTGTAACTAAAAAAAAAATGGATGCTTTGATGTATCCTACAAATTTTACACGAATGAGAACATTTACTTATATAATCGCTGCGGTCATGATGATGGTTTCATCTGGCCTGTATGCGCAGGGTTTGGAAGGTATCGTAGTTGAGAAATACTA
>CANHPZ010000147.1 GCA_947462725.1 Flavobacteriales bacterium
AAGGCATTGATAAACTCGAGATCGAGAAGATTAATTGTGGCTGTCAGATCGAGTGGACTCTTCTCATTTCGCGGACGATAATAGCCTGCAAACGAAAGAGGAGTGTAGCGGTTCAAACCAAGTGAGGCTTTGCCATCTTTCTCTAGTTGACCATCTATTCGAAGTTCGTAGCTGCGCGGATCCCACGAGGTTTGTGCATGCAAGTCGCCTATCGCACGATCGTTGATGCCAAATTGCAGTAGGTCGATATCGCTGGCGAAAATAGGGTTGTGATTGAGGTCGCTTAACGTGGCATTGCCGTTTACTATACCTTCCAAGCGATAATCTTCACCCATGAATACATTGATGTTTGCCAGATTGAATTCTTGAATGTCGACGCGCAGGGCACTTTCCGGATTTGAGTTGATTTCACCTGAAACGGTGAGCTGCTGATGTTCGTTTTGAATGGTGAGATTTTCGACAGCGATGTTATTCGTGTCTATTGTGATGCGGGCGCCCGGAACAAAGGACCAGCGTTCTTTTTCAAGAATGAAATTGCTGGGGTCGAAAAGGAAATCATACGAGTTGTAATCACGTATAGCAAGTCGACCATTGATGTCGCCTTCGAATTGACGGTTGCCATTGTTCCAGGAAATGGCCGTATATAATGTGTCTTGCTGTGTGCGACCATCAATAGCGATGTCGCGGAATAGAACGCCCGCTGTGTTGAGCAGGTCACACGTTGCCGTAACGTAAAACGATTCATCCGGTTTGTGTATATCGAAGGTCACGGATTCAATGCGCGTATCTTGATAGGCAATGTATGGGGTGGATATAATGGTTTGGAAGAAGGAGTCGGGCTCATTGATCTCTAAATTGATGCGAGTACCTGGTGCGATTTGCAATTCGGGAATGAACACGTTGGTGATTTGCGACACATCGAAGATCTGTGCATTAAGCGTGAAGTTTTGATCCTTGTGCTCACGAATTGGCGGCTGAAACGATGGGAATATGCGGCTGGCAATCTCCGCTATGGAGGATCGTATTTGTGCAAGCTTGTATTCACCGCGCAATTCGGCCGTGGCCATATCCGATACCAAGGTCATTACCGGTGTTCCACTGCGTTTGGATGAGATGAGCAAGTTCTTGAGGTTGTATTCATTGTTTAGAGCGCAGTAGGAAATGTCGTTCAACTCGACTTCCCCCACGAACTGCTCAAACGATAACCCCTCGCTGCTCACATGAATTTCGCCGCTGAGCGCGCTGTAGTCGTATTGCGTAAGAACGTTGACCGCATCGAGGTTTGCATTGTATATATCCGCATCAAATGCCAACAGCGGCTGCGCCTGAGCGAAATCAATAGAACCACTGAAGTCCATTTGCAAGTTGGGATCATCGATGCTGATGTCGCCATTGAAAAAGCGGTGCTTGTATTCGCCCGATGCATAGATGTTGTGATACGTGTAGTCGTTAACGGTGAGCGAACTTATCGTGCCATCGAATCGAGTATTCACTTTTTTCAATTC
This sequence comes from Flavobacteriales bacterium, assembly GCA_947462725.1. Lineage (GTDB taxonomy): Bacteria > Bacteroidota > Bacteroidia > Flavobacteriales_D > Sanyastnellaceae > JAIBBG01. The sequence continues at coordinate 1,506 of CANHPZ010000147.1, forward strand.
CAGCCCGGAGCCCTCAATGCTGATATCGCAACTGATTGGGCCCAGCGTAGAGGTTTCGTAAAAACTGGCCAGATTGAACTGGTCGAGCTGAATATTGCCGTTGTATCGATAGTCATGTATGGTGGTGTCTTCTTGCAGCGAAATATCAGTGCGGATATTCCCAATGGCTGTGTGCAAGGTGCCATAGGATACGAAGTCGCTGATGAAACCGGTGAAGTCGCCGTTGTACGTAAGTTGACCTAGCGTTGCAAAGTTGCTCGGAACGCGCACAAATGTTTTACCGTCGAATGGCGGCAAAGGAATTTGTTCAAGCTCTTGTTTGTTGGTGGTGAGCTCCTTTATATCCAGCGTAATAAACGTGTCCTCAATTTTGGGAAGTCCCTCCATAGCGAAATTCCCTATGAAATGCGTGTGTTTATTCAGCTTTAAGTTTAAATCACGGCCTTTGAGATTGGCGACTGTGCCGCGTACGGTACCATCAATTTCTATTGGTAGATCCATGCCGCGGAGCTCGGGCGCGAAATAACTCAAGTCGTTCATGTTGAGCTTCGCATGCTTGAACGTATGATGCATCGGCACAAGGGTCTCGAAGTAATCGACATCATCAATCGAATTAAAAACAAACTCTAAGTCACCGGTAATGTCCGACTCACCACACACTAGCTCGGTATTGCTCATGTTTATTTTGCCTCCCGCAATGGTGAGTTCATGACTGAACTCGCGCAATTCGAATCCACTTTTTTCACGCATAGCCAAATGCTCAACCTGTGCATGTATGCTGTCGCCCAATATGCTGAGGCCTGTGAGCTTTAATCCGATGCCCGATAGCTGCAGGTGATTCCAATCTATACCAAACGTGGTGTCTACATCGCGGTGCTCGTTGATGTAGTTGAACCTTCCATTGGAGAATTGTAAGTTGTTGATGCGTATTTGGCTCTCTGTTGCCGTGGTGTCTTCACTCTTGAAATAATCAAGTAGAAATTTGTAGTTGAGCAAGCTGTCCTGCTCATGTCTAATCAGGTTGAAATATGGTTCTTCAAATTGTGCTTCATTGATGACCAGGCGGCCGCTTTGTCGATCGAAGGTGTATTGTGAAACCTCAAGATTATGGATATAGGCCAATGTGTCGCCCCGCTGGTCTTCGATATACACTTCGTCCATGTGCAGCCTTGCCCACAGGTCGATGGATACACGCCCGATAGACACATTGGTGTTCCATTGCGCCCCGAGATAATCACTTACACGATGGGCAATCCAGGTTTGCACCGCCGGCAACTGCAGCGAGAAATAGCCTCCCAAGACCAGCGTCACTAGTCCCAGAAACACGAATTGTGCGATACGTATTCTCTTTTTGAGTTTATGCATGTGCAACCAAGCAAGGTAACTTTATGCTCAGTGTGCAAATTAAAGTCTGGATGGAGATATTAACAGCAGATTTAGAATTCTTGGGTGGATTGGTGCACGGGGGTTCGCCAAGAATTGAGGTTCGCTGAGTTATGATTTTAACTCTCAGTAACTCTGCCAACTCAGGGAGTCTCGGTGTTCCTATCAGTCGTTGTCCAACTCCAAGTCGCTCAGCTCAATTTCTATCGAATGCGTGCTGATGAACAATTCACTCAACGACAACACCAATGAAATCGCGAACACTATGATGGCCCCGGCAAACAAATACCGCGCGGCTTCCATGCTTTCGTTGTAGATGGCATACATGCACACCAACGAAATGATGAAGCTCGTAACGCCCATGATTTGCATGTTCCTGATGATGCGCATGCGGCTTCTGAGGTTCTTGATTTGTGCGTGGATCATGGGCTTTTTGGATTCATCCATCTTGTGGTAGCGGTCATGCAAATTGCGCACTACACTAGCCAACGCCAGAAAGCGATTGGTGTATGCGAGCATAATCAAACTGATGGCGGGAAAGAGTAGAGCGGGGGTGTTGATGTTGATGTCCATGGTACGGCGCAATTTCTCGATTATCCCATTCAACGGAAAATGGAATTATGAATTCTTCCGAACATGTTAGCATGTAGTAACCGCAGAGGCGCAAAGGAATTAGTTAAGAAAACTTTGCGCCTTTGCGGTAATAAAAATCAAAAGAATCCAACTCTCGTTCACTCTAAGTTTGCAGTGTGAAATTTGAATTGACATCCGTATACACCCCCAGTGGTGATCAGCCTACAGCCATTCGCGAATTGACGGATGGCGTCGAGCGTGGCGATAAATACCAAACGCTGCTTGGAGTTACGGGTTCCGGTAAAACCTTTACGGTAGCCAATGTGATTGCCAATACGCAGCGACCCACATTGGTCCTCAGTCACAACAAAACGCTGGCAGCGCAGCTGTACTCGGAGTTTAAAGCGTTTTTCCCGAACAATATGGTGGAGTATTTCGTGAGCTATTACGACTACTACCAGCCTGAAGCATTTATTCCCACCACGGGAGTATACATCGAGAAGGATCTGCAGATCAATGATGAAATCGAAAAGCTGCGTCTTTCTGCTACCAGCGCGCTACTCAGTGGAAGACGCGATGTGATTGTAGTAGCGAGTATTTCGTGTATTTATGGTATTGGTAATCCACTTGAATTTCATAAGAGTGTAATCCCAATCAAGAGAGGACAGGCCATGAGCCGTCAGGGCTTTTTGCATCGTTTGGTGGAAGGACTCTATAGCCGATCGCGCGCTGATTTCACCCGCGGAACGTTTCGGGTTCAGGGCGATAATGTCGACATCTATTTGGCCTATGCTGATTATGCCGTTCGTGTTACTTTTTTCGGTAATGAAATTGAAAGCATTCATACGATTTATCCCGATACGGGAAAGAAGATCATGGATTTCGAAGTGATTTCGATTTACCCGGCTAATCTTTTTGTGACCAGTCGCGAAACGATGACGCAAGCCATTTGGGAGATTCAGCAGGACATGGTAAGGCAGGTTAAGGCCTTCGAGGAGCAGGGCAAATTCATTGAAGCGAAGCGCGTAGAAGAGCGAGTCAATTATGATATTGAAATGATGAAGGAACTGGGTTTCTGCTCGGGTATTGAAAACTACTCGAGGTACTTCGATCGCCGTCAACCGGGTCAACGTCCGTTCTGCTTGCTCGATTATTTTCCAGAAGACTACCTAATGGTCATAGACGAAAGTCACGTCACGGTTTCTCAAGTCGGTGCCATGTATGGTGGCGACCGCTCGCGCAAGGTCAATCTGGTTGACTATGGTTTCCGTTTACCAAGCGCTATGGATAACAGACCGCTCACGTTTGATGAGTGGGAGGGATTGCAACATCAAGTCATATATGTGAGTGCCACACCGGCCGATTACGAATTACACAAGGCCGGTGGAGTGTTGGTTGAGCAGGTGGTGCGTCCAACAGGATTGTTAGATCCGCCCATCGATGTTCGGCCTTCGCTCAATCAGATTGATGATTTGATTGGTGAAATCCAAGCCACCATTGCCAAAGATGAACGCGTGCTAGTGACCACACTCACCAAGCGCATGGCCGAAGAACTAGCCAAGTATCTGGATAAGCTCAGCATCGCTTGTCGCTATATACACAGTGAAGTTCAAACACTCGATCGTATTGAAATCCTGCGCGACTTGCGCGAAGGGAAATTTGATGTGCTCGTGGGTGTGAACCTCCTGCGTGAAGGACTGGATCTGCCGGAAGTTTCGCTGGTTGCCATCATGGATGCCGATAAGGAGGGATTCCTGCGCAGTAACCGTTCACTTACACAAACCGCAGGACGCGCTGCGCGAAATGTTAATGGTCGCGTGATCATGTATGCCGACAAAATCACCGACAGCATGCAGCAGACCATAGATGAGACCGCTCGTCGTCGCGAGAAACAGGTTGCATTTAATGAAGCCAATGGCATAGTGCCTACACAGGTGAAGAAGGGCAAGTCGACCATATTTGAGCAGAGCGGCGTGATTGATCGTCGCAAAACATTCTACAATGAAGAAGAGCACATTGCGGGCGCTGCCGCCGATCCGGTGTTGAGCTACCTCAACGAGGATCAACTGAAAAAGGCCATTGAGCAAACCACGCGCAAAATGGAAAAGGCTGCGCGCGATATGGACTTCATGGAGGCTGCGCGTCTGCGTGATGAGATGCTGGCGATGAAGAAGATGCTCCCCTCGACTTCGCTCGGGGACCGCGATTCTTGATAGCCCACAATACATTGCCTGCGAAGTCGAGGTGCGGTACCCGAGCGAAGTCGATGTGCGGTACCCGAGCGAAGTCGATGTGCGGTACCCGAGCGAAGTCGAGGGTGAACTCTTAACCTGCATCAATGTTTTCCACATGTCGTAGGACCAACTTCGCGACACAATAAAAACACAAATTCATTTATGAAAAAAATCATTCTCGGGGCCGCTGTATTGGCCACTTTCTCTTTCACCGCAGTTGAAGTTAGCAACTGGGGAATCGACTCATCACACTCTCGCATGGGCTTCACATTGAACCACCAGGGCATTGCTGAAATGCAAGGTGAATTCAAAAAGGTAGACGTACAGGTTTCAGCTTCTGCTGCTGATTTCTCGGATGCAAAAATTGAATTGACTGCTGAAGCCAATAG
>CANHPZ010000148.1 GCA_947462725.1 Flavobacteriales bacterium
AGCGACAATTCTCGGCCGGTTTGTCCTTTTACAGAGGTATTTTCTTGCGCTCTGCGAATAAGGTAAGGCATTACTTCGCGTATAGGACCGTAGGGCAGGTATTTGGCAACATTATAACCGGCATTGGCCAAATTAAAACTGATGTGATCACTCATGCCGAATAGCTGCGCAAAGAACACGCGCTTATCGGAGCGGTCGATGCCACGCGCATCCATTTCCTTAGCAAGAAACAAACTGCTTTGTTCGTTGTGTGTGCCCGCGCAAATCGCTATGCGGTCGATATTATCGAGGCAGAATCTCAATGCGTTGTCGAAGTCTCTGTCGCACGAGATTTTGTCGGGTTGAATCGGGTCGCGGTATCCCATAGCCAGCGCCCGCACTCGTTCTTTTTCCATATAGGCCCCACGCACCAACTTAACGCCTATGAAGTAGTTGTGTGATTGCGCCCGCTGATACGATGATTTCAAGAAGGCCAGTCGATCGTGACGATAGAGCTGAATGGTGTTGTATACAATTGCTTTGGCAGCATTGTATTTCTCCATCATTTCATCGGCAAGCATGTCTATCGCATCTTGAATCCAGCTATCCTCAGCATCAATGAATATGGGAGCGTTGAATTGCGCTGCATGAGCACAAACCGCATCCACACGGTTGCGCACGCGCTGCCATTCGAGGGTTTCCTGGTCGGTTAGCCCATTCTTTGCATTTACTTTTTCAAGCAGTTCGAAACGAGCAAGACCGGTAACTTTGAAAACGCAGAATGGAATAGCGGGGTTTTTGGCCGCTGCTTCTATGGTGAGTATTGTCTCGGCTTTGGTGTTTTCGAAATCAGACTCGTTGTCCTTTCCCTCCACAGAATAATCGAGGATGGTTCCGATGCCATATTGCGCAAGGCTTTGCGCCGCGCGGTTGCATTCGGTAATGTTTTCTCCACCACAAAACTGCTTGAAGATGTTGCCTTTAATGGCCCAGCCAATTGGAATCCGCATTGCCAACGCAGTGTGCGTCATCACCTTCCCAAGCTTCACCAGAGAAGGATTCCCAATCATTTTGAAGAGCCAATAGGCACGCTTCAATTCGCGATTCGATTTTCCACCAAAAGCAATTTCGGTATTGTCGAATGAGGGTTGCGGTCGTGATTCCATGCGGTGCGAATTTCAACACGAACTGTTGTTTCTCAAAACAAAAATGTTTGTGGCCTACATTCGTGCCCCGAAAATGAACATTATGGAAAAGGCAACCCAATACATTCAAGAAAACAAACAGCGCTTTCTCGACGAATTGTTCGAACTGCTGAGAATTCCCAGCGTAAGCGCCGACCCCAAATACAAAGAAGATGTAGCGCGTTGCGCTGATAAAGTTGCGGAGCATCTGCGCAATGCAGGCGCCGACAACGTGGAAATATGCGCAACAGCAGGCCATCCGATTGTATATGGTGAAAAGCTTATTGATGCGTCGTTGCCTACGGTTTTAGTTTATGGTCACTATGATGTTCAACCGGCTGACCCATTTGAATTGTGGCATACTCCGCCATTCGAACCGGTAATTCGTAAAACTGAAGTTCATCCGGAAGGAGCCATTTTCGCTCGCGGTTCATGCGACGACAAGGGCCAAATGTTTTCGCATGTGAAGGCATTTGAAGCCATGATGAAAACCGACTCTTTGCCCTGCAATATCAAGTTCATGATTGAAGGCGAAGAAGAGTGCGGCAGCAGTAACCTTGGTCCTTTTGTGCAGTCAAACAAAGACCGCTTGAAGAGCGATGTTATTCTCATCAGCGATACATCAATCATTGCCAACGATACACCTTCGATCGACTGCGGATTGCGCGGTTTGAGCTACTTGGAAGTGGAAGTTACCGCTGCCAATCGTGATTTGCATAGCGGTGTTTATGGTGGAGCTGTTTCCAATCCGATCAACATTCTCGCGAAAATGATCACGAGCATGCACGACGAGAATAACCACATCACCATTCCCGGTTTTTACGATAAAGTGCAGGAGCTTACTGCTGCAGAGCGAACAGAATTGAATAAGGCTCCATTTGACGTAGAAGCTTACAAGCGTGATTTGGACATCGACGAGGTTTGGGGCGAGAAGGGATATACCACTATCGAGCGTACCGGAATTCGTCCAACGCTGGATTGCAATGGTATCTGGGGAGGTTACATCGGAGAGGGCGCGAAAACGGTGCTGCCGTCAAAGGCCTTTGCAAAAATTTCGATGCGCCTCGTGCCCAATCAGGTGAGCGATGAAATCACTGAATTGTTCAAGAATCACTTCGAAAAAATTGCACCCAAAGGTGTTCGCGTTGAAGTTCGTCCGCACCACGGCGGTGAGCCTGTTGTAACGCCAACCGATTCAAATGCCTACCGCGCAGCGAGCGCAGCGATGTTGCAGACCTATGGTAAAACGCCTATTCCTACACGCGGCGGCGGATCCATTCCGATTGTAGCACTTTTCGAAAAGGAACTTGGTGTGAAGACAGTGCTTATGGGCTTTGGTCTGGATAGCGATGCGCTGCATTCACCCAACGAGCACTATGGTGTATTCAATTACTTCAAGGGAATTGAAACGATTCCATATTTTCATCACTATTTCGCTAAGGGATAATTCATGCGGCCTTTAATATTCTTGCTCCTTGCTGTATTGGTGTTACTGATGCCATCGTGCAAGCTCTATACGGATGTTGAATTCAATGGAGTAAAAAGCACCAAGTTCGAGCGTTTCGATCGCCAGGGAATAACATGTGCCATCACGGTCGAAATCTATAATCCTAATCCGTATAAGATTTCTCTTCTGGATTCGGATGTTCAGCTTTCGATGGAAGGACAGAAATTGGGTCACGTACAATTGCCATCATCAGCAGAGTTGGAAGCCGAGAGTAAAACACTCCTTACGATGATCTGTGTGGCTCCACCGGAGAGCATTCCTGCCATAGCCGGCGGTGCAATTGGTCTCATCTTCAAGAAAGATTTGATGGTGGAAGGAAAGGGCACCCTGCGCGCTAAGGCCCTATTGATATCGAAAACGTTTCCGGTCGAATTTCAACAACGCATATCTAAGGACGACTTGGGGCTGTAGTTTTTCGCTGAAAATCAGCGGTGTTGGGTTTTTTCATGGAAAAAATTCATGTCAGTATTGAAAATTCGGAATCGAGGCCTATATTTGCGCCCCCTTTGAGGGAAAAATCAGTGTAAATCGTTTTAAAATTTGAGTCATGAGCAAACGTACTTATCAACCATCGAATACCAAGCGCCGCAACAAACACGGTTTCCGTAAGCGTATGTCAACTGTTAAAGGACGTGCTGTGTTGGCTTCACGCCGCAAGAGAGGTCGTAAAAAATTGACTGTATCTAGCGAGCGTCGTCACAAAGGAACTGTGCGCTTGTAATCGCATTGTAGAGATATTAGAAAAGGCCGCCTTGTGCGGCCTTTTGTTTTCACCCAGGTTTGCTTTTATTTGTTGATTGATGAAAATTGCAGTGAACACTCGTCTGTTGCTCAAGGGAAGGCTTGATGGCATTGGCTGGTTCACGCATGAACTCATGTCGCGCATTGTGCGCAATCATCCTGAGCATGAATTTCATTTCATTTTCGATCGACCATATGCAAACGAGTTCCTGTTTGCGCCCAATGTGAAGGCGCATGTGTTGCCTCCGCAGGCCCGTCATCCCATCTTGTTTCGAATCTGGTATGATTGGATGATTCCATGGAAATTGCGCATGCTGAAGCCCGATGTTTTCGTATCACCCGACATGATGATTTCGACACGTACAGACGTTCCACAAATTGTGGTGTTGCACGACTTGAATTTTGAGCATTATCCGCAGGATTTACCTCGAGTTATTTCGAATTACCTCCGTCACATGACCCCGCGCTTTGCGGCCAAGGCGGCGAAAATTGTTACTGTAAGTGAGTTTAGCAAGCAAGATATCATTACTCAATATGGTGCGACTGAAAGCAAGGTGAATGTCTTATACAACGGCGTGCAGAGCGTGTATCGACCATTGAATGAAGTTGAACAACAAGATGCTCGTGCACGCTGGGCGCAAGGCTCGAAGTATTTTGTCTTTGTGAGCTCCATACATCCCCGAAAAAATCTGAAGCGACTGCTTGAAGCGTTTGAATTGTTTCGATTACAAACTACAGAGCAGATCAAGTTGGTTGCTGTGGGAAGAATGTTTTGGAAGAACGACGAATTGACGGAATTGCTATCGCAAATGAATTACAAGGATGATGTTGTTTTTACAGGTCATTTGGAAGCAGAGGAGTTGAACAAGGCACTTGGCGGAGCACTCGCACTGATGTATGTGAGCTATTTTGAAGGCTTCGGTGTTCCTATTGTGGAAGCATTCCAATGCGGTGTTCCGGTTGTGACTTCCAATGTGACCTCGATGCCGGAAGTAGCAGGTGGTGCGGCTTTGCTCGTTGATCCATTTTCAGTGGAATCAATCGCTCAGGGAATGGCCCAAATTCACGGCGATGAATCATTACGAAGTCGAATGATAGATGCAGGCTATCAGCGTTCATCAGCGTTCAACTGGGACGAATCAGCCGAATCATTTTGGAAGATTATTGAAGACGCAGCGAAGCAATAGATGGCGGCATTAAAGAAATATTATAAGCGTGGCGTCGTAGAGGCGGGTTGCGATGAAGCCGGAAGAGGTTGCCTTGCAGGCCCTGTTGTTGCGGCTGCCGTGATTCTTCCCGCGAAGTTCAATCATCCATTGCTCAACGATTCCAAGCAGTTGAGCGAGCGCCAGCGCGATACGTTGCGTCCAATTATAGAGGCTGAATCGTTGGCCTGGGGCGTAGGAGTTGTGAGTGTGGAGGAAATTGATGCCATCAACATCTTGAATGCATCTTTCCTTGCGATGCACAGAGCTGTTGATCAACTGAGTTTGCGCCCTGAGCTGTTGCTCATCGATGGTAATCGATTCAATGCGTATGCGAATATTGAGCACGCCTGCATCATCAAAGGTGATGCGCTATACCGTTCGATTGCTGCAGCGTCTATATTGGCGAAGACCCATCGGGATGAAATCATGCATAACCTTCACCAGCAGTTTACGGTGTATGGATGGAATGCTAACAGAGGTTATCCAACGCAAGCCCATCGAAATTCTATACGTGAGCATGGAGCTACTCCACATCATCGCATGACGTTCACATTGTTGCCGGAACAGCTGACTCTCCCTTTTGAGTCTTAAGCGAATTATTGATTCGACACAAAGAACTTTTGCGACACTTTCCCTGTAGGCGTATGGACACTGACCAGATAAATTCCGCTTGGTAGTTCTTCCTCAGTAGTAATGGAAACAAAGGTGTTTTCATGCACAGCTTGCAGCTGATGGGATTCAATCAGTTTACCATTGATAGCGAAGATTTCACACTGCCCATTGCCAAACAAAGATGACTCGCTCAGGTCCATTTGTATTTCGTTGCCATCAGCCTTCATAATGGCGATAGAACCAGGTTGAATAATGGGTTCCGGTTCATCGGTCCACTCGGTGAATTCTGTCCATTTGGATTCACCAAAATGAAATTCATCAGGAAGCATTGTGGCAGTTGGCAGCGGGAAGCTGCAACATGAAATCGTTGAACCGGCTGCAGGTGAAGTGCTGTTTCTCATGCCTACAAAGCATGGCCAACCCCAGTCCGATTGTTGTCCGGGTATTGTACCCGCCTGTCCGCTTGAATTGGTGTATGTGGCGGGCAAAACTCTGCATTGTACTTGAATCATATAGACTTGATTCAACGGTATGCTCATCCATGCCGGATTAATAAATGAATTTGTGCTCCATCCTGTGGTAATTGCCGATCCTATTGGTGTATAAGGGTTGCTCGAACAAGCATCGACAGGAGTTAGCCTAAATCGGTACTGATCCATTCCAACAATGCCTGTAGCGAAAATGTATGATCCGGTTTTATTTCTCCAAAGGCAATAATTCGAAACCCCAACGTCGTTTGTGAGCTCGATATTAGCGCTTGGAAAGCCGCATGTGGTAAATGTGCAAGGCCCACACCATTGGGGGTTTGCGTTGCAGCGCTTTAC
>CANHPZ010000149.1 GCA_947462725.1 Flavobacteriales bacterium
TAAAAGCTGAGCTACAAAGCAATTGGGAATTGCACGCCATCGGCACAGGACCACTTTGGCAACAGCGCGTAGTTCATGAAAATATTCACCATCACGGATTTATGCAGCCCGACGATCTGCTACAGTTCATGGCTAAGGGTGATGCGTTCGTGTTGCCTAGCACATTTGAACCTTGGGGTGTAGTTGTGCATGAGTTCGCCAGTGCAGGTTATCCCTTGCTACTTTCTAATGCCGTGGGCGCAGCAGAAGCTTTTCTTCAACACGAAAAAAACGGATTTCTTTTCGAAGCTAACCAGAAGGAAGCGCTTAAAACCGCAATACGCAGACTGATGCAGCTCAACGATGATGCGCTTTCCGTTATGGGGTCACATAGCAGATTGCTCGCACAATCGATAACACCGGAGACATGGGCCGCTAGCTTGTATCGCCTGATGAAGTAAACTGTGTTTTTTTGTTTCTTCGATTTGATTCGCTTGCTTCAGGCCTAACTTGCAAGCCATTGCAGAAAGCCTTAATTGTATGTGTGGTATCACCGGTATAGCTCAATTTCTCGACCGCTCGCTTAGCGAGCAGCGTGTGCGCAACATGAACAATAGCATTGCGCATCGCGGGCCCGATGCTGAAGGCCTGTGGTCGAATGATCACTGTGTACTGGGACATCGTCGATTGTCGATTATCGATACATCCGCTCAAGGCAATCAACCCTTTCATGGCAACAACGATGGAATGGTGGTTGTTTTCAATGGTGAGATCTACAATTATTTAGAACTCAAACAAGAGCTTTCTGCTCAATTCACTTTTCAAACCCAAACCGATACGGAAGTCATAATTGCCGCATACAAGAAATGGGGAACGGATTGTGTGAATCATTTCTTTGGCATGTTCGCTTTTGCGCTCTGGGATGAAACCAAGCAGCAACTTTTCATCGCCCGCGACAGACTTGGAGTGAAGCCACTCTACTATGCGCAAACCAATGAAGGCATTGTGTTCGCTTCTGAATTACGCGCCATACTCACCACCGGACTCGTTGAGAAAAAGATTGGCGCTGCCGCTCTCTGCGACTATCTGCGCTATCAAACCGTGCATGCGCCTAACACCATGATTGATGGAGTGCTCATGCTTATGCCTGGCCACACCATGACCATTGATGCGCAAGGCATGCGCATCAACCGTTTTTGGGATATGGCTGAAAACAAAGCAAGCCTTGCGGATTCCATCAGTCGAGGGGCAATTCATCAACATATAGAAGACCTGCTAACCTCTAGCGTTGAACTGCGCATGCGCGCCGATGTGCCTTTTGGCGCATTCCTTTCCGGAGGCATCGACTCCAGCATTGTGGTAGGTTTAATGAGTCGCATTTCCGAGCATCGTGTCAAAACTTTTTCAATCACCTTTCATGAAAAGGAATTTGATGAAAGTCCGTATTCCGAGCTCATCGCAAAAAAATTCAATACCGATCATACCCCCATACAACTCAGCGCAAACCACTTCCTTAAACTTATTCCGGAAGCCCTGCTGGCTATGGATCACCCCAGCGGCGATGGTGCCAATACCTATGTGGTGTCGAAAGTGACGCGTGAGGCAGGTGTGAAGATGGCCTTGAGCGGACTTGGCGGCGATGAAGTGTTTGCCGGATACGACGTGTTTAAGCGCATGAAATCACTTGAGTCTAAATCATGGCTGAACAACATACCGCACTTCTTGCGCTCTGGCGCCGGCAGTGCTTTGCGCTCCTTGAAACCTTCCGTTGCCAGCGAAAAAATTGCCACAGCTCTGGCTCAGGAAAAAATTGACGCCGCGCATTTCTATCCGCTCACGCGACAAGTACTATTCGATCAAGAAATTAAACAGCTCGTGCGCTCGGACCTGAGCACAAATAAAGTTTCTGAGTTGGCCTCAGAAATATTCAAACTCGACCTGCCCACACTTTCCAAAGTGAGCGTGATGGAGATGTCGACCTACATGCAAAACATTTTGCTGCGCGATGCCGATCAAATGAGCATGGCACACGCGCTTGAGATTCGCGTTCCTTTCCTCGACCATCGCCTCATTGAATATGTGCTAGCGGTAAACGATGATATCAAATATCCGCACACGCCAAAAGAATTACTCACGGCCTCTGTCGGTGACCTCATACCACGCGAAATCATTGACCGCCCAAAAATGGGATTCACTTTCCCGTGGGCCGTATGGATGCGCAATGAATTGCAATCGTTTTGTGAAGAACAATTGCATGCCTTAGAAGCTGTATCCCTGCTTGATCACGCCGCTGTAATGGATCTATGGAAGCGATTCACGATAGGCGACCCGCGCATAACTTGGTCGCGTGTGTGGCCCTTAGTAGTGCTCGGACATTGGGTGAAACAACATGACATTCACTAAGAAAAAAATACTGGTCTTCAGCGATTGGTTTCTTCCGGGCTTCAAAGCAGGCGGGCCCATTCGCTCATTAGCCAACCTGGTGAATTCGCTGGATCATGAGTTTTTCATCGTTACGCGCATTACTGATCACCACAGTTCGGAGCCATATCCAAACATACCATCCAACACCTGGGTTGATATTTCTTCGAGTTTGCATGTTTACTATCTCGATGAAAATTCTATCAACGATGCCACCATGCGCCGGTTGATCAAAGAGCGCAACTACGATAAGCTATATTTCAACTCGCTCTTTTCGCCGAAGTTTACCCTTTTGCCATTGCGCATTGCACGCCAATTGAAGTTAAGGCAACGGTGTGTATTAGCTCCACGAGGTATGCTAAAAGCCGGAGCGCTTTCAATCAAATCCAACAAGAAGAAAATATTTCTAGTTGTATCCCGCTGGCTGGGCTGGTTTACAGGCATTCGTTGGCACGCCACCAACGAACAAGAAGCGCAAGAAATCAGGCTGCATTATGGTTCGAAAAGCAACGTAGTCATCGCACCCAATTTGGCCACAGTTATTCAACATACAGAACAGCCGATTGCCAAGGAAGAGAATGATCTTCGACTGATTTGCATCGCGCGGATTAGCCCGGAGAAGGGCATACTCGAAGCGATTCAATTTCTGAAAGACGCACAACTCAGCGGCCATATTTCATGCGCATTTTATGGCACACAACAGAACGCAGAATACTTGCAGCAATGCAAAACATTAGCTGAATCAATTCCGGAAGCCAACATTCAATTTCCAGGTGAAATTGAACCTTATGCCATTGGTTCAGCTCTTGACAAAGCCCATTTTTTCTACCTCACTACATGGGGTGAAAACTTCGGACATGCCATTGCTGAAGCGCTGCAGCACGGTAAACCTGTGATCATCAGTAACCGTACGCCATGGAAAAATCTCGAAGCGGAAAAAGCCGGATGGGATCTTCCACTCGAGGCTAATGCGTTTGGTCCTATGTTGCGCCATTGCATACAAATGAAGCAAGACACTTATAACACGTGGAGTACATGCGCCAAAAAGTTTGGAGTGGCGCACGCTCAAGACCCCAAACATGTGGCAGACAACTACCGCCTGTTTGAGTAATAATCACCGACCCTTAACACTTAGCTAACACCCACCGGAGTTAAATTGCAGCCCCACGCGAAAACTCATGAACATCGTAATCTTATCCAGAGACACTAAACTCTACAGCACCCGCCGACTGGTGGAAGCTGCTGAACAACACGGACATCAAGTGCGTGTTCTCGACCACTTGAAATGTAATCTGGTGATTGAAAAGAAAAAACCCAAAGTGATTTACAAGGGTGAAGAGATTCGAGATGTGCATGCAGTCATTCCGCGTATTGGTGCATCCGTTACGTTCTATGGAACCGCTGTTGTGCGTCAATTCGAAATGATGCACGTTTTCAGCGCTGTAGAATCGCAGGCATTGGTGCGCTCGCGTGATAAGCTGCGCAGTATGCAGATTCTTTCGCGAGCTGGATTGGGATTGCCCAAAACCGTTTTCAGCAACTACTCCAAAGACGTAGATAAGATATTGGCCGAAGTTGGTGGAACACCTGTTGTCATTAAACTGCTGGAAGGCACGCAAGGCTTGGGCGTGGTGCTGGCCGACAACGACAAAGCAGCCATCAGCGTAATGGAAGCCTTCAACGGATTGAAAGCACGTGTGATAGTGCAAGAGTTTATTCGTGAAGCAAAAGGCGCAGACGTAAGAGCATTTGTGATTGACGGCCAAGTTGTAGGTGCTATGAAGCGCCAAGCCAAGGAAGGCGAATTCAGATCGAACCTCCACCGCGGTGGATCAGCTGAAGTGATTACACTTAGTCGTCAGGAAGAAATTGCTGCGCTCAAAGCAGCAAAGGCGCTGGGCCTCGGCATTGCGGGCGTTGACATGCTCCAAAGCGATCGTGGACCATTAATTATTGAGGTGAACTCATCGCCGGGACTTGAAGGTATAGAAGGCGCCACGCAAAAAGACATTGCGGGCGAATTCATCAAATACCTAGAAAAGCACGTTGATCACTAGTGCGAGAACATCGCGCGATCTACAACATACGTATCAACAGGATTTACGCACAGCACAGGAATTTGTGCCTCGTTGGTGATGACCTGCTGCTCGTAGTTACTGCTGAAGAAACTCATGATGCTGTTGTCGTAGAAGTTCATGATGCAAATCAAATCTGCATCGATGCCTGCCGAGTATTTGAGCAAGTCGCGCACGAAATCTTCTGATTTATTCTCGGTGATTTCCACTTCATAAGGAATACCCTTATCCTGCAAATATTCTTGTGCGAAAATGATGTTGCGCTCAAGTTGATTGCGCAAGAACTCATCCGTTTCGCCCGGAGAAATCAGGTGAACTTTAGAACCGAAGTACTTCGCCATGTCTGCTACAAGGCTGAGCTTCTGCTTGGTTTCTTTGTGCAAATCCAGCGGCACCACAAGCTTGTGATAACCATGCTCGCGAATATCCCGCTCTTGCACTACGATAAAGGGAACTGAGCTTTCTGTTACAATCTTCAATGCGCGGCTTCCCGTGAGGAACTGCATGCCACGCATGCCATGTGTTCCCATGATGATGAGGTTGGCCTCAATTTCAACCGCAACTTTATCAATATCTTCAAAAACACTACCGATACGAGCTATCACGGATATATCCACCTTCTCTTCTCGCTTCATACGCTCACGCAACGCCTCAAGCTTCACACGGGCTTCTGCAATGTGTTTTTTACTATCTACAACATGCAATACATGAATAGTTGCTTTGATGGTACTAGCCACTAAAAGGGCGTGTTCTATAGCAGTGTCGCTAACCTTCGTAAAATCGGTAGGTACGAGAATTTTCTTTTCGTTGTTCATAGATAAATATTGACTCCGCAAATGTAATCTGAAGCTGCCCGTTTTTAACGCTTTGCGCGGCTCAGTTAGTGGTTCAAAAATGAAAAAGACCGTTCGATAAACCCAGCCGGATCCTCTGCATGCAGCCAGTGGCCGCATTCTGGCATCACTTCGAACGTAGCATGGGGCACCACAGAAAGAATGTGATTATAATCAGTCGGAACTACATAATGGCTTTTCCCCCCCAACAAAAACAAAGTAGTTGCGTCAACCCTATCCAGAGGCAGCGCAGCCATCAGGTTTTCTCTTTCCGCATATAGTGCCTCCAGGTTGAATCGCCATGCCAATTTTCCCGGCTCCTTCCAATACAAATTTTTCAGTAAAAACTGCAGCGTTCCGGCATCGCTCACATATTCCATCAAACGCGATTCAGCGTCCTTGCGGGAAGTACAATGATCAACATCAACGGCAAACAACCCTTTAAACACCTCATCGTGATGCGGAGGATAAGCGCGTATGCCCATATCAGCCACAATCATACGATCAATCAAAAAACTATACTGTTGCGCAAATCGAAGAATGGTTTTACCACCCATGGAATGTCCTATTAGTCTCACATCGCGCAAACCCATCTCTGCAACCAACTCAAAAAGATCATCGGCCATCGCGTCATAATTGATGTGTGTATCATGTGGCGACTGACCGTGATTGCGCTGATCGATGAGATAAACAGAA
>CANHPZ010000150.1 GCA_947462725.1 Flavobacteriales bacterium
TAAAAAATGGCCGCCACGAGCGGCCATTTTTATGCTGTCAAGTCGATGCATACGTTTTGCGGCTCCGTAAAAAATCGCAAGGCCTCCCAACCACCTTCGCGCCCAACACCTGAATGCTTCACACCACCGAATGGCGTTCTCAAATCACGCAACAACCAAGTATTCACCCACACGATGCCACTCTCCAGCGATGCCGAAAAGCGATGCGCGCGTGTGACATCAGCTGTCCAAAGTGACGCGGCCAATCCATATTCTGTCGCGTTAGCCAATGCCAACGCTTCCTCTTCTGTTTCAAACGACTGTATAGTGACCACTGGGCCGAATATTTCTTCGCGATTTGTTCTGCAATCAGGCCCTAATCCGACAATTACTGTAGGCTCAATAAAAAATCCATTGGCACATGCACCATCAACTATCACTCGCTTTCCACCGCAAAGCACCGTGCCACCTTCGGTTTGCGCAAGTTCGATATAGGAAAGGACTTTTTGCATATGCGCCTCACTCACAACCGCCCCTGTTTTCGTGGATTCAAGCATGGGGTCGCCGACCTTCATCTCACTCACCTTTTTCACGAATGCTTCTACAAAGCGATCAAAGATTCCGCGCTGCACCAGCACACGTGAGCCACACAAACAAATTTGACCTTGATTGGTGAATGCAGCGCGCAAAGCAGTGCGCAACATTTTCTCAAAATTACAATCATCAAAAACAATGAATGGATTCTTTCCCCCCAATTCAAGAGAGAGTTTTTTGAACTTTGGCGCTGCTACTGATGCTATTCGCGCCCCGGTAATTGTTCCACCGGTAAATGAAATTGCCTTAATACCTGAATGATTCACAATGGCATCGCCGGCTTCACTGCCCAAGCCATGCACAATATTGAGAACACCGGCAGGCAGACCTGCTTCAATGCAAATTTTCGAAAACAAAAAAGCTGTCATGGGTGTAAGCTCGCTCGGTTTAGCCACAACGCAATTTCCTGCCGCCAATGCGGGTGCAATTTTCCACGTAAACAAATACAACGGCAAATTCCACGGAGAGATGCATCCGACCACACCAATGGGCTTGCGGTTGGTGTAATTGATTGCGCGTTCTTCCATGATATGTGCCTCAGAACTCCAATGCAAAATGGCTGTTCCGAAAAAGCGCATATTGTCTTCTGCGCGGGGAATATCCATTTGCATGGCCAGTGACACGGGCTTGCCATTGTCGATAGCTTCTGCCTCGGCGAGCATCGCGCGGTGCTCGCCAATCAAATCGGCAATGCGCACCAAAATGCCTGATCGCTCAGCTGCAGGCAGCGTGCTCCAGGCCGCAAAGGCCGACTTGGCGGCTGCCACGGCCCGATCCACGTCGAAAGCATTGCTCGCCGGGATTTTTCCATAGACCTCACCGGTTGATGGATTGACATTATCGATGTACTTGCCGCTTTCCGGAGCTAGAAGTTCACCATGGATATAATTGGCTATAACTTTCACGTTTACTGGGATTGTCGTGCAATTTAAACCAAGACAAAAAATCAAATCTCAAGAAACTGCAACACACAGAAAAGTCACTCATTTTCAATTCATACAGGCATTTCATCAGACAATACTTTTGAATTAGGCAAGAGATTTCACCCCAATGCTTGTTTATACGGCATGTATTATTAAATTTGCATCCGCTTTTACGCAAAGGCGACTTTGCCCGATAGTATAATGGCAGTACAACTGATTTTGGTTCAGTTTGTCTAGGTTCGAATCCTGGTCGGGCAACTTCTCAAAAAGTCAATCTTCGGATTGACTTTTTTTATGCCCGTTTGAGTCGGATGGAATTACCCGGAGTTATAGACTTCGCCGGGTCAGTTGAATTGACCTTGCAAAGCTGCTTGAGCTTAATACCGAACTTCTGGGATATGCTGAACCAAGTATCACCTTCAGCAGCTATATAAGTGTTTTGTTGAGCCTTATTGCGCTTGGGTTGCAGATAAACTATATCACCCGGTTGTACCACTGAGGAAGAAGTAAAGTCGTTGAACTTTCTGAGTATCAATACGTGCAAATCGATATCACGCGCTATTGATTCTATGGTTTCACCATCCTTTGCTACAACATATTTAATGTTGTTGTCGCTTACTCGAATCTCATGATTATTTGAGATTGTTATTTCCTGGCGTGAATCATTTTCAAATTGACGTGGGCGCTTCTTACCCTTTGATGTTTCATGATGAAACACGCTTGCTTCAACCGGAGCATCCTTGCGCGCAGGGACTTCATTTTTCTTCGCGTACTGCAATCCAAGCTCATCATATTCCTTCAACCCATTCTCTTCAATAATGCGTATGAGAAGTTTCGCATACTCAGGATTGGTAGCATATCCACAATCGCGCAATCCCTTCGCCCATCCTTCATAATCATCGGGGTCAAGTTCGAACAACTTCGCGTATCGTGGTTTTTTCAAAAAGTCAGAATGGTCGTCAAAAGATTCACGGGCGTTGGGATATTGGCGAAAACACTCATTACGCGTTTCATCATCTTCATACATCCGCTTGCCCTCCCAATCGGAATGGCATTTAATACCGAAGTGGTTGTTGCCATCTTTAGCCAGCCGGCTATTGCCATCGCGACTTTCCAAAATACCCTGAGCCAGCGTAATACTAGCAGGAACGCCACTTACTACCATTTGGTAAATTGCTTCCTCCTTCCACATTTCGATGTACTGTTGACGGGTATTTTCTTCTGCGGAAGCAGTGTATGAAAACCCAATAAGTAGGGCCAGGGCAATGAGCAGTGTCTTTTGCATGATTCGAAAACGATAGTCATACTAAGATAGTATCGCAGCCATGCAGCACACTGCATACGAATGTGCGATTCCAACAAAATACTGTTGATGAGAATTACTGTGGTTTCACAACGCCAAAGTCTTGCTGACGCTTCATGGTACCCTCCAGATTGTAAGAATACCAGATTCCTACCTTTTGACCTTGGTCGTAAAAACCTCGCGTATTCAATGCGCCATTGGCGTAGTAAGTGAACCACTCGCCTATTTCTTTGCCGGCAGCATATTGTCCTTGTATATAGAGTTGGCCGTTTTCATGCCATGTCTTGTATGGCCCATCGTTCAAGCCGTCCTTGAATGTATTCAAGCTCCACGTCTTTCCATCATCATAATAGCACCACGACTCACCATTGCGCTGATCGTTTACAAAGCGCTGATCAATCTTAGGCTGTCCATTGGGATGGAATTCCACTTCCGCAACTTTAGCGTTTGTCTTTTCATCATAAAAAACAGAGACCTTGGGCGAGCCATCACCATGGGTTTTAACTACCTGTTCCGTTGCTCCTTCAATGTGAAAGCGCTCGCTCTTTTTTGAGGCATCATCGTTCCTTTGATTGCCACACGACCAAAGCAACAGCACCAAGAAAATTATACTGATAGATCGCATCATTTCTTTCGGTCAATGGTAAAGTGAACTAGATTTTCGAGTGAATCACGTGAATCACTTTTAGGGAAATGATTCAAGATTCCGAGAGCTTCATCGCGCAACGATTCCATTTTTTCACGGGCATAGTCTATGCCCCCCAAATCAATTACACGTTGCACCAGAAATTTAACCTTCACTGCATCTGTATTGTGGCGTTTGATGATGTTCATCAACTCACGACGCTCAGGAGCAGTAGCCATTTTCATCACGTGTATGAGCGGCAAAGTCAGCTTTCTCTCCTTGATATCAATTCCGATTGGCTTGCCAATTTTTTCACCGAAGCCATAGTCAAGCAAATCATCCTTGATCTGAAATGCCAACCCGATTTTCAATCCGAATTCGTACATGCGTTGCTGATCATCTGCGGATGCGCCAGCTGCGTTTGCTCCGCTTTTGCAACAAGCCGCTATCAGCGATGCTGTCTTCTGACTGATAATTTCAAAGTACACCTCTTCCGTAATATTGAGCAGGCGCGACTTCTCTTGCTGCAACAATTCGCCTTCGCTCATTTCCTTCACAGCATTCGACACAATGCGCAGCAGATCAAACTCACCATTATCAATGCTGAGTAACAATCCGCGCGAAAGCAAATAGTCACCAACAAGGACCGCTATTTTATTTTTCCAAACAGCATTGATAGAGAAAAACCCGCGACGGGTGTGGGCAACATCGACTACATCATCATGCACCAATGTTGCTGTGTGCAAGAGTTCTATAAGCGACGCAGCGGTGTAGGTCGCAGGCGTAATGTTGCCACACACTTTACTCGACAGAAAAACAAACATGGGGCGCATCTGCTTCCCCTTCCGCTTGATGATGTAATGAGTGATTTTATCAAGCAGGACATTCTCACTGCGCATAGCACCTTTGAAATAATCTTCAAAGGCTTCCATCTCTTTGGCAATCGGCCGCTGTATGTTGTCGAGTGTTCTCACTAATCAACGTCAAATGTACAATCACTGCTTCATGCGCACGCGCCATTCTTTTGGATAGTAATTATTCACGCGCGGACCTATTACCTTCATCCAACCCAAAGCATGTGATTCGTATGCAGCCACACACCAACCATCGGCGGCATCGACCTGAATGGCTTCACCTCGCAAATATGCCTGTGCTTGCATTAAGTCGAGGGAGCAAGCGCGATTAGGATGGAAGATGTCGCTCGCCATAGCCAATGCGTGGTCCGGTATCAAATCAGTGCGCATTACTTTGCCCAATTGAACCCCGGGCATGAGCACATAAGCTTCGGTGGCAAGCACATTAAGCGCATCTATTTTCAACGGAGAAGCATAGCATTCGCCATCCGGGCCGAGGACGATTTCCGTAGCCTGAATTCCAAACTTCGCTATCGCTTCTCGTTCCTTTTTTCCAACTGACTCAAATATTCTTTTCCCTTTTGTATTGTGGTGACCTGAGTTTGCCTTTTTCCTTAAAACACCAATGAAAAAACCCTCCCCCTCGACTTTGTGAGGCAAAAAGCGACACGCGAAAATGCCATTAGCATCGACAACATCTATGGGCCAATCGTGCGGCACTGAAAAACGGACAGACTCGAATTCGCCGGAATCAACCAGTGTCTGCAGCATATTTTCATTTTCCTCCGGAGCAAATGTGCAGGTGGAATAAATGAGCAATCCTGATTCCTTTAGTGCCGGAAGTACATCGTTCAATATTGACTTTTGACGCGTGCTGCACTGCTCAACGCTATTCTCATTCCATTCGACGCGGGCTTGTTGATCCTTTCGAAACATGCCTTCTCCGCTACATGGCGCATCCACAACTATGCAATCGAACCAACCCGAAAGGTTTCCCAATTCTTCTGCCTTCGCATTGGTCACCACGGTATTCGATGCACCCCACTTGGTAACGACTTCCTTCAATATGTGAGCGCGCGATCGGATAACCTCATTTGAAATGAGAACTCCATTTTGTCCAATAAAATCGGAAATAATAAGCGACTTACCCCCTGGAGCTGCGCACAAATCAAGGGCTTTGAAATTTCCATGAGGCGCACAAGTCTGCTCAAGAACCCATTGCAAAAACATCGAAGAACTCTCTTGCGGATAATAGCAACCTGCATGAAACAAAGGGTCCAATGTGAACACCGGCCGTTCATTGAGCACACGACCTTGGCTATTCCAAGGAACCTGATTAGCATCTTTAAAAGATTCGGAATGCTTGTGTGAATTCAAACGCACACTTGACTTTACAGGTCGGTCGAGCGCTTCCAACAGCGCATCACCAGTCGTTCCAAATTGAATCCTAATTCGATCACAAAAAGCCTTGGGCAAATCAGCCATGATGCAAACATAACGTGCTCATTGGTCTTTTTCCTCGAGCCATTTCGGAGTTTTCTTTTTCTTGTCATCGGCTGAAGGCGTTTCCTGCCTTTTTGCTTCCTTGGGCTTCGTGTCAGTTTTATTTTCTATTGGTGCCGGCTTATTCTCCTCTTCCCATTCAATAGTGATGGTGGATTCACCGCTCTTGGCCGAATTCTCTTGGTAA
>CANHPZ010000151.1 GCA_947462725.1 Flavobacteriales bacterium
ATCCTGAAACCGAGCGATGGGTAATCATGAATGAGATGCAAGAACCGGTTGGAGTAGTCGATTTATTGGAGATTGATTACCTTTTCAAATCGGCGGGAATTGGAATTTTCATCGCCAATGTTGCCGACCGAAAAAAGGGCTATGCCAAGAGAGCCCTATTTGAGTTAATATCAGTTTTGGAGAAGCGCAAATGGAATTTCATCAAGGCCCTAATTCATCAAGACAATATTGCGAGCGCGAGTCTCTTTAAATCGATTGGTTTCAGCCCCGGTGGGCAACAGCTGCATCGAGGAAAGCTTGCCACTCAATATGTTTACTGTATAGCCATTAACAAGAATCTAGAATGAGTACGAAAAAGACAATTGCTGCAGCCGTTGCCATAACTATCGCAGGAGTTTGCGCTGCCTATTGGTTCATATTCACCGCAACTAACACGACAGGCAATTCTCAGGATTTCAACATTTCTATCAGGAGTGATTTAACTATTGATCAATTCCTATCCACATCGGGCATTCCAATTCAGAATTCATCGACCTTTCAGCTGGCGTGCCTATTCAAGCGATTGAAGCGAATAAAGCCCGGGCGTTATGTCATTGGGGCTAACATGAGCAACAACCAAATCATTCAGCATCTCCGTTCGGGAGGAGCCCCAGTAGTTCAAATGCGCATCGATAATTTGGACGATATTTTTGGGCTTGCGGGCAGGTTAGGTGAATCGCTTATGTATGACAGTGCCTCTTTTATAGACACCATGCTTTCTCCCAACGTACTTAGCGCATATGAAACGGACAGTGCCCATTTGGCATGCATAATCATACCTAATACATATGAATTCTATTGGAACATGTCGCCAAGGACATTTTTAGATCGCATGAAAAAGGAACATAGCCGCGTTTGGAATGATGAACGAAATGCATCGGCGCAACAGATAGGATTAAGCCCTCAAGAAGTTGCCACTTTAGCATCTATTGTTAAGGCGGAAACGGCAGTAGTTAATGAGGCGCCAAGAATTGCAGGCCTTTACCTCAACCGATTGAGAATGGGCATGCCATTGCAGTCTGATCCTACAGCCACATTTGGGCAAAAGAATAAAAGGCAACGAGTTTATCAGTCAGACCTTGAATCCGAGAACCCTTACAACACCTATAAAATCGCGGGTTTACCACCAGGACCGATTAATTTCCCCGAGGTAGTTTATTTAGATGCTGTGCTTCAAGCAGAAAAGAACAACTACATATACATGTGTGCACAACCCGGAGGAACAGGTCTGCATAATTTTAGTTCAAGCTATGCTGAGCACACCAAAAATCGTCAGCGGTATATTCAATGGTTGGAAGAGAAAGGAATTCGATAGCCATCCTTGTTGATAACTAGCAGTTTGCCTATCTTTGTTTCACAATGATTTCTCAGGCAAGAATCCTTCGCAGACTGAAAATTTTATTTGGCATAATGGTGTTATTCACTGTAGCCTCATGCCTGTTATTGTTCATTAGCCAAAACCTTAACAGCGATTATTTATCGAAGGTTAGCCTTTCATCGCGCCAAAAAGCATTGGCTGAGGAGCTGGGCAGGAAGATGATAACCATTCGGCACGAAGCCGAGGAACAAAAAGACATTTCATCAGAGAGTAGCGACTTCAAAATTCTTTTGGGAAAATGGGAAAATGCACAAAAGGCGCTCATTACCGGCAGTGATCAATACGGCACTACTGCAAGTAATTCAAATGCCGCACAATCCCTGTTGCAAGAATCTTCTCTGCATTTCATGAAGGCCAGAGATTTTTTAGATGTTTACATTGGGCAACCCAACGATTTCAATCAAAGCCAAATTGATTCAGCTGAAGTTTTTTTAGACAGTTACATAGCCAGTATAAATAATGTAACCGGGAAATTTCTTGAAGAAAGTCACACGACGCAACAGGTTGCCTTTACATCCATAATCGCTATAGTAATCTGCTTCATACTGACGTTAGCCTTAGCCATTATGCTGGTCATTCGACCCATTCAAAAAAACTTCACGCTTATCGACTCTGAAATAGAAACACTGGAGGCAAAGGTGCAAGACGCATTGAATGCTAAAACAGAGTTTCTGTCCAACATGAGCCATGAAGTTCGCACACCCCTCAACGGTGTTATTGGCATGAGCGAACTTCTCCTGCAAAGTAAATTGAATGAGGAGCAACGTGCATTCACGCGCAACATTCACAGCAGCGCATTTCAGTTATTGGATCTATTGAATAACGTGCTCGACGTTGCGAAAATTCAAGCAGGTCATTCGGAGGTTAATAAAGAGCGATTTGTGCTATCCGATTGCATCGACCAAGTAATTGATTTGCTTAAGCCATTGGCTCACGCAAAGAAAATTGAACTAATGAGCGACTTGAGTCCGCGCGTACCCATTGAAATTATCAGTGATGAAAATCGCTTAAGGCAGATTTTAATTAGCCTTGTCAACAATGCCATTAAGTTCACTGAGCAAGGTGAGGTAGTTATCAAAACCGAGCTCATCAATACAGAGCAAGATTTCGCACAAATTCAATTCAGCATTATCGACACCGGCATTGGAATTCATGCCGACCATCAAGACAAAATTTTCGACTCATTTTATCAAGTAGAATCATCTCACAATAAAAAGTTTGGTGGTTCAGGTTTGGGTCTTGCCATTTGCCAAAGTGCAGCACAAGAGCTAGGCACACGCATTAAAGTGAAAAGCTCACCCGGCAAAGGATCTACTTTTTCATTCACTCTTGTTGCTGAATCTTCCGGCGATCACCACCAACAAAAGGTTTTGGCACTGACCGGTCTTCGAGCGCTGGTTGTAGATGACAATACCACCAATTTGAAAATCTTGGTGAAGCAACTTTCCGGCTGGGGAATAGAAGTTACCCCATTCAACAGTCCGCAATTAGTTACAGATATCATGTCGAACCTCAACAAATTCGACTTTGTGATTCTTGACATTCAAATGCCTGAAATGGATGGACATTCAGTAGCGGAGAAAATCAGATCCAAATTCAGTTTGCAGGAATTACCCATCATTGTTTTATCATCGCTTGGCGAGCATTTAATGACGGATAAAAACAACTACTACAATGCGTATTTGACCAAACCAGCTAAGCAATCTAAAATACTTGACACCATCGTAGATGTTCTACAAGTGAGTCCTGCGCATCAAGCAAAGAGCAACATGTCTTCCGGCAATTCAGATGTGATTGGTAAAAACTCCAACCTCCGTATCATGCTCGCTCAAGACAATGAACTTTCACGCGCTGTTACTGCCAAAACTCTTCAGCTACTCGGACACCGTCATGTCACTATAGTTAGCAGCAAAGACGTTCTTGAAAAATCGAAACGTGAAGAGTACGACCTCATACTGATGGACGTAAATGAGAATGAAACAGATGGCATTACGACTACAAAACAATTAAAGCGCATAGTTGACAGTGATGATATGCCGGTAATTTTCGGTATAAGTAGTAACCAGAATAAAGACAAAGCTCTTTGCATGCAAGCCGGAATGGATGACATTTTGGAGAAGCCTATGCGCGCAGATGTATTGCAAGAGAAAATTAATCAATGGTTGATTTCCGAGTAGCCACGTTTCGTGATCATTCATGATGATGTAAATTTCCCGGCACATACATTCGAAGTCCCGTTGCTCGTGAAATTCATTCTACCACTTTTATTGATCATAACAACATCAAGCTGCACATGCGCAAACGCGCAGCTAGATTCGTTGTCATGTGAGCAGAAAAAGAAAATCACACTCACAGCAACAGCTCTTACTGCAACAACCGGATATATACTGCTCAACGAACTTTGGTATAAAAATTATCCGCGTTCATCCATGCATGCATTCAACGATAATGGTGAATGGTTGCAAGTAGACAAAGTCGGACATGCATTCTCAAGTTACACCTTAAGCAATCAACTGAAGTCGCTCTATACCTGGAGCTGCGCACCACAGAAATCAATTCCATATTACTGTGCAGTTACAAGTTTAGTATTCATGTCGAGCATTGAAATACTCGATGGACGAAGTGCACAGTGGGGATTTTCTTGGGGCGATATGATGGCCAACACAACAGGTAGTTTGCTTTTTTTTTCGCAAGAAAAAATTTGGGAAGAGCAACGCATCATGCTGAAATTTTCTTACACACCTTCAACATTTGCAAGTGTGAATTCTGAATTGCTTGGTCGTAATTTTCAACAACGCTTAATGAAAGACTACAACGCGCAAACCTATTGGGCATCATTCAACGTTCATAGCTTTCTGGCTTCTGGCGCGGATTTCCCGAGGTGGTTGAATATTGCAATTGGATACGGTGCAACAAAAATGATCACAGCAAAAAACGCTGCTGATGATGTTAATAATTTTCAACGCGAACGTGAATTCTACTTTTCATTTGATGCAGATTTGGAACGTGTTCGATGGAAGAAAAAATGGATGCAGCGAACGGCGAAAGTTTTAAGCTTCATAAAAATTCCAGGACCAACTTTAGAGATTCGTGAAAATGGAAATTTAAAAATTCACGGATTGTTTTTTTGAAAATGATCTGAGCAAAAACAGAAGAGAAAAAATTGAAATGGGAGTTTATCGTGTGACAGAAATTTCAAGTTCATCTACCAAGAGTTGGGAAGATGCAACTTCGAAAATTGTAGAAGAAGCAAACGCACTTTTTTATTCGATCACTTCAGTTTATGTTCAAGACCAAACCGCAAGAGTTGTAAATGGTAGAGTCAACGAGTTTTGCGTTACGGCCAAGGTCACTTATGAAATTGTAAATCACAAATCAACCGTTACAAATATGAAAACAAAGTCAAAATCACACGCTGCCCCAAAGGCCGTGAAGAAGGCTGCTGCTAAGAAAGCTGCTCCTAAGAAGAAAGCTGTTGCTAAGAAAGCTGCTGCTCCTAAGAAGGCTGCTGCTAAGAAAGCTGCTCCTAAGAAAGCTGCTGCTAAGAAGGCTGCTCCGAAAAAAGCTGCTGCTCCTAAGAAGGCTGTTGCTAAGAAAGCTGCTGCTCCTAAGAAAGCTGTTGCTAAGAAGGCTGCTCCGAAAAAAGCTGCTGCTCCTAAGAAGGCTGCTGCTCCTAAGAAGGCTGCCGCTAAGAAGTAATAGACTTCGTAACGAAATGAAAACCCCGCTTAGCGGGGTTTTTTGTTTTGATACTATTTTTATTTGAGCAAATTCAAAAACACAGGAAGGTGATCTGAATAACCACCCTTGTAGGAGTCACCGGCATACGATCTACTCGGACGTGCAACACCGTCTTTATCGCGGAATAAAATTTTCTCATCACGCAATACACCCGCCGATCCCACTGCAACGTACCATCCCTTTTCCTGCATCAATGTGTGTGAAGTAATCATCTGATCCAGTGCACCCCATTCGCCTTTGTAGAAATATGAACCCTTGCCGCCGACATGAATCGAATACATGTGATTGAATAATGCTGCATCTTGTGACTCACTAGCACCTAGCACTTCCTTCAAACTTTTATCGACCGGATGATCATTGAAATCTCCCATGATGATAATTTGTGCATTGGCATCTGCAGCCATAACCGAGTCAACCTTTGCCTTTAGCATTTGTGCAACAGCAATTCGATTCGGCTCACTCTCCGCTTGGCCACCACTGCGACTTGGCCAGTGATTTACAAAAAAATGAATCCACTCATTATCCATCTTGCCTCTTACATATAAGAGGTCGCGTGTATATGGATCCTTAGGATCCGGCAATGCGATGGTGAAGTATTGGAAAGTAACATCCTTCAATACTGACGCATCATAAAGTGCCGCCACATCGATACCACGTTCATCCGGACTATCGGCGTGAACGATGTGATAATTCTCTTTTTTTGCGGAAACTTGAAGCGCAGGCTC
>CANHPZ010000152.1 GCA_947462725.1 Flavobacteriales bacterium
AGGTGCTTACCATGAGCAGAAAATATTTGCCGATATGAAAATAGACAGACAACATCTGAAGCAAACATAGCAACTGAATCCACACTCAAATGATTGCCTGCAGCATGCTATGCACAATGCATGGTGAATGGCGATTCGGGAGGCTATGGTTGGTTTTACAGGGTGGCATGTGTTACTAGAAGACTCTGTGCCTTCCAAACACGCTGTGGTGAATTTCTTACCAAGGAGAATCTAAAGACCAAAGAGTTTTTAAATCCAAGGACTCTGTGCCCAGCATTCTCTCCGCGGTTAATATCATCCCACGGAGTTTTTAATTTTTCTTTGAGAGCAACGTGCGCAGTATCTCCAACGCAAATGGCACTCCGTAGGCTGCAAAGAGTAATACCGGATAAAACAATCGGCTTGACCAAGTGCCCGGAGTAGGCCACGCAATGAGTGATGACAAACTGAACTTCATGACGAATATGGCGATGGTTATGAGCAAAAACCAACCCGCGAGTGGCCAGCGGTAGTCCTTCTCAGCTGCGTAAATCATGTATTTGAGCAGTGGGGATGCGCTTATTGCCCAGGCTGAAAAACCGGCCAACAAAAGGAAGATTTGTGCGATTTGGTCTGTCATGGTTACGCTTATCTTCGCAAGTATAACGAGCGAATCCATGAAATTGAAAATGAAATATGCCGTAAGTGTGTTGTTTGTTGTATTGACCCTCACGGCTTGTGCCTCCAACAAGAAGCGCCGCTGCAATACTTGTCCGAAATGGGAAGACCGCATCGAATGGACCTCTCATCAGCCTTTGAATGAAGAACAGCACCAATCTGGAAGCCGCCCTTAAGCCTTTTCTTCCGCCGGAAGCATTGGAATTGGCCTGCGAAAAGTTGAGGGCCTATCCGCATCATTTGGTCATTACTGAACCAAGGTCAACCAAGCTCGGCGATTTCACGGCCGATCCGCGCGGCAATCGACATGTGCTCACGGTGAATGGCAACCTCAATTCGTACGCATTTCTCATCACCTTGATGCATGAGTTGGCGCACCTGGTGACCTACATCAATCATCGTGATAAAGTGAAGCCCCATGGTGTGGAGTGGAAGGGATATTTCAAGCAAACCCTTGGGCCATTTTTAAGACGCAATGTTTTTCCCGACGACGTGGCCAAAGCGATTGCTTCTTATTTGTCCAACCCTGCAGCATCTACGTGTGCAGATATCCCTTTGTCTAAAACCCTGGCGCGCTACGATAAAAAAAGTCACCCGGATATTCAATTGCTTGATGATATACCACATAATGCGCGCTTCGTGTACGGCAGAGAGCATCGGGTGTTCATCAAGGGCGAGCGTTTACGCACGCGCTACCGTTGTTTTGAGGAAGCTACGAAACACGAGTATTTGTTTAGTCCTTTAGTGAAAATCAAACACATCAAATAGGGATATAAAAAGAAAGCCATTCGAACGTTATCGAATGGCTTCCCTTATATACTTGATGTAATTTAGTTCCGCTGTAGTTTCAAGGTTTTCGTCTTGCCATCTGCTCCGGCAATGCGCACCATATAAATTCCTCTTTTCAGATTCTCAGTTGGGATTTCTACAAACTGACAACCTTCGTTCGAAGCTTGATGAGTTTGCGTGAAAATCGCCTTACCGGTAAGATCCATTACACTAAGTGTAAAAGAATCGGTCATGTATTCATCGAATACCAACTCTACACGGCCATCCATCCCCACAATGTGGGCGGTAGAAACCGGATGTTGTGCACGATCCTGACCCACTGCGTTAGCGCAGTTGAGGAAGAGAATCATGACCAACAGAGAGTAGAGTTTATTCATCGTTCTAAAAAGCTGATGTAGTACTTACGTATCAACAGATTTCAAAGATAAAGGGGAATCGAGGTTTATCAACAATAAATGGCTAATAAATCTAAAAACATCAAAACTGAAAGCGGAGTTGAAGATGCACATCCGATTTGATGTGGTCGGTTGTTGTGCCGCTGGCATCAGTGATGACGCGTGTTTGGTCATAGAGAAAAGCACCATAGCGCGCCCAGAAGTCGATACCTCGAGCGATGTCGATTTTTACCATTCCATAGATTCGGGACCCCCTTCCATAGTAGGGCAGAATACTGAAGGCATACAACACGTCGTTTTCGTAGGCGTATATGCGACTATTCCAGCTCGGCGAATCCATGATGGCATAGCGCAATGAGAAAGTGGCCCTTGATCCCAGCCGCTTGTAATTCACGTCTTGGTAGATGACAAACCCGCGTGATTGTCCGCTCTCAGTGGTATAAAGTGACCACTCCGCGCGCGTGCGCATTTGAATGTTGGGATGCGCTTGATACGATGCGTTGACACGCCAGTTTTCCTGCAGGGTTGCTACTGGCGAAGTGATATAGGATTCGTCTAGAGAAGAGTTGACGAAATTCTGTCGCCGCCGATAGCGCAAGTAGATTTCATTCTTTTTGTCGGGCTTGAAATTAAGTTGCACCAAATAGTCTTTGGCCAGGCTTGGCGCATCCACACGATAGCGGAGCCATGGGTAGGATACTATATCGGCGTAGGTAGTCAGCGTGTATTTGGTTCCGAGATTGGCCTGAAGGCCTGTATACAGTCCGTGTTCATTCGCAGCAGTAAGGTTGTTTTCGCCGAAAACATTGGCTTTGGTGTTTTGATAGTCTTTACCAAACCAACGATGCACAGCGGTGAGCGTTAGCCTGGGATGCAGGGCAGCCACAAATCCATTAATCATGGAGAAACCACCATTCTGACTGCGAGCTGCCTCTCCAAAAAAGTTGGTGTTGCCCAAAACGGCTTGATAGTCTACACCAACATTCACGTTTTGGCTCGCGGTGAGCTTATACATATTGTACAGGTCGAGGTTAGGTGCGAGCTGCGCATCGATGGCCGTTCGGATAGCCGTCGCACCCACAGAAAACAAGCGATGCGTATACTTCACATTGCCTCCATAAACCGTTTCTCTTACTTGGTTTTTGTTCTCTATTTCGGAAGCCGTGCGGTGCAACCCGCCCGCCGGTAGGCTTGAGACAATGAACTCATCATCGGTGAGTACCGAGTCTGCTGTTGCGTCTACGTTACCATCGATGTGCTTGTCGGAATGGAAGGCCGTCACTTCTACGTCTTTGAAACCCAGCGTAGTCGCCGCCCCGCGAAAGAAGTTCGTTTCTTGTACGCTGGAATACGGTCGCAAACCGATACCATTGCGCTTCACATTCGTGATGAAAGGGGACTTGCCAAACGCGAGTCCGTTCCAGCACGTGAGCCCCTGCCCCAAGAGCACCTGATAATCGCCCACAACAAGTTTGCGCAACCAGGTTTGTCCGCTATACATGGCGTGTGCACTATAAAAATCGGGGCCGCGTTGCAACGATTCTCCGGCATCCTTTTCCATGGTTAGCCCCGCGCGAAAACTTTTCTTGTAATTGAGTCTATAGCGTGTATAGATATAATCGGGGGATCCGGCATAATCGGGAACACCCGTCGCAGGGTCTGCGATAAAACCATCGGCAAGTTGCAGATTACGCTTGTAGCGAATGAACAAATCGTGAGTCGCGTCATCAAAAAACTCACGCATACTAAATGCGCTGAGCTGCAACGTAGGCTTCACAGTCACAAACCAACTGATGTTGCGAATGGTTGGGATGTCGAAATCAGCCACGGCCTGCAATTCAAACACACTGCGCAATTCGCCGTAGCGAGCAATGTGTTTTTGCAAATTTGAAATCTGAATGTCGGTGAGAAGTTGCAGCTCGCGAAGCTCATCTACGGTAGCTTTGTTGAGATTCAGTGGATGTTCGAAGTAATAGGCGAGGTCTTCAAATAGATTGGTGTAGTCGAGTTCTTGCCCCTCGTCTAATGTGGCTGCAATTTCTTCAATGCGCTGCTCAATGATGGAGTTTTTCTGATCTTCAATTTGTCCGCAAGAATGGGTGAGCGCTGTCAACATCAGGCTAAGCGTAAGTCCCCAAAGGCATAGATGGCGTATGAATGAATGACAGGTCATGGTTTGCTCGAGCCGGAATAGGTGAGCGATACATGTGGATTGAACCCGAGTATGGGGTGATAGGCAGCCGCCATGTCGATGAGGAAGGTTTTGACCTTCCATCCGAAGCCAAAAGTGTATGTACCCGGAACAGAGCCGAAGCCTGCACGAATGGCAGCATTTTCTACTACACGGTATTCAACGCCTGCGCGCACTGAAGCGTCGGAGCCTGTGATTTTATATACCTCGCCACTGAGCAACACCTTGTCGGAAAGACGCAGCAGAGCTCCGGCTCGCATGGTGCCGGGCATGCGCTCATCGATGTAATCAGAGAGTCTTGCGCGATTTGGATTGCTCACATGCGCAGCCAATGTGAGCCGCGCATTGAGGTGATATTGAAATCCTCCTTCTGCCATAAAGCCTTGTCGACTGCCGTAGTTTTCGCCCAATCGCACACTGAAGTAATCGAGCTGCACACCGGCATCGAGTTTTTCGCCGAGTTTCATTGCATAGGCCAGTCCTGTTTTTGCAGAGGAATAGTTGGCATCGCCAAAGCCATGGTAGCTCAAAGCAAAAGATTTTCCCTTAAAGGGAATGGCGGCCAAAAATCCTTTGTCGCTCAGCGCATTCAAACCGAATCGATTTTCATAGAAAGCCCCAACGGTAATTCCTTCGATGTGGGTCAGTCCGGCTTGATTGTGAAAAGCGCTCCATCCGTCGGCCATAGCCACGTAAGAGCCAGCCATGGCGGTAGGTCTTCCGCCGGCGTTGGATTGTGCGCGAATTACCCCAAGGGGAAGTGCGAGTAATAAGCAAAGGGTGAGTGCTATTCTCTTCATGACGCGAGCAATATAGGGTGAGAGTTGCTGATACGGCAAGCGCGCGGCCTCAAGGGGTAAAAAAAAATCCGGCACATGGTGCCGGAATTTTTTCTGTGCGGGCGGAGGGACTCGAACCCCCATGCCTCACGGCACCAGATCCTAAGTCT
Source organism: Flavobacteriales bacterium (assembly GCA_947462725.1). Taxonomy (GTDB): domain Bacteria; phylum Bacteroidota; class Bacteroidia; order Flavobacteriales_D; family Sanyastnellaceae; genus JAIBBG01. Next base: position 4,982 of record CANHPZ010000152.1, read on the forward strand.
GGCGCGTCTGCCAATTTCGCCACGCCCGCAAGCAAGGCGGCGCGAATATAATACAGCATCGTGAATTGATGCACCAGTTTTTTCAATTACCATCGAAAGGGTTTCGTGCATTAGTTTTGCGCCCCTGCCCTAAAAAGCAGGTTACTCACTCATAAACAGTTCAATCATGCAAATCGAAAGAAGAGATATCGATACGTTGAATGCCGAGTTGCACATCAACATTGCGCCGGCCGATTACAGCGAGCGCGTAGATAATGCCCTCAAGAAACACCGCAAAACCATGCAGATGCCAGGCTTCCGCGCTGGCCATGTGCCCATGTCATTGGTAAAGCAACGCTATGGCAAGGGAATTCTTGCCGAAGAAATCAATCAGGTTATTCAGGATAATATCTATAAGTTTCTCTCTGAACATAAAATTGAAGTGTTGGGAAGCCCAATTCCGGCGAAAGACAACGAATCAGTGGGCGATTGGGACAACCCGGGTGATTTTAAATTTACTTACCACATGGGTATCGCTCCCACGGTCAATGTTGACCTGGATGCAACACACAAGTTTGATTATTACAAAGTCAATATAGACGACACATTGGTGAATCGTCAAATCAAGGATTTGGCGCGCCGGTATGGTAAAATGTCGGATCCGGAAGTAAGTGCTGAAGACGACATGATCATGGCCGAGCTCACCGAGTTGGCTGCTGATGGCTCAATCAAGGAAGGTGGAATTTCGAATAACTCCACCGTATCGATAGAGTTTGTGAAAGATGCGGATACCAAG
>CANHPZ010000153.1 GCA_947462725.1 Flavobacteriales bacterium
CTCATTTTCAATAAAGGTGAAACGGTGCACATGAATGTGCGCAATCAACTCAATGAAGCGACAACGATTCACTGGCACGGCATGCACTTGCCGGCCGTTATGGATGGTGGTCCGCATCAAATTATTCCGGCCGGTACCGTGTGGCAGCCCTATTGGGAAGTCACCAACAACGCCTCTACGTATTGGTATCATCCTCACTTGCACGAGATGACGATGGATCATATTACTAAAGGAATTGGCGGACTCATCATCGTACGTGATGAGCAAGAGGCGGCGCTTGCTTTGCCGCGCACCTACGGTGTTGATGATATTCCACTGGTGCTCACCGACCGTGATTTCACCACGTCCAATGAGTTTTCGCCTGTGCCATACGGCGACAGCGCTTTAGTGAATATGACCCTGCGTCCGCAGCATCCAGTGCCTGCGCAGATGATTCGCTTTCGCCTGTTGAATGCAGCCATTGAGCGCACGTTCAATCTGGGCTTCTCGGATAACAGAACTTTCTATGTCATTGCCTCTGATGGTGGATTACTCGATGCACCGGTGCCGCTAACGCGTTATATGCTGCATGCCGGTGAGCGTGTCGAAATTTTAGTGGATTGTAGTGGACAGGAGGGAAGTTCAGTTGATTTGAAAGCGTACAATGCATCGCTAGGCGGATTTATAGCCGGTGGTGAGAATTTTCCGAACGGGCCATTTGCCAATGCTTTGGGTCATATCGATTTTCGCCTTGTTCATTTCAATATCGGCGCAGAGACTGCTAATCCAATCACGGCGGTACCAAGTGCATTGGTCACGAATGTGTTTCCATTGGAGTCCGAGTCTGATCTTACGCGCATCATAACTATTACAGATAGCACAGGTGTTCCTGGTACTACAGGGCCAAATGCTTTCATTTTGGGACACCGCATTTTTGATATCGCCTACATCAATCATGAAGTGCCACTCAATCATACCGAAATTTGGGAATTGCGCAGCACATCAGGATTTGGACATCCATTTCATATACATGATGTGGAGTTTAAAATCTTAACCGTAAATGGTGTTGCACCTACTGCTGAGCAAAGCGGTTGGAAGGATGTCGTGTTTGTGCCGCGTCAGCAAACCGTGCGTTTCATTGCGCGCTTTGATGATTTCGCGGATGCCGAGCATCCATTCATGTATCACTGCCATATTTCACTGCATGAAGACGAAGGCATGATGGGACAATTTGTGGTGACCGACAATAGTAGCTCGGTAAACGAAGAGCCGAATGCTGAATTTGTGGTGTATCCCAATCCCGCTGCCGATCGCATCTCGGTGAAGTTCGACGGAGCTCCCATTCAAGCTTATTATGTGAAGATTGTGAATGCAGCCGGAAAGGTGGTCATGATGTTGCCGCGTCCACAGCTGGTAAACGGCATTGACGTGTCGATGCTTTCGCCCGGACTCTACAACTTTGTGCTTACCGAAGAAGGTACCAAGCGCATCATCACACGTTCGTTTATTGTTGAATAAAACGATGCGCGTAGTCTCCTTCATTACGCTTTTGGCTGTGTGTTCGTCACTCACGGCGCAATCGTATGTGAAGGTGAGTGCGTCGCAGGTTGAAGAATTGCTGAGGCAGAAAAACGATACCACATACGTCATTAATTTTTTTGCATCGTGGTGTGCGCCGTGCATTCAGGAATTACCCGAGTTGCAGGCATTCTCAGCAGAGCATAAAGACGAAAAGATAAAGCTCATTTTGGTGAGCCTCGACTTTGAAGAGGATGCAGAAGAAGCGCTCATTCCGTTGCTGCACAAATACTCAATTACAGAGCCTGTCTGGTTGCTCACTGAAAGCGGAAACCGTTGGATTACGCGTGTCGATAAGCATTGGAATGGCTCTATACCTGCCACACTCCTTGTCAATCATCAATTCAGAAAACGGGAGTTCATTACCCAACGTGTTACGCGCGCTTCACTCAATCAAAGTCTTAAAAATCCATGATGCAAAAGCCAATCTTCATGCTGCTGTTGTTTGCGCTGGTGTTAGTTGCTGCAGGCAGAAAAAAGGACCGCATCGTGGATGATTTTCAATTGATGAATGTGGATGGGCGCATGGTGTCGCTGTCCGATTATCCCAATGCCAAAGGATTTGTAGTCATCTTCACATGCAATCATTGTCCGTTTGCCAAGCTGTATCCGCCGCGTTTCAACGATTTCCACGCGAAGTATGCATCGCAGGGCGTGCCGCTCATAGCTATCAGCTCAACCGACACGGTGATGTATGAAGAGGACACCTTCACACGCATGCGCGCTAAGGCGTCTGCAGAGCATTTCAGTTTCCCTTACGTGTGGGATGCCAATCAAACCGTGGCCAAGAACTTCAATGCTCAAAAGACACCTCATGCTTATGTGATCTGGAAGGTGAAAGGCAAGTGGGTCGTGAAGTACAACGGCGCATTCGACGATAATGGTGCACATCCCGAATTGGTTCAAGAGCCTTATGTGGTGAATGCCGTTGAAGCGCTCATGGCAGGTCGTGCTGTGAAAGTGCCCGATACGCCTTCCATTGGTTGTCAGATTTATTTTAGAGATTCCATTAAAAAGAAATAATCAATATGTATCGAATTTTTCAAAACTGCTTTATGAAAAAAACACGTGTGCTCAGCCTTGCTGTGGCCAGTATGCTGTCGGTATCAGCCATTGCTCAGGCAACATTGGGGCTTATATCATCAACACCTGCAAACGAAGACGGCTATGTGCTGTTTTCCCCCAACTTTGGCACGACAACATACCTCATCGACAAGTGCGGTTATCAGGTACATAGCTGGCCAAACACGCATCAACCGGGTCAGTCGGTTTATTTCATGGAAGACGGCTCATTGCTTCGCACCGGCCGGGTGAACAATCAAACGTTTAACGCCGGTGGTTTGGGGGGTATCATTGAGCGTATCGATTGGAGTGGTAATGTCACATGGTCGTACACCATCTCATCGGCTTCGGAATGCCAGCACCACGATGTGCATCAATTGCCCAATGGGAATGTATTGGCGATTGCTTATGAGTTGAAAACAGTGGCTCAGGCAACAGATGCGGGTCGTGATCCTTCGCAATTGGGCAATGCATTTTGGAGTGAAAAGATTGTGGAAATCCAACCGCAGGGAACAACCGGTGGCACCATCGTTTGGGAATGGCACGCTTGGGATCACTTGGTTCAGGCGTTTGATGCTACAAAGGCCAATTACGCTCAGGTTGCAGATCATCCTGAGTTGCTCGACATCAACTATGGCGGCGGCACAGTAAGCGATTGGTTGCACTGCAACGGGCTTGATTACAATGAACAGCTTGATCAGATTGTGTTGAGCTGCCACAACCATAGTGAAATTTGGATTATTGATCACAGCACTACTACGGCAGAAGCAGCTGCACATGCCGGAGGTAATTCAGGTAAAGGTGGTGACTTCTTGTTTCGTTGGGGAAATCCGCAGGTATATGGTCATGGTACAGCGGCCGACCAGAAGTTTTTCGGACAGCACAATCCGCGTTGGATTCCTTCCGGCTACGTCGATGAGAGTAAGTTGATGGTGTTTAATAATGGACTTCAGCGCACGGGCGGCAACTACTCAACGGTGGATGTAATCGCTCCTGTAGTAGATGCCAATGGCGCTTACGGGATGGATGCGAATCAGATGTATTTGCCACAAGCGTTGTCATGGACCTATTCACCGACTCCGACTTTTTATTCGATGAATATTTCAGGAGCACAGCCTTTGCCGAATGGTCATACGTTGGTGTGTGCCGGAGCACAGGGAACGTTTATGGAAGTGGATTACGAGGGCAATATGGTTTGGAACTACAAGTCTCCTGTTGGTCAGAATGGCGCAATTGCAACACAAGGAGGTAATGCAACGCAGAACAGTGTTTTCCGTTGCACGCAGTACCCTATCGATTATGCTGGATTCACCGGGCTTGATCTAACGCCTGGTGTGCCTATCGAGCTTAATCCGCTAGCTTATGATTGCAATATGCTTGCAGCAGGAGTGAATGAATCAGTATTCGATGTTGCAGTGTTTCGTGTGAATGCAACTCATCCCAATGAACTGATGATTACCGCGGGCAGCGCGTTGAGTCAAGCTTCAGTCACTTTGTATGATTTGTCGGGTCGACAATTGATGTCATGGAGCAATGTGAATATGGCGAGCGGTCAATCTTCTGCACTGAATACTCCATTCGCATTGAATCGCGGGGTATATGTGATTTCGATTGATGGAGTAGGAGGAGTAAGATTTTTAGTTGATTAGATTAATTGCCGAATAATAGCCGCATGAACGCAGGCGCGCAAATGGGATATTTTGGCCTATAAATTTTATTTCAAAAAAAACAGGTCAACTATTGCAAAATGAAAATATGCGTGTAATTTTGCGCCTCCGAAATCGAAAGACGTAGGAATAGAACAACGTCACTGTTGTGAAACGGTCGGGTAGTTCAGTTGGTTAGAATACGTGCCTGTCACGCACGGGGTCGCGGGTTCGAGTCCCGTCCCGACCGCCAGCAAAAATGAAAGCCTTGAGAAATCAAGGCTTTTTTTTTGAGTCTTTGTCATATTAGAAGCCAACGTGATTCCCTCATTAGCTTCAATCTTTTAAGGTATGTATTGAATTAGATTCGCAGACACGCGTCAATTCAAAATTATTCTCATGCTAGCACCCGACACATTTGATTCAGTATTGATTTCCAAGTTGGATGAAAGCATAGTAATGCCGGTCGACTTGGTGATTTGGTCTTCGGATAATCGCGAGTTGTTTCACGACCGCATCTTTACGGTGAGGAAGATTATTCAGCCTGCGGATTTAGCCCCTGGCTTATACCGCATCACAATGACCAACGAGCACGGCCTCGTTCATGAAGGATACTACAGCAAGGTGCTATGAGTAACACTTTCGAAGTGCCACCTAAGGAAGCTTCCCTAGCGCAGTCGAAGGAAGGTTCCGCTTGAAGTCGAGGGACTACCCCTTTCTCACATACTTCGTCAAAATCACAATCTGCTGATTCTCGACCTTGCCTTCCACTTGTTCCACATTGTCGGTAATGAGTCTGATGTTTTTTACCACGGTGCCGGCGCGCGCGCTGAAGCTCGTGCCTTTCACGTCGAGGGTTTTCACGAGCACCACGGTGTCGCCGTCGCTCAGTCGCTGGCCGTTGCTGTCGACGTGAAACTCTACCGCGCTATCGTTCTCATGATCACCAGTCGCTCTAGCCCAGGCCAATTGCTCATCGTCGAGGTATAGCATGTCGAGCGCATCGGCCGCCCAAGTTTCGTTGCGCATGCGCTGCAACATACGCCACGCTACAACTTTCACCGGTGTATGCTCACTCCACATGCTCGTGAGCAAACAATTCCAATGCGACTCATTGAGAGGCGCTGTTTTGTTGAGCTGCTCCAGGCAGGTGGCACATGCATAGATGCTGTCCTCCGGATGGCCATCGCTCGACGGTGGAATGGCGTATACGGAAAGTGATGCTGTAGATGCGCAAAGCTCGCAAGTGTTGCTGCTGCGGGCTGCAAGGGTTTGTTCGGTTGTGGCCAATGGGGTTTGTGTTTAGTGGGCGAAAGTTAGGGAATAAGGGGCAGCGGTGAAGGGTGAAGGGTTAGTGGTGAGGTTTTTTCGCCGAAGATTTCGGTTTCATTTTCTGCTGCAAGGCTGTTAATGTTAACGGAATAAAGTTAACAGAGTTGGTTTTTGTTTTTTGTAAACATTTTGATTCAAAATAATGAA
>CANHPZ010000154.1 GCA_947462725.1 Flavobacteriales bacterium
TGCACAAAAACGACGTGGAGCATGTGATTCAGTTGATTTATCATTCGTTGAAGGCGATTAAGAATAATCATGACTGGCGTTACATTAAATAGTTGAAAGTTGAAAGTTGAAGGTTGAAAGTTTTTGGCGGAGGGCAGTTCTTTTGATAGTAATGGTCGGCCTTTTGCCCAACCTCTCGGTAGAGACGCACTGCGGCGCGTCCACCTCCGCCAAAAGGAAAGACATACGATTTGATAAGCAGCATACTGCGAAAGAAGAGGGGCACTGGCCCCTCTTTTTTTGCCCTTGGCGGTTGGTGAGCGCAGTCGAACCACGGTTGTTGAGCGCCCCTCGGCTTCGCTCGGGGACCGGCGATGATATGCAAAAGAAGAGGCCTCGGCTTCGCTCGGCCGCCACGTGCGTGCGGCTGAGCGAAGTCGAAGCCGGTTCATTCAGCGAAATCCTCGGTGCCCGAGCGTAGTCGAGGGCAGGTTGCTCGAGAGCCAAGGCATGCTGCCCGAGCGTAGCCAAGGGCAGGTGGCTGAGCTAACTCGAAGTCCTATATTTACCCATCAAAACCAACGAATGAATTAGACATAATAACAGCCGCAACGGCTGACATACAATACTGCGTTTAGCAACTCCCATTGGTGAAAACTAGGAATCTTCAAACAAACGGGGGCAATTGTGTAAACGCTCACGCAAAGCGTGGGCTTTATCAATTCCCGTTTGTAGGTATCCTAGTACCTCACCACTGAATTGTTAACTGTCCCACGCTTCATTTTTATAACCAACTCTACTGCGGGGCAGAGTGGAACAAAAAACAATTATTACAATGAAACAGAAAAGTGTATTTCTGATGATCGCTGTGCTCTTCGGGTTACGTATTGCCACTACAGCACAAACCATCCCTTCGTACGTCCCCACCAACGGCCTGGTCGGCTGGTGGCCATTCAATGGCAACGCCAATGATGAAAGCGGCAACGGCAACAACGGAACGGTGAATGGCGCAACACTCACGGAGGATCGGTTTGGGAACGGGAATGCGGCGTATGGGTTTGATGGGGTGGATGATAATATTATTGTGAATGACGATGCTACGTTGCGACCAGAACAAATTACAATCAGTGCATGGTTAAATTCGAGCAATGAATCTTCGAATCAAATTATTTACAAGGGTGATTGGTCAGATGCCAGCAATGAGCAATACTCGGTTAACTCCTCTTTTCATTTTGGAATAAAATCACAGTCTAATTGTATTGCAGGCATTGGATGGATTTCTTGCAATGAACAAAACACATTCAATCCGTCTGAATGGCATCATGTAGTCGCTAAATACGATGGAAATTTCCTGAAATTATATTTGGATTGCATTCTGATTGACAGCACAGCGCACGAAGGTGTGATAGATAGTTGCATTGGCGGGGAACTCATCTTCGGAAGCTCATGGGGTCAAATTCCTTATTACTTTAACGGGCAAATCGATGACATCGGTATTTGGAATCGTGCTTTATCAGAGGAAGAAATTTCAATTCTTTGTCAAGCCAACCTTTGCTGCGAATACATCACCGTCACCGACACCCTCATCATCAATCTCAATCCAACAGGCTTCAATCCTGTGACCTATGATAACACCATTTTGATGTATCCCAATCCATCGAGTGAGCAGCTCACCATCAACTACGGTGACTTCGCTTCGCTGGCAGGATACACGCTGAAGATTTTCAATTCAATCGGACAGGAAATTCATTCGGCCAACATCAACCAGCAGCAAGAGGTATTGCAGCTGGGCACGTGGGGCGGTGCGGGCACGTACCAGGTGGTAATCTATAACGCGCAGGGCGTGCCGGTGGATACGAGGACGATTGTGTTACATTAAATAGTTTAAGGTTGAAAGTTTAAGGTTGAAAGTTTTTGGCGGAGGGCAGTTCTCTTGATAGTAATTGTTGGCCTTTTGCCCAACCTCTCGGTAGAGACGCACTGCGGCGCGTCCATCCGCTAGTGCGGGTCAGCTAGCCTTCCGCGCAACCTCTCGGGCAAAGACGCGCTTCGGCGCGTCCGCCCGCACGAAATGAAAATATAGAATTCAAAAAGCAGCATGCTGCGAAAGAAGAGGGGCGTTGGCCCCTCTTTTTTTGGCACTCGACTGCGAGCCCGCGGTGGCCACTCGCCCGCGGTGGCTGAGCGAAGCCGAAGCCGAAGCCCCGACGCTTAGCCCAATATCTGCTGCCCGAGCGAATTCGATGGCAGCCGAGGATGACCAGTGATATTAATTGAATATGAAATAATCGCGAGCCGCCGTTAACATAGGCATAACATCGCATTTACTTTTCATCAATCTTACGAGGCTTGCTTTGCGCCATGATAAATCATGGCATGAAGCACGTTTTTTTGGTTGTCGGTTTTCTATTCCTCAGCTCTTTGATGATTGCTCAAAAAGGAGAAATCGTAGGTAAGATCATCGATGCGAAAACCGGCGAAAGCATTACCGGAGCCATTGTGCAGGTGGAAGGAAGTGGTCTCGGCGCCTCATCGGATTTGGAAGGTGAATTCAAAATATCGATTGCCCCGGGCACATACACCGTCGAGTGTCGTTTGGTCTCTTATGCCGGCAAGAAAATCTCGGATGTAGTTGTTGCCGCCGGCAAATCCACACAACTCAACATTTCGCTGGAAGAGGCAGTGCTTGAGGGGCAGGTTGTAGAAATTATCGATTACAGAAGAACCAATACAGAAGCTTCCTTGTTGATTGAAATGAAGGATGCAAAGGGTGTTGCGAGTGGTGTTAGTAATCAAACCATCGCTAAGACACAGGATAGAAATGCCGCTGAAGTTGCGCGCAGAATTCCCGGAGTTACACTGTTGGATAATCGCTTTGTGATGGTGCGCGGATTGACGCAGCGCTACAATGCTGTTATGCTCAACAACGTGCTGGTGCCGAGTATGGAAGCCGATGAGCGCGCGTTTTCTTTTGATGTCATCCCAAGCGCAGCGATCGATCGCTTTCTCATTTTCAAATCACCTTCACCTGATTTGCCCGGTGAATTTTCCGGTGGTGCTATCAAAGTCACTACACGTGATTTTCCGGATAGTGATTTCACGCTCGACTACAACGCTGGTGTTGGGTTTCGTAAAGGAACCACTGGCAAGGATTTTAACTCGAACTATACGTCCAACACCGAATGGATGGGCTTCGACCGAAGCCGCATGTTGCCATCCGCCTTTCCCGACAATGCGAAGACATTACCAACGGCTGCAGAAAGACAAGCTGCAGGTAGAATGCTCAACAATACATGGGATTATCAGACCGAGAAGGCATCCCCCGACTTCACTAGCGCACTGGGATTTGGCAAGCGCATAAAATTGCGTGATGCGCAATTGGGTTCCTTCACTGCGATCAATTATTCGCACAGAAACAACATCATTTCGAACCAGCGCAACGATTACAATACGTATGACAACATCATGCAAAAGAGTGATACCGTGTTTGCGTTCAATGATCAGAACTACGTGAAGACTTCGAATGTGGGCTTGATGCAAAACTTCGCGTTCAAGTCGAAGCGCCATTCCATCGAATTCAAAAACTTCTTGAACCAGGCCGGCATGCAGAGCAATGTGTTCCGCACCGGTCGTTCAATTGAGGACGGTAACTACCGCAAGGAGTATTCGTATCAGTACAATCAGCGCACGATGTTGTCGACTCAGTTCGCGGGCAATCATGATCTCTTTGCCAAGCGTGGAAATCTCTCTTGGATACTGGCGTATGGCAGCACTGATCGTCAAGATCCGGACTGGCGCAGAATCCGCTACACCAAGCCTTTCGACGGTTCACAGTCTTATTACTCAGCATACGTGCCTGCACCTAACAGTCCTGCACCATTTTTCTTAGGTCGTATTTTCCTTGATCTGCACGAAGACATCCGCACCGTAGCGGGGAACTACGAGCACAAGTTGATCAACACATCGAAAGATGAAGATCCTTCCAAGTGGATTACCGTGAAGGCCGGAATCTATCTCGAAGACAAGGACCGTTATTTCAGAGCGCGCAATTTGGGATACACCATGGCGAGCAGTAGTCAGCACAATTTCCAATTGGACTCGCTGCCGTTGGGACAAATACTTGCCGACGAAAATTTGAATGGCAATACCGGATTCAAAATTTCAGAGAAGACAGAAGGTTCAGATTCGTACCACGCTTCAAACAACTTGCAGGCCTATTACCTGATGATGAATGTTCCGATCAACAAGTGGATTTTCACCGGTGGTGTGAGAGCCGAAAAGAACATGCAACGCTTGCAGAGCATTAGTGAAGGCAAAAATGTTTCGGTGGTAAGTGATTCAGTGTTGTGGTTGCCGTCGGCGAATTTGTCTTACAACTTCAGCAAGAAAGCGCTGGTGAGAGCGGCCTATGGAAAGACAGTCAACAGGCCTGAGTTCCGAGAGCTGGCGCCGTATTCATTCTACAACTTTGAACGGAATTTTATCTATCAAGGTCAGCCCAGTTTGAAGTTTGCGACAGTGGCCAACTACGATGTGCGCTATGAATACTATCCTAATCCAACCGAATTGATTAGCGTGGGTGTCTTCGCCAAGAAATTCATCAACCCTATCGAAAATTATTTTGTTCCCGGCGGCGGCAGCGGCGGCACGCGTTCATTCACGCCTGGAAACGCGTTGTCTGCAACCGGCTTGGGTATGGAGGTCGATATGCGCAAGTCGCTGCAAAATGTGACCACAAAGAATTGGGTGCACAACTTCTCTGTGGTTGCGAATGCATCATACATCAAGAGCAAGATTAAGGTTTCTGAAGATGGGTTGGAAACCGGTTTGAATTCGAATCGCGCCATGCTTGGTCAGTCGCCTTACATCGTCAACATGGGAGTGTTTTACCAAGATGATTCGTTGGGCCTTCAGCTGACTGCTTTGTACAATGTGGTTGGACCGCGCATCAACATCGTGGGAATTCCCGGTGTGCCGGAAGTGTATGAGATGCAACGCAATGTGGTTGATCTTTCGGTGACCAAGCGATTCAAGAATGGCATTTCTGTTCGCGTCGGAGTGCAGGATTTGCTCAATCAAAACCAAGTGTTCCTGCAAGACGCCAACAACGATGGTGTGTTGAGCAAGTCGAATGATCAGGTGATGCAGGTGACTAATCGCGGAGCGCTGTACAGTTTTGCTGTGGGATATCGCTTTGCGAAGAAGTAGAGCCATAATTCAACTAAAATGGCCAAACGATATGTATGGGTTGTGTGCTTCTCCACGTCCAGCACTTCGAGTATTCTTACCTATTCGTAACGTTCGCTTTACGTCAAATTCATTCGGTTTAATTTTTTCGTAACCATCTTTTAAAGTGATGTGAGGATTTCCGTAATGAGGCGAGGCTTGCTTTGCCTCGCAATTAATTAAACACCCAAACATCATTCTAGATGAAAAAAAATCTACTTTTTATTCTGGTAATCTTTTCGTTTTGCCTGGCACAAGGCCAAACCACTATCAGTGGAAACATTACGTCGAACACAACATGGACTAACAATCAAGTGTACCTGCTCTCGGGATTTGTTCGCGTTATGGATGGAGCAACTCTTACCATCCAAGAAGGAACATTGATCAAGGGCGATTACGACACGCAGGGAACGCTCATCGTTGAGCGCGGAGGCAAACTCATCGCTAACGGTAACGCA
>CANHPZ010000155.1 GCA_947462725.1 Flavobacteriales bacterium
GCGCCCATCCAACGGGTAGCTGCATCGGGTGTATAGATGCCCTCTTGATACATCGACCAAGTTCCGGTAGTTTGATCTTGGCGCAATTCACACCACTTGATGCTGCGCTGGGAGTTACTGATTTTAACTGCCCAATTGAGCACCACACTATTGTATCCTTCCCATATTTTGTATTGAGCGCGATACATGCAAACACCCCCAATCCCATCAAGCTTTTGTGTGGTGCCTGGTTGTGATACGTCATTCCAAGCGTTGTTGTAAGACGCATCAAATGCTGCCGTTGAAACGCTGTTGGCCTCGGTAATCGTAGCCGTTGGCGTTGTGGTAGTCCAGTTGACCGCCATTTCATAAATGTTGACACCATCCTGATTTGAACCACCCCATCCATTATCGGAATAGGAGAAGATTGGACATGGCGTGCCCGCAGCTGGTAGCTCGCCATCAGCGGCGCAGCCGGTGAGTGGGCAAAAGAAACCTCCGCCATCCGGTGGGCTGAAATTCTTGTAGACCATGCGCGCGCCGGGAACTCCATCTATCATGGCACTGCGTTCGAAAGCAAATACACGCTGTGTATTGAGGTTGGACGTCATGTAGTAGCCGTCGTGCCAAACAGAGAATTTCAAATAATCAGGAAACTGAGGCGAAGTGAAAGTATACGTGTAGTACGATCCCGAAGGGTCGCCCGTGGTGCTGATGGCGATATAAATCTTGTTTCCATTGACTCCAAATTGCGCAAGAAACCAACGGTCGGCAGCTTTGTCGTACATCACAATCGGGTCACCATCATTGTCCGTTGATGGATTCCACAACGTGCCAAGCGTGTGGGTATACATGGCTGCTCCCGTCGCTTTGTTGTATACTTTAAATGTTGTCGCATTGATGATTTGCACATAGTGATTCAAGCCCACGGCCCCACTTGGGTCAAAGGGACGTGCACCACCACCTGATTGCCCGGCAATGTTGATCTTCATAATGCCGGCATCTACAACTCCCATTGTGTTTTGAATGCTTTTCGGGTCATTCCCATAGGCTTGGTTGTCTTCTGCTGAATACTCGAAATGCTGTGCTTTGCGGTGCTCGCGATCGCGCATCTCACCAGATTTGGGGCGCTTGATGTTTTCTTCCGGGGCATCACCCATGTCGCGCAATGGCGGTGTTACCCCAAAGCCATCAGCTACAATGTGACCGCTTTCTTGCTGAGTCATGCCATAAATGCAGCTCAGCAGAGCAGTCATTAACACTAAAATCTTCTTCATCCAGATTGTTTGATTGGTTATCGTGGTTATATATAAACGAGTGGCAAATTACCCGAAAACTAGGTATACAATTATTTTTAGCGAAAACTTTGGCAAGATGCATCGTAGACATTTTTTACAGACTTCTGCTGTGTTGGGTTTGGGTGGATTGCTCATGCCTGCCGCAGCTCACGCAACCGGTATTGGTCGCGATAAGCGTGTGCGAATTGGAATGATAGCTACCGGCTTTCGTGGACAGGCTCACTTGGACGAATTGCTCAAGCGCGCGGATGTTGACATCGTAGCCATGGCCGATCCCGATTCCCGGATGATGGCCGATGCGCAGCAGATGCTCAGTAAAGCCGGACGGCCCGTGGCAGCAGAGTATGCCAATGGTGATTATGCATACCGTGAGTTGCTGCAGCGCAATGATGTTGATGCCGTGATCGTTTCCTCCCCTTGGGAGTGGCATTTACGACATGGCGTGGATGCTATGCGTGCCGGAAAAATCGTGGGTATGGAAGTATGCGGTGCTATGTCGCTGGGTGATTGCTGGGAATATGTACGCACCTATGAAGAAACCGGTGTTCCCATCATGATGCTCGAAAACGTGTGCTACCGCCGCGATGTAATGGCTGTGCTCAACATGGTGCGTCAAGGAATGTTTGGTGAACTCGTGCATGCTCAGGGAGGATACGAACACGATCTGCGCGGTGTGCTGTTCAACGATGGGAAAACAGCCTATAACTCAGGTGTTGAATTCGGCAACAAGGGATACAGCGAAGCCAAGTGGCGCACCAACCACTATGTGAACCGCAATGGTGAACTCTATCCAACACACGGCCTAGGGCCGGTAGCGGTGATGCTCGATATCAACCGCGGCAATCGACTGATGCGCTTGTCTTCATTTTCCAGCAAAGCACGCGGACTCCACGATTACATCGTGCATCACGAGAAAGGCGGAGAGTCGCATCCTAATGCGGCTGTCACATTCAAGCAAGGCGATGTAGTCACCACACAGATTCAATGTGCCAATGGGGAGACGATTTTGTTGACGCATGATACCTCACTGCAACGACCTTATAACCTGGGCTTCCGTGTGCAAGGCACTCGCGGCTTGTGGCAAGACTTCGGCTGGGGCGACCCCGATCAAGGATTTATTTATCTGGAAAATGAAATGAAGCATAGCCATCGCTGGGACAATAGCAAAACATGGCTCGAACAATATGACCATCCGCTGTGGAAGCGCTATGCAAAAGATGCGGAATCTTCTGGTCATGGCGGAATGGACTTCTTCGTCGACAATGCATTCATAGAGTGCATCAAGAATAATCAATCGTTTCCTCTTGATGTGTATGACTTGGCCACATGGTATGCCATCACGCCGCTGTCGGAAGCATCCATCGCCAACAACGGAGCGGTGCAAGAAATCCCCGACTTTACTAAAGGAGCATGGATGCAGCGAAAACCGATTTTTGCGCTGGATGATGAGCATTAAACCATCGGCAGCTGCAAACGTCTTATCATCCCTTAACCGATATAATGAAGCCTATTATCCTTTTTTGCATGTTCAGCTTGGCAGCAGGACATCTTCCTTTTGCTCAGCCTTATTCCATTGTGCTTGGCCGCCCAACCGATCACTCCATTACGGCTAGTGTTATGGCAGAACAATCCATGCAATATTTCATTGAGTATGGACTGCAGTCGGGAAGTTATACGGCGAGTACGCCCGAAATATCGAATACTCCCGGAATTCCGGATGAAATAGAATTGAGTGGCTTGTCGACGAACGCTCAATACTACTATCGACTCAATTATCGGTCGAATGTGTTTGCAGCCTATGAGTTTTCTCCTGAATATCACTTTCGCACGCAACGCCCAGCAGGCAGTTCATTCACGTTTACTATTGAAGCAGATGAGCATTTATATGATCACAAGGGCACGCCTGAGATTTATAATTTGACCCTGCAAAATCAGGCAGCTGTAAATCCCGACTTCATGCTGTCGCTGGGCGATATGTTTGGCGACGATCATGAACCATATACCATCACGGAAGCTGATTTGGATTCGCTGCACAAATATTATCGTCCTTTCCTAGGCTCAATCTGTCATTCGATTCCTTTCTATTTCTGCCTGGGCAATCACGAAGGTGAAAACGATTTTTATATGGCACAGACGCCTCCAAATAATTTGGCTATCTGGGGCACAAAATACCGCCAATTGTATTACCCAAATCCTTTTCCTGATGGATTCTACACGGGAAATGAAACACAGGAAGAGTATGGTATTGGTTATCCTGAAAATTATTATTCATGGACCTGGGGTGATGCTTTGTTTGTGGTGATTGATGTATACCGTGATCAGTGCGATACCAGCGCTATACCTCATCGTTGGGCTTGGTCGCTGGGCAATGATCAATATTTCTGGTTGAAGCAAACGTTGGAAAATAGCAATGCACAACACAAGTTTGTCTTTGGGCATCACGTATCGGGATGGGATAGAGGCGCAGCAGCCTTGGCGTCCGAGTTTGAGTGGGGTGGTAATAACCAAAATGGAACTTGGGGATTCGATACCTATCGCCCCGACCTGCCGATGCCCATTCATCAGCTTATGGTGCAAAACGGAGTTGATGTGTTTTTTCAAGGTCACGATCATGTGTTTGCGCATGAGGAACTCGATGGCATGGTTTATCAAACGCTTCCGATGGCCGCCGACTCGTCATACGAACTTGGATTTATTGCCAATGCCGATGCATATCTATCCGATACATTGAGGGGCACAGGAAGCCTTGAAGTGTTTGTGTCGCCTGAATGTGCGCGCATCGACTTTGTGAGTGCTTGGCTGCCGGAGGACACTATTGGCGGATCACATCACAACGGCGAAGTGCTTTTTTCCTACACACTCGGTGAGTGCGCCACAACTCAGATTGCCGAATCTTCGATGACTGACGGACTCAAAGTATATCCTATTCCTGCGGATGATAATCTCTTTGTCGAAGCAGTCGGTATTGGCTGTAAAGGAAGTGTGGTTGTCAAAAATGCTACTGGAGTTGAAGTATTGCAGGGTCTTACCGGTAGGTTGGACGTGCACGCATTGCCCGACGGCGTTTACTTTGTGACATGTTCATCACAAAATGATATTCAAACCAAACGCATTTTAATCCATCATTAAAATGAAGTATCTCCCTCTCGCCATGTGCTGTTTGGGGCTCCAAAGCGCATGGGCTCAAAATGTAACTCATACCGAATTTCTCGGAAGAGTTTCCGATCATGCGGCAACTGTTCAGTTGTTTTTTGATGCCGATGCTGAGATGCATGTGCAATATGGACCGGCAACGGGTCAATACGATTTTCAAACCGGCTGGCAGTTGTTTCCGGCAGGTGAGCCCGCCGAAGTAATTATGGATAGCCTGCAGGCAAATTCTACCTGTTTTTACCGCGTGCAATTTCGCGCACCGGGTGGTACCAATATAACCACACGCACTGAGCATAGCTTTCGCACAGCAAAACCGTCACAGTCGCCTTTCACGTTTATTGTTCAAGCCGACCCGCATATGGACGAGCAATCGGATACGGCCATCTACCAACGTTGCCTGTTGAATCAGCAAGCCGATAATCCTGACTTTATTATCGATATGGGGGATATCATCATGACGGATAAATTGAAGAATGCCAACAACGTAGTTACACCTGACACCATTCACTGGCGCACGGAATTTATGCGTTCATACTATGAGGCCATCAGTCATTCCATACCGATGTATTTGGTGTTGGGAAATCACGAGGGTGAAACAGGATGGAACAACGATGGCACTGCGGATAACTTTGCTGTGTGGTCGACGCTCGAACGCACTAAGTATTTTCTCAATCCGAGTCCAGACGACTTCTTTTCAGGCGACAATACCGAATTTGAATTTGTTGGTCGTCGCGAAGATTATTACGCATGGCATTGGGGCGATGCGTTATTCATGGTGCTTGATCCATACTGGAATACAGAAGTAAAGCCGGATTCATTGCATGGTTGGCGCTGGACGCTTGGCGAAACGCAATACAATTGGATGAAGAGCACATTGGAGTCTAGTCAGGCTACCTACAAGTTCGTGTTCTGTCATCAACTTGTTGGAGGATCCCCGGAGGGTCGCGGTGGGATTGAATATTCTGATTTGTATGAATGGGGTGGTAACAACCTTGATGGAACATCAGGATTCGATACTAATCGTCCGGGCTGGTATGCGCCTATAAAGCGAATTCTGATGGAGAATGAAGTGACAATTTTCTTTCACGGTCACGATCACTTCTTTGCGAAGCAAGAGCGCGATTGTTTGATTTATCAGGAGTGTCCGCAGCCGAGCCATCCTAATTTTTCCAACGCGAATTCGGCAGCTGA
>CANHPZ010000156.1 GCA_947462725.1 Flavobacteriales bacterium
CTTTTGAATAACCCCAACACGCAGGTTCACTCTATAGCCGAGGCTGTGGCGATGTCGGAAGTAGTGTTGATTGCGACTCCGCCAACAGCCATATTTTCCATCATCGAGCACATGGGGGATGTGTCGGGCAAGACGCTCATTGATGCAACGAACTCCGTGCGCCAAACTCCAGATCCATACAAAACCGTTTACCATGCGCTGGTCGATAAAACGAAGGGCGAAGTAGCGAAGTGCTTCAACTCAACCGGCTTCGAAAACATGCTCAACCCCAGCTACAACGGCGAGGGTATCGACATGTTTGTGGCCGGAGACAGTGAGAGTGCAAAGCAGGTAGCGTCTCAGCTGGCACTCGATTGTGGATTCGGTGCTTGTTACGACTTCGGAAAGGCAGACAAGGTGGAGTTGCTTGAGCAATTCGCACTGTCGTGGATCAACTTGGCGATCATGCAAGGCCACGGCAGAAACATCGCGTTTAAATTACTGCGACGATAACTTCGGAAGTGCTTTTCAGTAGAGGCGATTCGAAATTGCCGAAGCTTTGCGCAAAGGTGTTGGCATGTAATGTTAATACCTAAATCCCCAGGAAGGTTTACTCTTTTACTAGCGTTTTCGTCATAATGTGATGTAAAGACTTTAGTTTTACCGCCCAATCATTTCACTTACACATGAAGAACATTTACATCTTTTGCCTGGCCTCAACGCTTTCAATCACCTTATCTGCACAGAATGAAGTTGCTGATTCTCTATTTGGTGAAAACGCTCAACTTAATATAGATGTCTCTTCTGAGGGCTCTGAATATGGAGGTGTTTTTCTTGCCCAACCCGACGGGAAAATAATATACGGAGGCAGCGATGTTGGTGAATTTGATTATCATATCAATATGGTGCGTTTTGACGCTTGTGGAATTATTGACAACACCTTTGGAGCAGGCGGTAAAGTGCGGCACAAGTTTGATCAACGGAATATTGCCAATGCTTTTGCATTGCAACCGGATGGAAAAATTCTTTGTGCCGGCATTCAAGCCCCGTCCAACTCCGGTTCTGAGCAACGCGCCTGCGTGAGTCGTTTTAATAGCGATGGCTCTGTTGACAGCACATTCAATTTGATTGGAACACATCCTATTTTATTGGCGTCAGGTAATTTTGGTTCTGTTGAAGTAATGGACGACGGCCGTATAGTCGGTATTGGTTATTTGGGCGGTGGCTTGGGAGCTTGCGCTGTGCGTTTTAAACCTGATGGTACGATGGATAGTACCTTTAACGATGATGGTATCGCACATTATAATCCGAATGCCGGATTCTTCGACTCAGTAACGGGGCATGTCCTCCCGAATGGCAACATTATTATCACTGCATGGTCCTCTCTTACCGACTGGCGCTTTCATGCCATTCAGTTAGATTCAAATGGCGCACTCGATTCGACCTACGCCAATAATGGCTCATACTTCGATGCTGTTCTGCCCTCAACGCCTTTTTCGGTGATTGTTTCGAGCGTAATAGATGCAAATGGTAGCCTGTTCTTAAGTGGTAGCCTGGATAACTCAAACGTTTATGTTTTGAAACTAACTCCATTTGGTGTTGTTGACTCTACGTTTGGTGTGAATGGTATATTTAATTACACGTTCAATGGCCGTGTTAAGGGAATGAAGCTGATGGAAAACGGTAATATTTTACTGCCGGGAATAGATAACAACAGTATGTATGGTATTGGCTGCGCATTGATGATACAGCCTGATGGTACCATTGACCCAACTTTCGGTGTTAATGGGTTGCGCGATTTTAATTTTAACAATGATTCCGGGACACACTGGATGGAAGCTTTGCTTGAACTTGACAATGGCAATTGGATTGTGGCTTCTTCAACCAATGGCTTTGTGTTTAGAAAATATGCTGATTTATCCTCTTTCCCTTACATCAATGAAAACAGTGGTGTTCTAACAACCATCGAAGCCGATAGCTATCAATGGTATTTTAACAATGAGCCTATTGCAAATGCTACTTCAAATTCTTACACTCCTTTGGAAAATGGCGACTATACCGTTATGACTAGCAGTAGCGATGGATGTTCAGGATCAAGCGCTGTTTATACTGTTGCTTCGATTGGTGTTGGTGTAGAAAATGCTGCAGGCATGTCAATTTACCCGAATCCGTCAAATGGGGTTTTTACGCTAAAGGGATCAATGCTTCAGGGCGGATTGCAGCATGTAGAAATCAAGAACACGCTTGGTGAATCAGTTTATTCTTCGAATCAAGTACAATTGAATCAGGTTGTAGATATTCAAAATGCTCCAACGGGCGTGTATCTCATCGAGCTTTATTTCAATTCCGGAAAAGAGGTGATTAAAGTACTCAAGACCCACTAATGATAGGGGAGAGAGTTATTCGCGAAATACATCAGAAGGGATAATCATGTATGTCGAAACCAGCAGTCGTTGCGCTCGGTTTCGTATTTCTTGAATGTTGTATTAACCGGAGCTCCTTTAATGATGTGCTTGTTGTACTTTATTCTTGCCAGGTAGTTGAATGCGACCACATCTCCTGTGTAGGCGTCAACACATTTTTACCATGCAATTTCTAAACAATGAGCCCAAATTCACAGCTCACACAACCTGCGCTGCTTGCGGCTATGATGAAGGCTGAAGGGTGTCAAAACTATATCCATAAACCGCGGGGTTGTTCCCACCCATTGGCCGTATGTACGCGCTCAATTGTCCGCGATGATGAATAATGTCGAAGAGGAAAAACCACATCATATTGCTGCGGGGAATCGTCAGCAGTGGTT
Organism: Flavobacteriales bacterium; assembly: GCA_947462725.1. Taxonomy (GTDB): domain Bacteria; phylum Bacteroidota; class Bacteroidia; order Flavobacteriales_D; family Sanyastnellaceae; genus JAIBBG01. The sequence goes on from CANHPZ010000156.1 coordinate 2,783, forward strand.
TGCTTGACACCAATAATTCTACATCAACCGTATTGAAGCTGCTTTCGTCCATCGCATCGACGGTGCTGATGGCTTTTTCCCAATATTCGGTGAGCAATTGTGCTCCTTCTTCGCTGTTTTTGAAAGGCATTACCAAGCATTCATCGCACGAGCTCTCATTCAATATGACATTGAAGTCGAAGGCGTGTGCAATGATATGCTCCGCGATTTCATAAGCGCTTCGGTTGATGGGGTGTGGCCTGTAGTCCAATTGGTCGTTTGGAAGTGCCTTGATAGTTTGGGCGGTAGCAGCTAATTCGTTTGCCAAACAAGCCTTGAAGAATTCTTTGTTAGTCATCGCTTTTGAAAGAGGTTTAGAGGTGATTAAATCGATGGATTAGTAGACTTCGACAATAACATTGTTTTGTGGTGGACTATCACGATTCTGGGGCAATCTATGCAGTATGGGCGTGAACAGTGTTTTGCGAATGCATATGCTGATGAAAATCAGGTTGCACCAATCATAGTCGAAAGGCAGAGAAATGGATGTTCACTTGTGTCGAAACCAGCAATCAGTTCGCTCGGTTTCGTATTTCTTAAACGTTGTATTAACCGGTGCGCCGTGACTTATCTGTGCATTGAACTTTGTTCTTGCCAGATAGTTGAATGCGCCCATATCTCCTGTGTAGGCGGTCCGGTTTTCACAGTTGGCCTGCTCGTGAATGGCGCATAGCTGATGAATGAAATTCAACATCAATGGCGCTGATCCACCGATAACTCCGCAGTTAAGGAGCGTTTCAGTCTTGAATTGATTTTCATAATCAGCAAAATCAGCAATATTGCTGCGCAAATTGCTGGAGTGTGCCCGCATCCATTCATCATCCAACGTTTTGGGTTCGTCACCGCAAAAAAGAGCTTCTGAGTTGGCTATGAAGTGGGGATGGATGAATGGATTCTGAACGAGAACAACATCGCAGATGTCGGTGATGAATATGCTTTCGAAATGATCGATGTGGCGTCGAAGAAAGTCGTTGTACACGAAGTAGCGGAAAACATTTGGATTGAAACGCGGATCATGCTCGACCTCCATGAAAGTGATGTATTCATTTTGGAATCTTTCGCAGGTTTCTAAAGTGAAGTTGTTGTGAAAGATGATTCCCTTCAAGCCGGCTGCAGCAACTGATTCAGCCCAGGCACTCACCAGCTCGTAGTCGTTGTCTTCGAGCGTCGTGTTGCGATTGACATCGTGAAAACCCGTGATATGACAAGCCAGAATGACGCCCTTGTTGGGAGGGAAGTTTTGAATGTCAAAGGCCATGGTTTACTGCTTAATCAAATTAGCCTTCTTAATCGTGGCGCAAATACTATTCGGAATATTTCTGTGGTAGACGTAGGTCCGAAGGTCTACTTTGTTGACTCTGAATTGTGATTCAGCTTTTTCATAGAATGCTGCGTCTGCGGCAAATCCTGAGCGAAAGGAAATACTTGAAAACACTTCCTTACGACCGAAGAGCGTGCCGAACAAAATAGTATCGTCGAGATGGATCAGTTTTGTGAGATCATTTTTGTCTGGAACATAATAGTCGTCCACGGTATCCACGATTGTTTCAGTGGTGGAGCAAATCAAATCATAATGCTTCACCTCACGAAGGCAGGAGCTTATGTGATTGGGCTTGTATTCATCATCGCTATCAAGTATGGTGATGAACTGGCCGGTACTGTTTAAGACACCGCGATTAATCGATTCCGATTGCCCTCTATTGCTATGTCTTATGTAGGTTATCTTGTCTTCGTGTTTCTCGACATAATGCATAAGTGCATCGCGATTATTTCCTGAACTGCCATCATCGAGAATTATCAACTCATACTCTTGAAAGTCTTGATTGAGAACAGAATCGATAGCTCTTTTTACGTATGAATATTTAGTGTTGAAAACAGTCATGAGGACTGTTACTTGATTTAACCGCGGCATATGGCAAAGGTAGGGTGCTTTTCCCTTCGAATGCTTCAGTAGATGTTACCATGCAATTTCTAAACAATCAGCACAAATTAATAGGTCACAAAACCGGCGCTACTTGCGGCTATGATTACGACTGAAGGGTGGGGGTCTAAATCTTGATTACCGGAAATGAAGGCGTTTCTGTTAATGACAGTGGATTATTTTGAATTGTTGAGCCTTTGTATGAAATGGGATGCAGGAGGTTGGGCTATCCTGTAATTATTACACTGGTTTTTCTAAAATAATTCTATTCGAATTACTTGGTTTATATATAATCGCGTATACAGCTGTGCTAATTATAGACGCAAAGAAGCACCAAACCGAAACAGTGGAATGTGCAAAAAATAGTGTTGTGATTAAATATGAAATTAAAACCGCTGTTCCTAACATCCACATTCCATTTATACGAGAAAGGAATGGCGGAAAAATGGTTGCGGCAATGTAGAGAAGCCCAATGAGGGTTGGAAGCGCTGTAGGATGATTTTGCTTGTAGGATATATGATGCTCTACTATTTCTGCTTCAACAGGAAAACTCATTAAGCAATAACTATTGTAAATGGACACTATAGCACCCATTGCAACCAAAATATATTCTGAACGCCTTCGCTGCTCTTTTGGTTGAAGTTTTAGAATTGAATAAGGAACCCATATGGGCCAAACAACTTGAGCAATGATTAAAAAAGTATAAGTTGCGACCTGTTGCAAAGTGGGATGTGCATTGCCGGTAAGTGATAGCCAAACAAAACCTTCTGTTATTTGCTGGGCTGCAAAAATTAGAGGGATACTGGCAAAATAAGTTTGCGATGGTGAAGTGGCTTTCCTTTTTGACGCGACATAAATACCGGTGAGTAAAGCACC
>CANHPZ010000157.1 GCA_947462725.1 Flavobacteriales bacterium
TAGCGCGTGCGATGCGGCGGAATTATGAAGATTTTCTCACTCATCTCGTCCGTAATCACAAATGAAGAGGTGAGGGGCGATCCGGTTTTCTCGGCCAAACGAGCAATGAGTTTTACATAAAGCTGATTCGTTCCCGGGTCATTGAACTGCGAAGCAATGGTTCCAATAACCGGTAAACTATCGTCCTCGGCATCCCACAGATTATGGTTGCGCTTGTATTGTTTGCGCACATCGCGCAGGGCATCCAAGGCTCCGCGCTTATCAAACTTATTGATGGCGACCACATCAGCGAAGTCGAGCATATCTATTTTCTCGAGCTGAGTCGCTGCGCCAAACTCAGGCGTCATGATATAGAGTGCCACATCGCTGTGGTCCATGATTTCTGTATCGCTTTGACCAATTCCTGAGGTTTCAAGAATAATCAAATCAAAACCGGCAGCCTTCAAAATCGAAACAGCTTCGGCGACGTGCTTGCTCAAAGCTAAGTTGCTCTGACGAGTGGCAAGTGATCGCATATAAACTCGAGGATTGCCGATAGCATTCATGCGAATACGATCGCCCAACAAGGCTCCTCCGGTCTTTCGCTTCGATGGATCGACAGAGATAATACCTATGTGTTTTTCAGGAAAGTCTATCAAAAAACGGCGGACAAGTTCATCTACCATAGATGACTTTCCGGCACCGCCTGTGCCGGTAATGCCTAGCACGGGAGACTTAGAATGTGAAGCACGCTCATTGAGCGTTTGAATTACAGCAGCATGCTTTTCCGGATAATTCTCCGCAGCAGAAATGAGGCGAGCAATTCCCGGATGATTATTTACACCTAATTCTTCGCTCTCGTTGGTCAATTCGAACCCCGTGGGCACATCGCACTTTTCAACCAAATCGTTGATCATGCCCTGCAAACCCATAGCTCGGCCATCATCAGGATGATAAATCCGTGTGATTCCATAGCCGTGGAGTTCTTCAATCTCCGAAGGAAGAATTGTTCCGCCACCACCACCGAAAATCCGAATGTGAGGAGCCCCTTTCTTGGCCAACAAATCCTTCATGTACTTGAAATACTCATTGTGACCACCTTGGTAGGATGTCATGGCAATGGCCTGTGCATCTTCTTGGATGGCGCAATCAACGACTTCTTCAACACTGCGGTCGTGCCCCAGGTGAATGACTTCACATCCGGTACTTTGAATAATACGACGCATGATATTGATGGCAGCGTCGTGTCCGTCGAACAAGCTTGCTGCCGTGACAATGCGAATCTTGTTTTTCGGAGAATAAGGAGAAATTACGTTCATGATTGTAGATTGAATCAAGCGGCGGCGAAGTTATTGGCTCACCGCCTTTGACCGTAAAACTATTTTACGATAAAAGTAGTCTTTTTCAACGCGGCCTCAATTCCAAGGGAATGCCGCAGGCATGGGCAATCTTCGAGGCCAATGACTCTCCTTCGTTGGTAAATGGCCAAACGAAAACATGGGTAATGTTGTTATCCATCTGCATGGCACGTATGGCCGATACAGAAAGGTTAAAGGCCACTCCCGAATGGCGAAACTCAGGCAGAACAATTGCAGAGCATAGATAAACTGCCTCCTGCGGTGTTTGCACAGTCGTTAAATCAAAAAGCTCGCGTTCCGTAATTTTTTCATTTACAAAAAGAGTCATCAATTCATTTGACGTGGGAATTACGCTTACCCAAGCAATAGGGCCATCAGTGTTGGATGCTTCTTGCAAACAGGCTTCATGTAATTCGCCCATTTTAGCCATGTCCTCATCCGAAAATCCGATTTGCGATGGATCATTTCTAGTTTCGAAAACGGCGTCGACAAGTTCGAGCAGGCGAATTAAATTGGGTTGCATGGTGGCATAACAACTTGCCACTCGAATGGTTTCCATGTATTAAGATTTTCTGAGATTTTCAACCATACCGCGTTCCGAGCCATATTTGCCGCGCTAAAACACGCTAGGTTCATGAAGAGTTTATTTGAAGATTCAACGTATCAAGAAATAATCGAACGACTTGAACGACTAAAGCACGATGCTCCTAGTCAATGGGGGAAAATGGATGCCGCTTGCATGGTAAAGCACTGTAATCTTGTGCTTTCGGCTTCCTTGGGGCCAGCACCTCGCAAACGAGCGCTGATGAGTTATTTGTTTCGTAAAGTGGCCAAGAAACAATATGTATATCGATCGCTTTATAAGAAGAACGGATATACTGCGCCGAATTTCATCGTCACAAAATCAGGCGAAATCGATAATGAGAGACAGGCATTGATTCAAAAGATTGATCAGTTTAGAAAGGCAGGGGAGGAGGTTTATGACAACCGTTTGCATGCTTTCTTTGGACGTCTAACGGCGCAAGAATGGGGCATGCTGCAGTACAACCATCTCAACCACCACTTCACTCAATTTGGACATTGATATGCGCTCACAACTTCGAGACATCAATAGTATAATTCCTCACTCAGAACTTATTCTTCGTCCTGAGGGAAGCATTTACCACCTCGGAATTACCGCCGAGCACATAGCCAACAAAGTAATTATTGTAGGTGACCCTGAGCGAGTTCCTAAGATTTCTGAAATGTTTGATGAGGTCACACACAAGATTTCAGGTCGCGAGTTCATCATTCATACGGGTATATATAAGGGCAAAGAGATTACAGTAATTTCATCGGGCATTGGTGTTGACAATATTGATATTGTGATGACAGAGCTTGATGCGGCAGTGAATGTTGATTATAAGACACGAACAGCCAAGCAGCATCATACAAGTTTGGAAATTGTGCGCATTGGAACAAGTGGATGCATGCACTCCGATATTCCGGTAGGAAGCTTCGTTTCTTCAGCCTACTCGTTTGCTCTCGATGGTGTTCCGCAAACCTATGATGCCATTCCATCTGAGGCTGAGTCAAAACTTCAAACAGCCCTTGCCAATCAATTTTCGTGGTTGAAAAACAATACCGGATTTTATGTAGCCCAGTGCAATGCAGAGCTGCATGAGCGGATTGCATATGATGCCATACACGGGATCACTGCAACGGCGAATGGTTTTTATGGTCCGCAGGGACGATCAGTGCGGTTGAAATCAAACATGGAAAACCGCATTGATGAATACGCTCAGTTCAAGTATGACGGCTTGCGTGTTACCAATTTCGAAATGGAGTCCGCCGGCATCTATGCCATGGCTTCCATGCTCGGACACAAGGCGTTATCGGTGTGTGCCATACTCGTAAATCGAGCTACCAAAGAATTCAACAGTGACTCATTGAGAAGTGTTGAAACCCTTATCAGGACTGTATTGGATCGATTTTGAAACATCCGTTGTGAAAAAGGTCAAATGAACATGGCCTTCGTGACAGTTTTGATCAGCTAGCTTTGGTATCGCTACTGAAAACTGAAAAACAATCACGATGTACAGCAACGAAGTAAATGCATTGATTTCGCTTATAGAGGATCCTGATGAATCCATCTACAAGCAAGTGAGCTCCGAGTTGAAGAATTACGGAGAGTCAATCATTCCTCAACTAGAACAGTATTGGGAGTTACAAGACTTCGGACCTCTATTTCAAACTCGACTTGAGGAGTTGATTTCTACTATTCAATATGAGGGAGTTTACAATCGACTTAAGGCATGGAAAAACACAGAAGAAAAGGATTTGCTGGAAGGTGCCCTTATCATCAACAAATACCAATACCCGGCATATGATGAATTTGAGCTCAAGCGTTCGGTATCCAAAATACGTCAGGATATTTGGCTTGAATTAAACGACAACCTCACCGCTTTCGAACAAGTTCGAGTGTTAAATCATATCCTTTTCACACACTACGGATTCAAGGGCAATCGCGATAACTATCATCAACCTCAGAACTCATTTTTAGCTGATTTGGTAACATCCAAGTCGGGAAATCCACTATCACTTGGTTTACTATACACGTATCTGGCACATAGTCTAGACCTGCCGATTCACGGAGTTAACTTGCCAAGTCATTTCATCTTGTGTTACTTGGATCATCATCCATTTGATGAAGAATTAGGTGTCTTCAAAGATGAATCTGAAGTGCTATTCTATATCAATCCTTTTAATGCCGGGACTATTCTGCAGAAAGAAGAGATTGACGAATTCCTTCAGAAGCAAAATTTACCACAGGACGAGCGTTTCTATCGACCATGCTCCAACATGGAAATGATAGCCCGAATGCTGAACAATCTCATTCATGCCTATATAGCTGCAAGCAATGACGAAAAGGTGCGCGAATTGCGCGCATTGCAATCGCTCTTGCTGGAAAGAGAAGGTTGATTTAATATGTAGATCGATTTTAATGGGAAAGAAAGGCGCTCCGAGTTTCGGGGCGCTTTTTCGTATAAGAGAACCCATGAATTGTTGGAGCTTAGAATCAAATTGCAGTTATTCACGAACGCCTGAGGGATACATAGGAATCATTTCTGAAGTCCTTAAATGCCGAATACTGACACCCTGGGGATGATGTGATTTATCGTGAGCAATGCCGTGATTGACCATATTACATTTCATGACTCATGGTTTTACAACTGGTCTTGAAGGTGTTTTTAATTTAATTAACTTACTAATAATTAATAAGTAAACCTGATTGAGTTAACTCAATAGTGAACATCAATGCGAGGAGAGCGGGGCAAAACGATTTAACGCATTTCCAAAAACCCGTTTTGGAATTTGGCCAGAAAACACACGGGTCGCGATTATGCATACTAGATTTTGGGTGGTAGGCATTTCCTTACAGATAATCTACCGAGCGCATTTTGGCAAATGCATTCTGTTTGAATCCAATCAAACTAATTCAGGATCGTGAGGAAGGTCTGCAAGCGTCATTTGTCGAGTTTCAAATCATAGAGGAAATAGTAATGATGGGGCATCATACATATTTTGAATCATGCTGCTTAAGTAATGTTAATGGCTATATGTCAGCATTTTAGCGATATTTAAAAATCATAATTTACATTATGTAAAGTAAACTTTTAAAACAAGGTAAGTCTTTATGAAGTCGCTGCCTCCATTTTCCTACTTCACTATTTCACTATGTCACTACTTCACCATTTCACTACCAACAAAAAAACGGCAGCCTCCCGGCCGCCGTTCTCAAATATTTATTAGGATTCCTTACTTACAATCCTTTCAGCGCTTCTTCCATCTTTTTCTTTCCTTCCATATTGCCTACACGCACATAAGCTTCTTTTAAAGCATTGATGATGTCTTTATCCGTTGAACGCTCACTATAAGCCGTTTCAAAATAACCGATAGATTTTGCGAAGATCTTATTGGCGTCTGCCACACAGCCATCATACTTAGCAGCTTCACGTGGAGGAATTTTGTCGCACTCCTTGTATTTCTCTACGCCCTGGTTGTAGTAAGTCGCTCCCAAGTTGAATAACGCATCGAAATATTTAGGGTTAATTTCCAATGCCTTACCATAAGCCGCTTCTTGTTCAGCAACTTTGCCGAGTTTCTCATACGTAACACCCAATACAAACCAAATCATCTCATTTTTAGGATCTTGAGCAGTCAAATCCTTCAACAATTCCAGGGCTTGGTCATACTTCTGATCTGTAAGGTATACATTCA
>CANHPZ010000158.1 GCA_947462725.1 Flavobacteriales bacterium
CTCTCAATGCCGATGGTGCACGCAATGGATGGAGAAACCTCTATCGCTTCTCTACAGAAGGAATCGCAACTGTAACGAACGATGTGGCAACATTGGAAAGCGAACTCGACAACATCAACATCGTTCCGAATCCGTATTATGCGTTTAGCTCATATGAAACCGGTAAGCTCGATAACCGTGTGAAGATTACGAATCTGCCATTTATCTGTACTGTGAATATCTATGATTTGAATGGCACTCGCATTCGTCAGTTCAAGAAGGGTGACCCAACAACGTCGCTCGACTGGGATTTGAAAAACGACAAGAACATTCCGATTGCGAGTGGCACGTATATCATTCACATCGAAGTGCCGAATGTGGGCGAGAAGGTGTTGAAGTGGTTTGGTGTGATGCGACCCATTGACCTTGATTCATTCTAATTTTATAATAACGGATACAATAGCTTCTTATGAAAAAGCTCTCTTTGATACTTGTTGCAGCGCTTACATGGATTGGCGCAACCGCGGGCAATCCTGACCGCGCAGGTTCGGCCGGTGCAAGTCAGTTGCTCATCAATCCTTGGGCACGCAATGCCGCATTGGCCAATTCAGCAATGGCTAGTGTGAATGGCATTGAGTCTACATTCCTGAACGTAGCCGGTTTGGCATTCGTAAAGAATACTGAATTAGTTTTCTCAAACAACCAGTACCTGGTAGGCACTGGAATTCAAATCAACTCGCTTGGTTTAGGAAAGCGTTTGAGTGAAACCGGTGTGCTGGGCATCAGTGTAACCAATATGCGTTTTGGCGAAATTCCTATTACCGAAACAGGTTTGCCTGAGGGTGGTATTGGATCATTCTCTCCAACCTATACGAATATCGGATTGTCATACGCTAAAAGCTTTTCGAACAGCATTTACGCCGGTATTACCGCTCGCTTGATCTCTGAGGCCATCTACAACGTGAAAGCGCAAGGCATGTCATTCGATGCCGGTATTCGCTACGTAACCGGCGAAAAGGATAACGTTCGTTTTGGAATCACACTCCGCAACGTTGGTCCTCCTATGCGTTACCGCGGTGATGGTTTGTCAACGGATGCTACCATATCTACCGGATCAGGTACAACTACGACCTTGAACATGGATCAGCGTTCAGAGAAATTCGAATTACCTTCCATGGTGAATGTAGGGTTCGCTTACGATTTCATTTTCAGCGAGCGCTCGAAGTTGACGACCAACTTGCAATTCACTTCAAATTCGTTCACACGCGACCAGTTTGCGTTTGGTGCTGAATACGCATTCAACAACCGTTTCATTCTTCGTGGAGGTTACCAATACGAAATGAATGTAACATCAACTGAAAATCGTACTACCGTATTCACAGGTCCTGCCGGTGGTTTCACCGTGCAAGTGCCTGCCGGTAAAAATGGTACGATCCTCGGATTGGATTACGGTTACCGTGTAACGAATCCGTTCAGCGGTGTGCACTCTATCGGTGTGCATGTTGACCTCTAATTGATTTCAATTAATTTTGTACATAGCGAAAAACCCTGCAAAGGGTTTTTCCCTTTTTATACCTGAACCATAAATCGTATCGACATGGCGCAATTAGCTTATTATACAGCAGAAGGACTCAAGAAATTGAAGGATGAACTACATAACTTGAAAGTTGTAGAGCGCCCTCGCATTTCGCAACAAATTGCTGAAGCGCGTGATAAGGGTGACTTATCTGAGAACGCGGAATATGATGCTGCTAAAGAAGCGCAAGGTTTGCTTGAGGGTAGAATAGCCAAGATGGAAACCTTGGTCGCCAATGCGCGCCTAATTGATGATAGCAATATGGACAGCAGCAAGGTGTTCATACTCTCGAAAGTGAAGATTAAGAACCTCGCTAATAAGGCTGTGATGGAGTATACGCTAGTTGCAGAGAATGAGGCAAACTTGGCACTGAAGAAAATTTCTGTTGATTCACCAATTGGGAAAGGGTTGCTGGGCAAGAAGGTAGGCGATGTGGCTGAAGTGCAAATACCTGCAGGTAAGGTTCAATTTGAAATCATGGAAATTTCACGTTGATGGCTTCAATTTTTACACGCATCATTCAGGGCGAGATTCCTTGTCATAAGATAGCAGAGAACGAGAAGTTCATCGCTTTTTTGGATATCACTCCTGTTGCCAAAGGCCACACGTTGGTTGTGCCCAAGCAAGAGGTTGATCATTTTTTTGATTTGGAAAATGACCTGCTTGCTGAAATCAATCTGTTTGCAAAAGAAGTTGCTGTTAAGCTCCAGCGCACGATTCCATGTCGTCGCATTGGTGTTGCCATTATTGGTTTGGAAGTGCCACACGCACATGTGCATCTCATTCCTCTCAACACAATGGCTGACATTAACTTCAGTGCCGAACGCCTGAAGTTTACGCAAGAGGAATTGGCGGAAATTGCTGCTGCTGTGCGTAACGCCTAGTACTCTATTCGTCCTTCGCAATACATCTGAGCAAATTCTTTTGCGAAGTATGTGAGAATGATATCAGCTCCCGCCCGCTTGATGCTCAATAGCATTTCTGGCATTGCACGGTCGTAGTTGATCCAACCCTTTTCTGAAGCTGCCTTCAGCATCGCATACTCACCACTCACATTGTAGGCGGATATAGGAAGTGATGTCGATTGACGCAGCGTTTGAATCACATCCAAATAGCACAACGCCGGTTTCACCATGAGGTAGTCTGCGCCTTCAGCCTCATCCAATCGCGCTTCTATCAGCGCCTCACGTTTGTTGGCGGGATCCATTTGATACGTCTTCTTGTCGCCGAATTTTGGCGCTGAATCCAGGGCGTCGCGAAAAGGCCCGTAAAAGGCGCTTGCGTACTTGGCGGTGTACGACATGATAGCGGTGTCTGTGAATCCGGCCACATCCAGTGCTTGTCGTATGTGTCCAACTCTGCCATCCATCATATCGGATGGACCGATGATATCAATACCTGCTTCTGCCTGATGCATAGCCATGCGCCCTAGAATCGGAAGCGTTTTGTCATTCACAATACGACCGTCTTCAACATAGCCATCATGGCCATCACTGCTGTATGGATCCATGGCCACATCACTCATCAAACAAACTTCCGGGAAACGCTGCTTGATTGAGCGTATCGCGCGCAGGTAAAAGTTGTCGCTGCGCATCGCATATGTCGCTTCCTTGTCTTTGAGAGAATCTTCAACCGCCGGAAATAACACAAACGACCGAATGCCCAACGCCAAGCATTCTTCGATTTGCTTTAATACGATGTCTTCCGAATAGCGAGCAATGCCAGGCATGGAATGTATCGGAATCTCGATGTTGTTGCCATCAACAAGAAACAACGGGAAGATGAAGTCGCTAGGTCGGACCGTGGTTTCACGAACGAGTTGGCGAATTGCTGAAGAAGCGCGATTGCGGCGCGGACGTTGATTCATAGTTATTCTTTTGAGCGAAGAGTTTTTGCACGCTCAGTGAGTTCATTGAGTTGCGATTGGTACTCAGTAATTTTTTGTTTAACGGCTTCGTCGTTGTTGTCTCTACCAAATGGATTCTTCGCTCCTTTCGCCATGTCCTCTTGGGATGGCAATAGCGTGAGGTTATCCCGCCACACGCGAACCTCAGCAGATAGCCCTTCGAGTTCCCCGATTTTGGATTTGAAAGCAACGAACTTGATCATGGCTAAACTATCCGTCGTCAAGGTTGTATCGTTGCCCATGGTGTCGCGCATGGCACTCAAACTAGCAATGTCAGCTAGGAGAGAAGAATCGAGGACTGCTGCATCTTTGACCACCTGAACTTGTGTTTCGCGGGTAATCTTCAACGTATCACTCTCAGAACTTACGCATGCCGTGAATGCTGCAGCTACAGCCAAGGCAGATAGAAAATGTTTTGTTTTCATGTTGCTATTTTTTCTTTTGATTTTTCGGTACCGGATCATAACCGTAAGAACCCCAGGGGTGACATTTCATAATTCGTTTCATGCCCATCCACATGCCCTGCAAAACGCCCCATTCTTGTATCGATTCAATGGCATAGTGCGAGCAAGTAGGTTCAAATCGACAGTTCTTTCCAAGCAATGGTGAAAGAAAGCGCTGGTATAAACGAATCGGAAAAATGAAAACCTTCTTCAACGGTTTGATTTGGAGCAAAAGTAGTTATTCCTGTTGTCCTTTTTGTTCCGTAATGTCCAATGATCGGTGGTGTTTTAACATCGTTCAGAAAAGAAAACACGCATTTATGCGAATACTTTTTCAACGATAAGCAGAAGGGAAAGCGTGAGCGTAAACGACGACAAGGCCAGCATGATGTTTTTTTCTTTTCCGGTGAAAAGTTTCCTGCACAGGGCAATCAGAGAGAGTATGATCAGAACAATGATAATTTGACCGACTTCCACACCGAGGTTGAAACTGAGTAAGGGCAGCACAAAGGGTTCTCCATCGTTCGTTATCATGCGAAAGAAACTCGAAAAGCCCATGCCGTGAATGAGGCCAAACAAAAGAGCAATGCCGTAGCGATAAGCCATGGAAATGTGCTGGGTTGAGTTACCTCGCATCAGAATGTTGCCCAGCGATGTAAGCGCTATAGTCAATGGAATCAGTGTTTCAATAAGATTCGAAGAGAAATGAATGACATCGCTCGCTGCTAAGCCCAGACTGATACTATGACCTAATGTGAACGCTGTGGCAAGCCATGCAATGGGCTTCCATTGGTTGAGGCTATACGGCGCTGCCAAGGCAACTAGAAATAGCATGTGATCATATCCTGCAAAATCGGTAATGTGCAGAATGCCTTGCTTGAAAAATTCCATTGGCGATTATTCTGTTCCGTATGATGTGGTATGTCCATTCACGGTTACGGTGATGCCATTGTTGCACTCACCATTGCCAAAATCAATAGTACGCACAGCCATGCCTTCCGGTTGAATCAATACGGCCCCACTCACAATCCAGCGGCAACCAACTTCTGCCCGAAGCGGAACTGTGATGTTCGCATCGTAATACACATCGTTGCGATTGATACCCGAGGTTGACCCCGTGATGTTGTAAACATCATCCCATATGGTTGGGGTGTTTTGTCCTTCAATCCATGTACGTGTGCGGTTGCTCTGCCATGTTGAGGACCACGCATTATCGGGCGCTGTGATTTCGCCATCGACCTCAACGCTATACACCAATTGTCCTTCAATGGAGGGACCGAGATTCGTAACCGTATGAGTTCCCGCCACGAGGTATCCGTTTACCGTGTAATTGTTGGTGGTCATTGTAATGACTGTTCCTGTCTCGCGATATCTGCCAGTGTACGTCACTTGAATCTGTCCATTGCGCGCGCGACCATCAGCGCCTACACAATTGTCGTTGCCGAAATCAATGAGGAGCGTACGAGGAAATGCGACAGTATCCGCTATGATGGTGTCGATACATCCGAATTCTTCCTCGCGAATGCCAGGCGTGGAGCTCGAAACATTATCGACAACATTGAACATGTCGGCAAACAAATTTTCAGCGGTACTGCTCTCGATACCAATAGTGTTCGCTTTCATTTCCATGCGGTCGCGCTCGCATGACGTGATGGTTATCGCCATCCCAACAAAGAGCAATGCTAAAAAG
>CANHPZ010000159.1 GCA_947462725.1 Flavobacteriales bacterium
CATTGAGTCAATAACGCGTTGTATTCGTTCTGCGCTATTTCTGTAGCAGGAATAACAAGCACACTTCCACCTGCACGTACAAACTTGTCGAGCTCGGCTGCCAAACCACTAGTGATGTTGCGCAGTTGATTCAACACTACAAAATGCTGCTGGGCCAAAGCTCCGAAATCAATATTGACATCGGACATCTGCTGGAATACATAGAAAGGATCGTCGGAAAAAACGGCTTGAACTGCGTTTTCCGGAGCCAGGTTCCCTTTGATTTCGAGCACACGAATTTGCTCGGCTACGTTGTAACTAAAGAAATACGAATCGTCCTTGGTGATTGAAGCGTCATCAATAACCAAAGCGCAATGCTTGAATCCGCTCTCGGTGTTGGTGTAGGTAATGCTCGTTTCGCTTGTTCCACTTGCTGGGATGGCAGCAGCAGCCACACTCTTTTGTGTGCCATTGACCAGTAATTGTATGGGTAAATTCTCGATAGATTCATCTCCGGTATTCACCAGTCGTGCATGCAATACTTCCGGCTGATTGAGCTGGCGCATGGGCGTTTCGAACCATACCGAATCCACAAAAACATTGCTCTTGATTTCGGGCAACTCCGGCACAACGGTCACACGCATACTGGTGTCGTTGGCAATAGCTTCAACATCGGTAACAGAAGCTTGCAGGTCAGTGAGAATAAACGAACGCTTGTTGTCGAGTCCACTGGTGTTGAGCGCGTCGTGCTGTCGCGAAACGACTTCGCTGAGTTTGCGACTTACAGGCGAAATGTCGACTTCCTGAATCAAATCCGTCATTTCTTCCTTACTCACCAACCGCTGATGACGACCTTCGAAATCGCTTGTGAGCAATTGGAACTTATCAGAAGGTGCAAACGCATCCACAATTTCCAGTGCTTTGTTTTTGGCTAAGTCGAGCAATGCACCGTCGCGACCTGCGCCTTGCATGCTGAATGAGTTGTCTATGTAAATGGAAATGGCTGAACCGCCAGGCTTGGCGGTCATGCCCGGTTGCGGCACATACGGTTGAGCAAATGCAAACACAATGGCCGCAAGCGCTAGCATTCGTGATAATAAAATCAGCAGATGCTTGAGCTTGCTTTTGCTCTGTGTTTCGAGTTTGATTTCTTTTAAAAAATCAACATTCGAAAACATCACTTTCTTGAACTTTCTGAAATTGAACAGGTGTACCAATATGGGCACAGCCAGGGCCGCAAGCCCCCACAGCATTTCTGGATGGACGAATTTCATAGGTGCGGCGAAGATAGCAGTATCGACGCATTACGAGGGGAGGCGATTACGAAAAATGGTTAAGGGTGAGTGGTTGCGCAGAGGTGCTGTCTTTGTTTATTCCCGACATTCGATTATGCGAAGGCTGAGCGAAGGCTAAGCGAAGTCGAAGCCTTTCTTGCCGAGCCAAATCCGTTGCCCGAGCGAAGTCGAGGGCATTTCTTGTTTTGTACATTAAATTGGATATTCGAATGCCCAGATGAAGTTGAGCATGGCGGTTTAATCATTTGTTTTTGCTTCTGTCCTCGACTTCGCTCGGACATCGATTTTGTACAGTGGTTTTTGGCTTCGACTTCGCTCAGCCTTCGCTCAGCCTTCACTCAGCCTTTGCTCAGCCCCCTCAGTTCAATCGATAGAAAAAGCCACAGTGCACTCTGTGTAACAAAAAGAGCTCAACCCACCATCACTCTTCCCCGCAGCTGCATCCCAATCACGGGGCTGTTTTTCGACTTGGAAACCCACGTGTTCGCATCGAACGAGGTATTTTCTTCTGGGTTGAAAATGCTGACAGGCGCTCCAAATCCTTCTTCAAGCGGCTGCGCTGAAAGACCAAGCACACGCTCCGGACCGGCCGTGAATTTCTCTATAATTTCTTCGGGTGTAAGATTTTTTTCGAGTGCAGTAAATGCCGTGCAGAAGGTGGCTTCAATGGAACTGATGCCAAAGTTGGCGTCTTCAAACTCGCGCACTTTATGCTCCACATCCTCCGGAGAGTGATCGCTCACAATCGCATCGATAGTGCCGTCTTTCAATCCGGCGATTAGCGCTTTGCGATCCTCCTTGCCACGGAATGGAGGCAATACTTTGAAATTGGTGTCAAACGTTTGGAGTTGATCATCGGTAAAGAGCAACTGATGTGCAGCAACAGCGCAGGTTACGTGCAAGCCTTCGCGCTTCGCTTTGCGAATGAGATCAACACTGCGCCCCGAAGAGATGAGCATGAAATGCAAACGACCACCGCAATAACGCAACAGTTCAATGTCGCGCTGTACGCGCAATTCCTCGGCAAGATTCGGGATGCCTTTCATGCCAAGTGAAACGCTGATTGGTCCTTCGTGCATTTGTCCGTTGCCATTGAGCCCGCGGTCGATAGGGAGCACCATCAAAGTGGCTCCTAAATTCTTGGAATATTCCAACGCGCGACACATGATCTCGGTGCTCAGATTGCTGCGGTCATCGCTGAACGCGGCTGCACCGGCTTGCTGCATGTCAAACATTTCGGCGAGCTGCTTGCCTTCGAGTTGCTGTGATAACGCGCCGATGGGCAACACTTCAACACGTGAATTGCTCTTGGTAAGCATAAACTGAACAGCGCTCTTGTTGTCGACTACGGGCAATGTGCTAGGCAATACGGCCACACGCACAAAACCGCCGCGATTTGCCGCCGCAAGTAAACTTTGAAAATCTTCCTTGTATTCGGCGCCGGGCTCACCGCTGCGTGCTGTAATATCGGTCCAACCGCGTGACACAATCCAACCTTTACCAGGCACTACGCGCGCCTTGGGATCGTTGAGTTCGGTTGCAATAGAAAGAAGTGTATTCCCCTGAATGATCACATCGCGCTTCTTGCCGTGATGTCGTGAAGCAGGGTCGAGGATCAGTGCTGACTTAAGAAGTACTTTCATCATACTGAAGCGCGAAGGTAGTTAAGAAGTGCGATGTACAAAGTGCGATGTACGAATTACTTTGCACATCGCCCTTCGCCCTTACTCAAGCCATTCCCTGCGGTCCGCCAAATCCCATGCTCATCATCGGGTCTTGGCCCGGAGCATCTTTGATGGTGCCATGCTGAGATTCGTATTTGTTGATGTTTTCCATCAACGCCTGCATCAGTCGCTTGGCGTGCTGCGGAGTTAAGATAATGCGTGATTGCACCTTGGCTTTTGGAACACCCGGCATCATGCGAATGAAGTCTACCACAAACTCAGCAGGCGAGTGGGTGATGATGGCGAGATTAGAATATGTGCCTTGTGCAACTTCTTCGTTGAGTTCGATATTCAGTTGCTGTTGGTTTTCGTTGGGATTGCTCATAGCTGTGATTATAAAACGTTTTTTAATTCTAAAAGCGAATGTATGGTATATGTCGGTCGATAGTTGTGGCGAACAGGCTTGTTGCCATGAGCCTCGTTGACTTCATTTTGCTCATCTTCTTTGTAGGCCAGAAATGCTTGGTCCATGCCGAAGTCGCGCGCACCAAGGATGTCGGCATCCCAATCGTCGCCTATCATGAGCGATTCTGATTTTGTTGCGCCAGCCTTTTCTAATGCGTAGGTGAAAATATCGGGGTGCGGCTTGCGCACACCGCAATGCTCACTGTTGATGATCTCCTTGAAGTAAGATTCTAGATTGGCAGCCTTCATCTTGTGACCTTGAACTTCTACAAAACCGTTTGTGATAATGTGCATGTCGTAATGCGGCATGCAATGCTCCAACAACTCATGCGCACCTTCCATAGTGAGCGATTGTCGCGGAGCAACTTCAAGAAAGTCGAGTGAAAATCGATCTACAAAAGCATGAGCATCGGTGTGGCCTAAGTCAGCAAAGGCGCGCTCGAAGCGCACATAACGCAATTCGTCCTTCTTGATTTTATCTTGACGATACAACGCCCAGGCCTGGTCGTTGTGGTGATGGTAGCGTTGGAAAAACAACTCGAAATCGACATGACCAATCTCGGATTGATGCATGTCGAATAACTCTGTCATGGCTGCGCGTGTGTTGCGCTTCAAATCCCACAACGTGCCGTCGAGATCGAAAAAAAGATGCTTGTATGGTTTCAAAATGAGAGTCCTATTTTTTTCATGCCGTAGGCCAATGTCGATAAGGCTATACTCCAAAGAAAGAAGGCTGCAATAAGCTTGGGCAATGCATTGGGATTGTGGCGGTAGAGTTTAGCCGCAAGCATGGATGCGATGGGCACGGATATCAAGCCAGAAATGAGCATGAGCCCCTTGAAGCCCCAACGCTGTTTAACACGAATGAACCAGCGGTTGCGTCTATTGAAAATCTTTCGCTTGGCGCTGAAACGTTTGAAAATTATTTCACCGAAATGATAGAAAATGAAAACCCCCAAAGCAGCGCCGGTAGAAGTAATGCCGATAACTTCAAGCAACGACCAATGTTCACCAACTTGTGGCTTGAGCAGCATACCAAACGGCACCAAGAGGAACTTGACAATCGTCAACAGCCACCAACCAATCACTTTGAGGAAATATGCAATCATCATTCTTTTTTACCAAAGGCCAAATCTCCTGCATCGCCCAACCCGGGAACGATGTAAGCATGCGCTGTAAGTTCACTATCCACGGTACCCACCCAAAAGTTTGTACTCTCCGGTAGCTTACTACGCAAATAATTCAAACCGGTTTCAGAAGCAATCACACTAGCGATGTGCACACGTGCAGGTGTGCCGCGCTGCATCAAATTCTTATATGCTTTTTCCAAAGACTGTCCCGTCGCCAACATCGGATCGCAAATGATTAATTCGCATCCGTCAAGCGGCGGACTGCTCACATAATCAACTTCGATTTCAAAATTGCCTGCTGCATCGTGTTTGCGAAAGGCTGCTATGAATGCAGAGTCAGCATGATCGAATATGTTGAGCATGCCTTGGTGCATCGGTAAACCCGCACGCAGTATGGTACACAACATCGGCTTGCATGCCGGTAAACTGATTTCAGCAACTCCAAGCGGGGTGGTCACATCTTGAAAAGCGTAATCAAACGATTTAGAAATTTCATAGGCCATGATTTCTCCAATGCGTTCAATATTTCTGCGAAAACGCATTTTGTCTTTTTGGATATTCTCATCGCGTATCTCACGCATGAATTGATTGAAAATGGAGTGGTGTTTACTTAGTTCGTATACCATGACTGCTAATTTGAGGCGGAAGTTACAACGGGCCAAGGGTTGGATCTATGATGATGTTTCGCAGGGATGCGCAGCGTCTTTTAGTTTAACAATCATTATTGAAAGGCCTCTCTGCGAACCCCTGTGTAGGAAAATCACATTTCACGCAAAGCTCGCGAAGTGAATCATCGCGAAGCCAGCAAAGAATTTGGGCACTCTGTTGTCTCGAAAAAAATGCTTCGAAACTCTGTACAACTAAAGAAGCACCAGCACATCTCTCAATCGATGACTGTAACCAATCTCATTGTCATACCATCCGACAACCTTTACCATGTGACCAATCACAGAAGTGAGTTGCGCGTCGAAAATGCACGAAGCGGGATCTCCTATGACGTCGGATGAAACG
>CANHPZ010000160.1 GCA_947462725.1 Flavobacteriales bacterium
AACATCGATCGCAAGAGCATCAGCTTGTCTGACGACAACATCAAGATGCTTGGCGCTTACGAAGCCAAAGTGAAACTTCACAAAGAAGTTACAGCTGTGGTGAAATTTGAAGTGGTTGCTGAATAATCACACTACCATTACGATCTATACAAAGAGCCGCTTTCGAGCGGCTCTTTTGTGTTTATAACTCAACGCAAAGGCAATACGAAGGCGCCTTGCTTCACATCCACTACACGAGCACTTTTCCCCAACGCATCGGTCAGCCACTTACGCTTGCGCTTGCTCAGCGTATTGCCCAACACAAGAGTATACCCCTGCAGCGCTTGCAATTGCTCTTGGGTGAAATACACCCGATTCGATTCCCGCGTAAACCACAAGATCGGATGATATGCTTGCACAGGCTGCCGATGAAAGGTGCTGTCTACCAACAGCACGGTGTGATTTTCAATCATCGTCCAAGAGCCTACACGCAGGATAGCTGCCGTGCACATGCTATCTCCCATCTGCACTTCAACCTTACTGCCCGATAGCATTGCTATGACATAAGGTTCAGTATGTCTTCTCTGCAAGTTGTGCTCTTCAAACCAAGTGCTGTCGGCCATGGTATATGCCGTATCCGCAGCATGAGCCACAAGCACATCATGCCCCTTCACGGAATGAAAGCAAAACTCCAATCGATCGCGCCTCTTCCAATGCTCATACGCCGCATGAGCAATCCAAACCGACACCAATCCCATCAGCACCAACAATGCTCGCCTGTGTTGCCAAAGCAAACACAGCGATGCCGCTATAACAACCAATGAACACAAAGCAAACTCGAATGAAGTGAAGTGAATCCCTTCCATCAACGCCATCGGCCAATGCGAGGAGGCTTCCATTACTTCGTTCATAATGCGCGTGAGTAACCCGAGCAAGCCGCCGATAAACGCACTGCCGGCCGCCCACCACATGCAAGCGAAAAACATCAAGGCCACATACAACACCAGTGTAGACAGCGGAATGACAAGCAGATTGGTGACGATGAACCAAGTCGGGAATTGATGAAACAAATACAGCGTCACCGGCAGCGTGGCAATTTGCGCCGCAATTGAAACGGAAGTGAGTTCCCACGCCTTGCGCAGCAGCACATGCGAGAAATAACACCACGCATGTATCCTAGGCTGAAGAACGACTATGCCAAGCACCGCCACATACGACAACACGAAGCCCATGGAATAAATAACCATGGGATCGCATACTACTAGCACCACCACCGATGCACTCATGGTGTTGTAGATGTTGTTGTTTCGACCAAAGGTTTCGGCCACAATAAAACAGGAAAACATGAGTGCGGCGCGCAGAACCGATGGCGAAAA
Source organism: Flavobacteriales bacterium (assembly GCA_947462725.1). Lineage (GTDB taxonomy): Bacteria > Bacteroidota > Bacteroidia > Flavobacteriales_D > Sanyastnellaceae > JAIBBG01. Next base: position 1,356 of record CANHPZ010000160.1, read on the forward strand.
CCCAGTGAGTGCCGCGTAGAACCACAATAGTGCTGTCGGAATGAGCCAACGCAACAAGCGCGCTCTGCGCTTGCCAAACAACCAGGTGAAGAGCGGCTTCAGCAACATGTAGATCAACGCCACGTGCAAGCCCGAAACAGCAAGCACATGCACCGCACCCGCCGCCGCATAAGCCTGCATCACCTCGGCATCCATCTCTGTTGTTTTGCCCAATACCAATGCGGCCAGCACACCGATTTCGCGCTGCTCAATCGGCTGAGCGCGCAGTGCATCCAACAAACGCTCACGGAGTCGCACAAAACAACCGCGCCACGTTGGCGCATGCAAAAGCGAATCACATTGCCAATGCCCCTCCTCTACTAAAGCTTGCACATACACCCCTTGCCGGGCGCGGTAAACGGCATAGTCAAATTCAAATGGATTTTTCGCGTGTGGCACATCCGATATTTCTGCGTACAACCACAATCCATCATCTGCATGAATGGACCTCGCATGCAGACTATCCTGCAACAGCAATGCGATGCGACCGCGACATGGAACCGATGCGCTATCACAACCGCGCGCAGTGACATTCGCTGTTACGCTCCATCCCCATGCAACTTCCTTCGGCTCATCGAGTACATGCACAGCCAGTAACTGTTTGCTGCTGCGTTGCATACTAATGCGCTGCGCATCGCCATCCAGCTTCGTGCTGCGCGCCAGCATCGCCCCCGTCAACACACATAAGCAGGTATAGCTTATGCCTTCCAGGAATAAAAAACGCGAACGCGACCAATGCTTGTTGATGGTGTTTTGCATGAAAAAGAAACATCCCAGCAACAAGCATTTCGCCAATACAATTGCTATGAGAAAATCATAAGATGATAGTACAACTCCTGCCATCAGCGGCAGTGCCACGCGTAAGAGCGGCGAGCGTTTCCATATTTCAAGCAGATGCATACAGTGTGCGTTTCTGCTTAAAAGTTCAGCTTAAAAAAAGAAGGGAACAACAACATGTTATGCCATACACACCGGCATAAAAAATAGACTAGTGATTGAAATCGCGCGGATCCAAACTCGTGAATGTGCGCTTCTTTAAAAGGAAAAAATCCTTGAGGATACTGCGATTATAAACGCCCACTAAATTCTGCTCAACGATGGAAAGCTCCTCCTTACGGCGTTTGCGTTGCAAGACTTTCATGTTTTTATAGAAACTGAAATGAGCCTTTATCACAGCAGTGAAGTGACTCCATTTTCCTTCCGTCAAAAAGCGAATACCCGCAATTCCATCGAGCAGCATGCGGCGAACAAGTTTCAATCGCAGATTACTGGTGTGATAGTTCTTCACGAGCATGTAAAGGTTGTTTCGAAAATTGAGGTAGGTCTTGAAAGGACTTTGCCTGTCCAACGTACCGCCGCCGTAGTGATACACTACTGCGCTGCGGCAAGCGCCCACCTTGTATCCGCGATTTTTCAATCGCCAGCACAAATCAATCTCTTCCATATGCGCGAAGAAATCTTCATCGAGTCCGCCGACTTCAATCCAAACATCACGACGAATAAACATGGCTGCACCCGAGGCCCAAAAAACCTCTTCGTTGGTGTTGTATTGTTCGTGATCCTTCTCGAATTCATAAAACACACGACCGGCGCAAAATGCGTATGCATCCTTATCGATATAACCTCCGGCAGCACCGGCATATTCAAACCATTCCTTGCGGTGGAAATCCAAAATCTTCGGCTGACAAGCGACCATGCGCGGTGTTGCATCCATAAAGGCAATCACGGGCTCAATCCAATGCGGAGTAACCTCTACATCAGAATTGAGCAACACATACATTTCATTGGGAACTTCACGCAAACCGTAATTGTATCCGCCGGCAAATCCGTAGTTTTTATCCAACTCAACAATTTTCACCGATGGAAATTCACTTCGCAATAGCGCCAATGATTGATCATCGGAGGCATTATCAATCACCACTACATCAGCCACATCCTCGCTATGCTGCACCACACCGGGCAAGAACTGTCGCAGGAATTTTTCCCCGTTCCAATTCAATATGACCACTGCGATGCGTTTCATTGTTCAGATTAATGCGGGCTATACCACAGATTTTCGATTTCATCGCGCGTGTTGGGGTCGGTGCGCTGATTGGCATTAAGACGCGAAGCATCACTCATATTGAGTCCTGTCGGACGCGACCTAACCATATCCTTCCAATTGAAGTTTTTAGTTTCACCCGGAACATCGCTGTGCAACAAGTCCATGTCGCCCATAAGTGTTGTGTCATAAAACAAGAAGCGACGGTTGTGCAAGTTGGAATCAGTTACATAGTAATGCCAAATCTCAAAGGGCCAATAATCCACCTCATTGTTGCGCACGATGCGTGTATTGGGTTTGCCATATTGCAAGTACACGCGTCCGCGTTCTGTTTGCCAACCCTTCTTGATGCGTGTTTCGAAATTATCTTTTACTACGAGAATATTCTTCTCATATTCTTTCCAAGCAGCCTCCGGATTTTCAGGATTGCGCTTCCACCAGAACGTATAAAAGAAACTCTGCAGCATGGCCAAATCAGCTTTTGGCACTTGTCGATCAATGATATCACGATCCACATCTTTGGCAATAGGCAAATGATACATGAGAATATCGCGCAATGAATCGGCATTGGTATAGTGCGATGCAAAGGAAATTGAGACAACTTCTTTGGAGGCCACAACATCAGTGAGCTGCGGGAGCTCTGCCACCTTGTTGCGCGAGAACTCGCGCTCCTTCAAGGTAACAAGAGCATTCGACTTATCGCGCACTTCGATGCGCAGTTTGTATTGTCCGGCAGGCACATCCGAAATGTCGAGCGTCTGCAGCATGGGCACTACAGCAGAAGCCTTTTCCTTCTTCATGCGCTTACAAAACTCCACGCTGTTGTCCTTCATGTTCACAATACAGATACTACTTACAAAAGGACTACCTACACCAAACACACTATCGGTGCGGTAAATCTCTGCGTAGTAAATCAAACTGTTGAGCGATGTGCCATAGTAATTGCTCACATACGGAATGACGTCGTAACCCGATTTGGTAAATGCATTTGCATCGGAGGATGGTCGATAGGCGCTCACAAGCTCAATATCCGAAATGAAAACTCCGGTGCCAGGAACTACAACTTCAATCTTTTGCTTGAGCGATTCAGGAGCGACTGTTGGCGCATTCAAATCACGCACTTCCAATTCGAGTTCATAGTTTCCTGCCGGAACAACGAAGCGTTCAATCGATAGAAAATCAGCGCGATCGTTACCCTTGATCTGCGGGCCATCCACCTTCACCTTGCGCGCATCAACAATTTTTCCGGCGCGCAACAACACCAAGGTAAGTTCAGCATTGGCTTGCACATAACCGGAATCGAGAGCGTGATGATTGAAGGTAGTAGCGTCGAATGATGTTACAAATTCGGCATAAGGACCAATCTCGGGGGCATAAAAAACGCGATAATCAAACGTTACACGCATACCCCATGCGCTGCAACTCAGCAGCACTGCGCACAACAAAACGACAGCTTTATTCATCGAAAAGAACATGAGGTAAAGTTAATTCCCAAATTCCATTTGCGCGGCAGCAAAGTGTGAAATGAATGGAAAGCGGATGTCATTACTTTCGTAGCAAGCCAAAAGAACCATGTCAAAACACCCGTTCCAACTCTCCAATGCCGCTGAATATGATGCGGCTTACCAATTCAGCGTGCAGTCTCCCGAAGCATTTTGGGATGATGTGGCATCGCACTATCAATGGAGAAAGGCTTGGGACAAAACCCTGGAATGGAACTTCACGAAACCTGATGTGCAATGGTTCATCGGCGGCGAACTCAACATTACTGAAAACTGTATCGACCGGCATTTGGCCGCGCGAGGCGAGCAAACCGCCATCATTTGGGAAGCCAATGACCCTGCAGAAATTTCACGACATATTTCTTACAAGGAGCTGCATGCCGAAGTATGCCGCATGGCCAATGTGCTGCGTAAGCTTGGTGTGGGCAAGGGCGACCGCGTGTGCATCTATATGCCAATGATTCCGGAGTTATCCTATGCCGTGCTCGCATGCGCTCGTATCGGAGCAATTCACTCGGTGGTATTTGCCGGATTCAGCGCCAATGCTGTGGCCGATCGCATCAACGACAGCTCGTGCAAAATGGTGATTACCGCCGACGCGATGAA
>CANHPZ010000161.1 GCA_947462725.1 Flavobacteriales bacterium
CATTGGTTTGCCTTGTGCAAGCAGCGTCCGGTGATTAATCCGAATGAAATCTACTTGAAGCAGACCTTCCGCAACCGCTACGATATTCTCGGTGTGAATGGCAAGCTGAGCCTCACGGTGCCGGTGGAGGGGCAAAAGGGCGTCAAGACTCCGATGAAAGATATTCGCATTACGGGCGATAGTTGGCGCAAGCAGCATCTGGCCACCTTGCGGTCATCTTATGGTCGTGCTGCATACTTCGAACATTACTTCGATGCTCTTGAACGTGTGTTGATGCACCGATCTTCGTTTCTGGTTGACCTCAATACCGAAGCGTTGCTGTGGGCTCGCTCGTGTAAGGTAGAAGTGAACATCACCACACTCGAGGAACCTTGGAATTATCGCGAAGGCGACTACACGTATCTCTGGGAGCCAGGCAACTCGTGGACGGAGGCACCAAGTTATCCGCAGGTGTTTAGTGACCGTCATCCTTTTGCGAGCGGACTTTCCATCATCGATATCATCATGAATAAGGGGCCAATGGCAGATTCCTACATCCAGCAATTGATGAACACATCCGTTGAATAAGTCAGCATTTTTTAACCCTGCTACGTTGGCCTTGTTTTACGAAATTTGAACACTCATTTACTTTGAGTAAAAACGGCATGGGAAGAAAACGCTCCGATATCATTCAACTGTTCTTGTCGCTGGCCATTGTGCTGGTTTCGGCATTCCTCCTCTCCTACTTCTTTTTCAAAATTGACCTTACCGAGGAGAAGCGTCATTCGCTCACACCGGCAACGAAGGAAATGCTGGGCAACCTCGATGATCAATTGTTCATCCGATGCTATCTGCATGGCGAGTTTCCCGCCGAGTTCAAGCGATTGGAGAATAGCATCAAAGAGCGCTTGGATGAGTTTCGCGACTACAGCAACGGGCAAATTGATTACGAGTTTATCGATCCGTATGAAAGCGGCGACCAGAAAATTATCAATGAGACGTTTAAAGCGTTGGATGAAAAAGGACTTCGTTTTTCCAACATTTCCTTTAATGAAAACGGCGCTCAGTCTTCGAAGCTCATTTGGCCTGCAGCCATTGTAGAATATCAGGGCCGCGAGTATCCCATTCAATTCTTAAAGACAGAAACACCGGTTGCCAGTGAACTGATGGTGAACACATCGGTGAACAACCTAGAATACGAACTGGCCAACGGACTGCGCAAGATTACCCGTAAAGACAAACCAGCGATTGCCATCCTCACCGGGCACCGCGAGATTCCGGGCATCAACCTCGCCGACTTCATCTTTGGTTTGCGCGAGAACTACGACGTGGAGCCATTGCGCATTGATTCTCAAATCAATGCTTTTAGTGATAAGACCGATGGCATGACCATGCGCACCAATCGCTATGCGGCATTGGTGGTGGCAGGCCCCGACTCTATCATCAGTGATAAGGATCGCTTCGTGATTGACCAATTTGTGATGAACGGCGGAAAAGTATTGTGGATGCTCGATGCGCTGAAGATCAACATGGATAGCTTGCGCAATGCCGAAGGCACCATGGCTTTGAGCAACGAAAATGGTGTGTATGAAATGTTGTTTGAATATGGTGTGCGCCTGAATCGTTCCTTGATTATCGACTTCCAAGGCGCGCCAATCATTCTCGACAACGGACCGATGGGCAATCAGCGTGCGTATACCGATCGCACCAATTATTACGCGCCGCTCATTCTATCATCCAACAACACACATCCGATAACAGCCAATCTTGATCCCATCAAAATGGAATTTGCCGGAAGTTTAGATAGCGTAAATGCCAATAGCGATGTGATTAAAATCCCATTGCTCAAGAGTTCGCCATTGTCGAAAGAACTACGCGCACCTGTGCGTGTCGACTTGCAACTGCTTTCATTTGGTCAGGAGTATTTCCAAAACGGAACAACGCCGGAGCGCACGATGGCCATGATTCTTGAAGGAAAATTCCCGAGTGCGTTTCGCGATCAAACGCCGGATGCCCTCAAGAAGGACCCGAACATTGCTTATCGCGAGAAGAGTGTTCCTACCAAAATGATTGTGATTGCCGATGGCGATATTGCCTATAATGAGGTAGACATGCGAGGCGGAAAACCTATGCCTATTGCTTTGGGCTACGATCCACAGTTCCGCCGAGTGTTGTTCGATAATAAGGAATTCTTGATGAATTGTATGAACTACTTGCTCGACGACCAGTCGCTCATCAGTGTGCGCTCACGCACCATTGAACTGCGCAAGTTGGCTGCCGAGAAAATTGAAACCTCACGCAGTGCCTTGAAAATTCTGAACACCGTTCTGCCTATACTGGTGGTGTTTCTGTTCGGCATTATTCAGTTTGTGTGGCGCAAAAAACGTTGGACAAGCGCCACTGTCAATTTGTATAAGAAAGCATGAAGAAGAATCTCATCCTGGTAGTTGTGCTGCTGGTGTTGGCTGGTGTTGCCGGCGTTATCTATTTTAAATCGCACACCAGCACCATTGCTGATGAACCCCTTACCGACTTCGCGATTCAAGACACGGCTCAAGTAACCAAGGTAATTATCACCGATCATTTGGGCCAAAAGGCCACACTGGAGCGTGTTCCAGGTCAACGTTTGTGGAAACTCAACGATAAGTACTTGGCTCGCGAAGATGCCGTGAGTCTCATGCTAAAAACCTTCAACCGTATCAGCATTCGCGGTAACGTGAGTGATTCCTCGCGCGACAACATGCTCAAGCTTTTGGCTTCTTCAAGCAAGCGCATAGAGATTTTTACAGGCAGTGATGAGCCTGCGAAGATTTGGTATGTAGGCGTGGCCACCCCCGATCATACCGGCACGGTGATGCTGTTGGAAATACCAGGCATTGGTCGAAGTGAAGAACCCTACATCACTCACATGGAAGGATTTACAGGCTTCCTCTCCACGCGATTCTTCACCAATGAAATGGAGTGGCGCTACACGGGGATTTTCGAATTTCCGCACCTGGAGGTGAGTCGCGTGAAGATGGTCAATCACATGATTCCGGCTGATAGTTGGGAAGTTCGTTTTGCGGGTGGCAACAACCTGGAACTGTACGGATGCGACCCAATGGGCTTTTGCAATCAGAAAGTTGAACGCTTCGATACGGTAGCTGTGAAAAATCAACTCATCTTGTTCAAGAAGGTACACGTGGAGTCGTTCAGCACGATGCTCAGCACTGCACAGTGCGATAGCTTGCGTGCAGCTCAGCCGGCCTACACGCTTTCCGTAACTGATAATAATGGGCAAACAACGAGCATCGATTTACACCTGAAGATTGCCGCGAAGCCAATGGAAGACGATTACGGCAACATCATTCCTTTTGACCTCGATTACTTTTGGGCGAAGACGCAAGATGGCGAAATCGCTATGGCACAGTCGTTCAACTTTGGACCTTTGCTCAATCCAATAGGAAAGTTCTTACCCGTGCGCTAGACTCATTTGCGAATAACCAGTCGTTTGTTCGCTACGAATTGATTCGACTGCATGTGCATCACATAGCAGCCATTAGAGAGAGAACCCACCGGAATCTCCGTGCGCAAATTGTAGAGCCTCTGACGGCTGATGGTTCTGCCCTGCTGATCAAACATCGTCAACTCGAGCGGCAGACTCACTTGTTCAGGCAACACCACGAAAACGCCGCTTGAAGCCGGATTGGGAAACAATTGCACCTCATTAGCATAATTCAACTCGGAGATTTCAGTTGGCTGATGCATCCACAAGGCCAATCCGCCTCCGGTGTTTCCAATGACCAGGTCGTGTATCTGATCGCCATTCAGATCGGCAGCCGCAGGTGCAGTGCGAGCACCTTCGCGGATATGGTAGTAATCATCACTGATCAAATCGAAAGTGCCCGACAGATTGCCATCGATGTTGCCAAATTGCATGATGCGGCCTGTTTCAGTGCCGAGCAGCAGTTGTGTTGGCCCTCCGGCATCGCGAATCATGCACGGCACACTCTTCCCTTGAATTCCAAGCAGACTGCCAGCAACAGCTTGCCCCAAGCTATCGGCAACCCACGTGAATGACGCAGCACCGGCCGAACCGGTATTGTGATAATAGGCCACATTGCCGTTGAGGCATCCGATAAGCAAATCGTTAAGCCCATCGGCATCCACATCAAACAATTGTGGAGTGGCGCTTTGTCCAACGTCGATGGTTTGGCCGTTACTATCCGATAGTGCTGCAGGTATTTGCTCAAACAGCACGTCGCCACCGGCGCTTGTGTTCAGAAACAAGTGCAGGTTGCCATCAAGGTCACCCAGCACCAACTCCTTGTCGCCATCGCCATCCAAATCACCCAGTGTCGGATGCGTATTTAGCCATTGCAAGGAAGGAATGTCGAGCCAATTGGAATCGGCCAACTCAAAACTTGGAGTTGCACTAGTGCCGACGTTACGATAATAATGTAAGCGCGAGGTATAGGTGTCGCCCAAAGCAAAACGCTTGCGGTTGGTGACGACCATGTCTGTGAGTCCGTCGCCATCCACATCTCCCAATGCCGGGTATGCCCCTGCTCCTAAATCAATCATTTCACTTTGTAAAAAGTTTCTTTGCACTTCGGCAAAAGAGGGCGATTCATTTGTTCCTTCGTTGATATACAACAACAGGCTTTGCTGATCGGCGGCATCGCTTTCCGCATTAGGACTGATGACCAAATCGCGAACACCATCGTTGTTGACATCGATTATGAAGCTCCCGAGAAAGGTGATCATATCGGTAGGGATTCCTGCACCGAACGCGACCGGAAAATCATAGTGAACAAACGCAACGCTATCCTGCCCCGTACTTGATTCAACCAACATGGCAGCCACAACCTTATTAGCGCTCACATCACCGATGATGAGATCCTTGAGTCCATTGTTGTCCAAGTCGTACATGCTTGTTGTGCCGCCGGTATGGCGCAGTGGACCTTCGTCGCCACGTGGGTTGATGACATTGAAATCGCAAAAGAAGTTCTCACCCAATTGAAGCGTAAAGCTCTCGGTACTTTCGCCCATCATGCCATAGCAGCGGTTTCTGCACTTGAAGTCGACAACACCGCAGTCGCCATTTTCAACGGCCATATTCTTGTAGAAATAAAGCGCCGAACTGAATTCATTCCAACTCCACATGTCCATGTCGCCATCGCCATCATAGTCGTCAATGGCTGGAATGTCGGGCGATATACAAAACACGCCTGAGGTGAGTGGTTGCGATCCATCCCATTCGTAGAGCGCCAAAATGTTGGGGTTCACCGTTGTGTCGAATGAAAGTTCTGTAGTAGATGTGTTGAGGTAAATCTTGAATCCGCTCCCTGAGTTAGCGCAGATATCTTCCTTACCATCGCAATTCATATCGCGTAGCAATACCCAGTTGCGCAAGCCAACAGGAAAAGCGTCATTGTATGCTTGGGTATACCGATAATCGTATGTGCCCGGAGTGCTCGAGGTATTCACAAACACGCTAAACTTCCCGCCATTGCGATCGAAGACAAACAAGTCTTTCAC
>CANHPZ010000162.1 GCA_947462725.1 Flavobacteriales bacterium
CATGGAAATTGAACGCAGAAGCAACTACAGGAAAAAACCGTTGGACACACACCAAACATTATTACTCCGATTCTGCCTACTATTTCCTGCGTATCGACGACCTCGAGCCTAAACGCATCACTCAGGCCGCCTCCTCCGACTTACCTGAGACCCACACCATCTCTTCTTTTCAGGATTTTCAATACATAGAATCCGATATCTACAACATCGGCAAGACCGGCCGTGAATTTTACGGAGAACAATACGACATCAATACTTCAGGAAGCTATAGCTTCAATTTCCCTAATTTGATTAGCACTTCGTCTGCCATGCTCGAAGCCCGACTTGCCGTGCGTTCTCCCGGTGGCTCGAGCAACTGGACGATAGCAACCGGAGGCCTTAGCGCATCAACGAACCAAGTAACTACCGGCGATGGTGTGTTATCTGCCGTAGCCGCTGCAAACAATGCCATAATTAGTTTCAATCCAACAGGATCATCCATAACCGTAGAACTCGACTTCAATAAATACAGCAATACTGCCGAGGTGCTCGGCTGGGTCGACTATTTACGCGTTAACGCTACTCGATCCCTCAGCATGACAGGCACTCAATTGAAATTTCGCGATACCACCAGTGTAGGTTCGGGAAATGTTGGGCAATTCGTTTTGGGCAATGCCTCTTCCGTATCGCGGATTTGGGACATCAGCAATTACATTGAACCATCTCAAATCAACTTCAACATCAGTGGCAGCAGTGCCGATTGGAAGGTGAGTACAGACCAGCAGCGCGAATTCATTGCATTCGCAAATAGCGGCTTTCTTATACCGAGTCCCAAAGGACAAGTCATCAATCAGAATTTACATGGCCTTAGCAACATAGATTTAGTGATTGTGAGCGCCCCTGCACACCGCGAATCTGCTCAATCCCTGGCCGAAATCCATAGCGAACTTGGCACTACGGCAGTCGTTGTTTCGCAAGAGGAAATATTCAATGAATTTTCCTCCGGAAACCCCGATGTGACCGCCGTGCGCATGCTGATGAAAATGCTCTATGACCGCGCAAATGGAGCTACTGATCAAATGCCCGAAAACCTGTTGATGTTTGGCGATGGTGATTTCGGGAACAACAAAGGCTACAGTGCATTTAGTGGAGCGAATGCAATCATCTACGAAACCGACGAATCACTCAGCCCTGCTTGGTCTGCCGTGAGCGATGACTACTTTGTATTTCTTAGCGATGATGATGATGAAAGCGCAACCAATCTGCTCGACGCAGGTGTGGGCAGAATCCCCGCATCAGATGCAGCAGAAGGCGCAGGATACATTGAAAAAGTGAAAGCATATATTGCACAAAACACGTCCAACACCGGCGGCGCCAGTTGTTTGGGCGATGAAGCCCAATCACCGTATGGCGCTTGGCGCAACATTCTTACGTTCGTGTCGGATGACCAAGACGGGAATGGAGGTCCTACCGAACAAATCCACCTCAGCGATGCCGATGAGCTGTCCGGTATTGTAAAGGACAGACATCCGGAATATGATGTGGTGAAGATTTATATGGATGCCTACAAGCAGGAATCAACACCCGGCGGCGAACGATACCCGGAAGGTGAAGAAGCCATTCGCAACCGTGTTCAAAACGGATCGCTTCTGGTCACCTATCTCGGACACGGCGGTGAGCGCGGTTGGGCGCATGAGCGCATTCTCGATTTAAACACCATCAGCAGTTGGACCAACAAATACCGACTGCCAGTTTTCTTAACCGCTACTTGCGAATTGGCCCGTTATGATGATCCAGGATTTAACACGGCCGGGGAAATTCTGGTCATGAATCCCAACGGCGGTGCTATTGCCATGCTCACAACAACCCGTGTAGTGTTCGCCGGATCCAACATGGAAATGGACCTGTCATTTTATGATGTGGCATTGGAGGAAGAAAACATCGCCAACCTCAGCCTGGGTATGATAAACATGCTTACAAAAAATGGTGTAAATCCTACCAATAGCAGCAAACCAAACTTCAGCCTCCTCGGCGACCCGGCCCTGAAGATTACCTATCCTAAGTACCATGTAGTTACCACTGCAATCAATGGCACGCCTATCGAATCTTTTACCGAAAACTTGAAAGCACTCGAGGAGGTTGAGTTCACCGGATATGTTGCCGATGCACAAGGCAATAAACTCTCGAGCTATACTGGTTTCGTCTACCCTACAGTATTCGATAAGCTCACGCGAGTGTACACGCAAAACAATGATTATGACGGCAACAATGGCGTGGTGCAGCAATACGATGTATTCAACAAAAACATTTTCAAAGGAAAGGCAAGCGTTACAGGTGGCGATTTCAGCTTCCAGTTTGTTGTGCCTTATGACATCAATTACACGATTGATTCAGCGCGAGTGAGCTACTACTCCGTCGCCGGCAACTTAGATGCCCACGGATACTCGCAAGACTTTCGCATCGGTGGCTCGCTCGATGGAGCGCAGCTCAATACGGTTGGTCCCGAAATTTCACTCTACCTCAACGACACCCTTTTCGTAACTGGCGGTTTGAGTGACACACGCCCCATCTTCCTTGCACGCTTGAAAGATGAAAACGGCATCAACACTGTGGGAAATGGAATCGGACACGACCTCACAGCAATTCTCGACAACGACTCACAAAATCCCATCGTGCTCAATGAGTTTTATGAAACGGACCTCGACACTTACAAAAGCGGCGAGGTGCGTTATCAGCTACCTGAATTATCGGAAGGTAATCACAGCATTTCGCTCAAAGCATGGGATGTACACAACAACTCATCCAACTCTTCTCTCGATTTCGTGGTAGCTGCGAATAGCGCCATCGCTTTAGACCACGTGCTCAATTATCCCAACCCTTTTACGACGCATACCGACTTCTTCTTCGAACACAATCAAGTGTGCACTGCATTGGATGTGCGCATTCAAGTATTCACTATCAGCGGTAAACTCGTAAAAACAATAGAACAACAAGTGCTACAAGATGGTTTCCGATCACACCCTATCGCTTGGGATGGAACCGACGACTTCGGAGACCGCATCGGAAAAGGCGTATATGTATATCACCTTGAAGTGAGGAATGAAGACGGACAAACCGCAGAGCAATTTGAGAAGCTCGTCATATTGAAATAAATTACCTAACCTACATGCGTATATTTGCAATCTCATTGAAAACGACTAACATGCGAAAGTCATTAGGCTTAATTATAGCCCTAGTAATATTGACCTCAGGCACATTTGCTCAGCTGAACAACAACGATCAGCAACGCAGTACCTGGCAGTTAAATACCATTACTACAGCGGTTCCATTTCTTCAGATAAGTCCAGACTCACGTTCCGGTGCATTGGGAGATGCCGGCGTTGCGCTAAGTCCTGATGCCAATGCCACATTCTGGAATGCTGCCAAATTAGCTTTCGTAGAAGAAGACGTGGAACTTTCGCTCTCTTATTCGCCTTGGCTTCGCGCCCTTGTTAACGACATGAGCCTGGCCTATCTCAGCGGATACAAACGCGTTTCTAAAAATCAAACTATCGGTGGTGCTTTGCGCTATTTTACTCTGGGAAACATCACATTCACCGACGAGGTAGGCACTCAAATACGCGACTTCAAACCCAATGAATTCTCGCTCGACATGTCGTTCGGTCAAAAGTTCAGCGAAGTGTTAAGTGGAGGTATTGCTATTCGTTACATTTATTCAAATCTCACAGGCGGTCAAAATGTGCTTGGTGCCGACAGCCGTCCTGGAATGGGCGTAGCTGCTGATGTAAGCGTATTCTACACGAACAAGCGCTTGCAGGTAAATGGTCGCGACGCAAGACTGAATATCGGTGCCAACATCGGCAACGTAGGCAACAAAATGCGCTATACCAATAGCGACAAGCGTGATTTCATTCCTACCAACTTGAAATTGGGTACGGCCTTTACCGTGGATCTCGACAAATACAATCAGGTAACTGCCTTGGTTGATTTCAATAAACTATTGGTGCCAACACCACCCCGCTATTCTATAGACGGAGACAGTATCTTGGCAGGAATGAACCCCGATGTGGGTGTTGCAACCGGTATGGTTCAGTCATTCTATGATGCTCCCGGCGATGTCGATAACGAAGGCAACATCATCCCCGGAACTGTCTTTAAAGAAGAATTGCGCGAGATAAACATCGGTGGTGGTTTTGAGTATTGGTACGACCAACAATTCGCCTTCCGTACCGGGTATTTCTATGAGAATTACACGAAAGGAAATCGTCAGTTCATCACTTTAGGTGCCGGATTGAAATATCAGGTATTGACCATTGACATGTCTTACCTCATCAGTACTACGCAACAAAACCCTCTGGCGAATACTCTTCGCTTCACCATGCGATTTGCGTTGGGAGCAGGTGATGGAAACGATGAAGAACCCACCGAGTAATTAATTCCCGTATGAAAATTCGTGTTGGCTTTGGATTCGATGTCCACCAGATGGTCGAAGGCCGTGAGCTTTGGCTTGGGGGCATTCAATTGGATCACATAAAAGGTGCTTTAGGCCACAGCGACGCCGATGTGTTACTGCATGCCATTTGTGATGCCTTATTAGGTGCCGCCAATCTTCGTGATATTGGCTATCATTTCCCCGACACACAGGGAGAATTCAAGAACATCGACTCCAAAATATTATTGAGCCGCACAGTGCAGCTCATTGACGAGGCCGGATGGGCCATCAACAACATTGACTGCACTTTGGTATTGGAAAAACCGAAGATTATGCCACATGTGGATGCAATGAAATCTGCTATTGCCCAACATGCCCATATAAACATCAACGATATTTCTATAAAGGCTACTACCAATGAAAAGATGGGCTTCATTGGCCGCGAAGAAGGAGTCGTAGCCTATGCTGTAGCGTTGCTGCAAAGCAAATAATTACCCCATTAACCAATCAACTCATGGAACCTCTGCACATTCATCTTGCTTTTGAGCGATATGCATCGGCTGAGGAACTATCTCCCCAAATTCAATTGCTACTGCAGTCGAGTATCGAGGCCATGCACCGAGCTTACGCCCCCTACTCCAACTTCCATGTAGGAGCTGCTGTACTATTGGAAGACGGTCGCACCATCCAAGGCAACAACCAAGAGAATGCGGCCTATCCCAGTGGACTTTGTGCCGAACGTGTTGCCATTTTTGCTGCGGGCGCTAATTTCCCCGGAATAGTTATAACAGCCATTGCCATTACGGCATCATCTGCAACATTTACATCGGGCGATCCCGTGACTCCATGTGGATCTTGCCGACAGAGCATGCTGGAATACGAGCTTAAACAAAACGCTCCTATTGCCGTCTACTTACTTAGCCCTTCCGGCCAAGTAATCCGCATTCCATCGGTAAGCCAGTTGCTGCCCTTGTACTTTGAGTCGAAGAACTTACGCTAGTTTGTTCGTGTAATCGTTTTGAACTACACCGGGTATTAGAAGCACACGGATTTTGCCTGTTGCTGACTC